>CAZBPZ010000018.1:0-26302 GCA_964493955.1 uncultured Dehalococcoidales bacterium | reverse complement strand
GACCCCCGCCGGCTACATCACCGCCTTCATCACCGAGGATGGTATAATACGGGGGCTGTACCAGGAGGGATTGGGAAGGTGATAGAGTAATCAGGTCTTGTTAGTATGCCAGCAATCAAGAGATACCGTCTCTACATTGACGAATCGGGGGATCACACCTTCTACGATACCGACGAACCGGGGAAGAGATACCTGGGATTATTGGGTCTCATGATCAACACCGAGCATTACCGCACGACGATGCAACCGAATCTCGAAGCTCTGAAGCAAAGACACTTTCCGCACAGTCCCGATGAACCAGTTATCTTGCACCGAAAAGACATAATCAATAAGAGCGGACCATTTTGGAGACTTAGGGATCCAGGAAATGAGACGGCATTCAACACTGATTTCCTAGAATACTGTCTGAACCACGAATACAGGGTGATTGCGGTCGTGATCGATAAGAAGACTCACAGTGAACGCTACCGTGAAGCGGCCCTCCACCCGTACCATTACTGCTTGGTGGCGCTCCTTGAAAGGTATTGCGGGTTGCTGAATCTACGAGGCCACCAGGGTGATGTGATGGCTGAGAGCAGAGGCGGCACGGAGGACAGGCAACTGAAAGAAGCCTACCACGCCGTGTATCGAGCCGGAACACAATGGCGAGGCCGGAGCTTCTTTCAGAGAGCCCTGACAAGTGGTCAGATAAAGCTAAAGCCGAAGTCCTCAAATATAGCTGGCCTGCAATTTGCTGACTTGCTCGCTCATCCCGTGAAGCAGGCAATTCTGCTGGAGAAGGGCAGGATTGATGATTCCGGCGACAACTTCGGCAGGCAACTGTGCGAGTGTCTTGTGGAGAAGTACAATAGGCAGGTCTACAATGGGAGAGTTTGGGGATACGGCAAGGTATTCTTGGGTTAAGAAAAATGGAGAGACCAGGCAGTTGCCTGATCTCTCCACGCTAGCCCTACACGGGCCATCCACCTTCGATTGCTCGAATTATTGTCAGCGTAGCACAAGTGCTACACCATGTCAATAACCCGCTGTCCGGTAAAATATAAACTGTGCACCAGCAGATGGAGTAGCCAGCCAAATTGTGGCACCTGAGGAGGTCCCCGCATGATGTCCCCATCACCCCGCGCCAAAATCGGAGTTATCGGGGGGAGTGGTCTCTATGACATCCCCGGCATTGAGGACGTGCAGCAGATAACTGTTGAGACCCCCTTCGGCCCCCCCAGCGACACCATCACCCTCGGCCGGCTCAGCGGCGTGGGGGTGGCCTTCCTGCCCCGGCACGGGCGCGGCCACCACATCCTCCCCTCGGAGATTCCCCAGCGCGCCAACATCTGGGCGCTGAAGTGGCTCGGGGTGGAACGTATCATCGCCGTCAACGCCTGCGGCAGCTTCCGCGAGGAGCTCAAGCCGGGCGACCTCGTCATCCCGGACCAGCTCGTGGACCGCACCAAGGGGCGTGTCAGCACCTTCTTCGGCGAAGGCATCGTCGCCCACGTGCTGCTGGCCCGGCCCTTCTGCCCTGAGCTCTCGCGCACCCTCTACCAGGCCGGGCAGGAGGTCGGCGCTACCGTCCACTACGGCGGCACCTACCTTGCCATGGAGGGGCCGGCCTTCTCCACCCGGGCCGAGTCACTCCTGCACCGGGCCTGGGGGATGGACATCATCGGCATGACGGCCGCCCCCGAGGCCAAGCTCGCCCGCGAGGCCGAAATCTGCTACGCTTCTATCTGCGGGGTGACCGACTTTGACTGCTGGAAGGACGAAGAGCCGACGGAGATAATGGAAATCGTTGCCACCCTGCAGCGCAACACGGATGCCATCCGCGAAATCATCCGGCGGGCCGTGGCCAAGGTCCAGGCTGAGCGCAACTGCGAGTGCGCCAGTGCCCTGAAGACGGCCATCGTCACCGCCCCGGAGGCCATCCCACCGCAGACAAAGCAGAAGCTGGAGCTTATCATCGGCAAGTACGTGTAGGAAGGAGCACCTGTAGCGTGGCACGGGTAGAATTCAACTGCCGGCCCACCATGATAGGCTCCATGCCCCACCGCGACCCGCTGGCCGCCTGCCGCCAGGTGCGGCACTACCTGCGTGACATTCCCGCCTGGCCGCAGCTACCCCGGCGTGCCTTCCACGAGAACATGTACGCCCAGTACAGCCAGGGCTTCCCCGGCATCACGATAGAAGACGAACGCATCTGGGTGGAGCGGCGGCGCGCCCGCGACGAGCTGGAGCAGTTCTACGCCGACTTCCTGGCGGACGACTGCTACAAGTACGCCATCGGGGCGGAGTACGCCGCTGGCCTGCACACCATGCTCGGCTCCGGCGGCCCGGCACCCTGGGCCGTCAAGGGGCAGGTCACCGGCCCGGTCACCTGGGGCCTGACCGTGACCGATGAAGACCGCAAGGGCATCCTCTACGATGACACCCTGGGCGAGGCCGTTCCCAAGCTGCTGAAGATGAAGGCAAGCTGGATGGAGAAGGTGCTGGGGCAGCTATCAGGGCGCACCATCATCTTCCTGGACGAGCCTTACATGTCCGCCTTCGGCTCGGTCGGCATGATGCTCTCCAGGGAACAGGTCGTCAGCCTGCTGGACGAGGTCTTCGAAGGCATCCAGGGCATCAAGGGGGTGCACTGTTGTGGCAACACTGACTGGTCAATAATCCTGCAGACCAGGACCGACATCATCAGCTACGACGCCTACAACTACGGGGAGACGCTGGCCATCTACGCCGACGAGGTCAGGCAGTTCCTGGCCGAAGGGGGGACGGTGGCCTGGGGGATTGTCCCCAACGAGGCCGAGAGCCTGGCCAGAGAGACCGTTTCCAGCCTGCGGGACCGCCTGGAGGAGACGATGGCACCCTTCAGCCGCAACGGCCTGCCCTTCCGCCAGGTGGCACGCCAGTCGCTCCTCACGCCGAGCTGCGGGCTGGCCCCGCTGGGCTCGGAGGAGGCGGCCGGGCAGGCGCTGGAGCTGCTGGCTGACCTCGCCGGGCAGATGCGCCGCAAGTACACCTGAAGCGGAGACCAGAAGCGCTTATGGAATGCCAGATTGAAGGGACCCGGGCCACCTGCACCTGCACCTACGAGCCATGCCCGCGCAAGGGCAAGTGCTGCGAGTGCATCGCCTACCACCGGCGCAGGGACGAGCTACCCGGCTGCGTCTTCCCGCCGGAGGTGGAGCGCACCTACGACCGCTCCTTCCGGCGCTTTGCCCGGCTCTACACCCAGTAAGGGCGTGACACAACACCCCCGCCCGGTATATATTCACTAGTGGTATGAACAAGACGAAGCGAGTTGCCTGGCGCAAGCACCGCCTCAAGAAAAAGAAGCGCAAGCTGAAACAGAAGGCCGAGAAGGCCCGGCGCTAGCCAGCCCGGCGGGCACACCATACCGGGCGGCAGGCAGCCTTTCGGGCCGCCCCGAGCGATGCCACAGCTAGAAGACATTATTGCCGCCCTCTCGGACCCGGCCATCTACCCTGACCCGGCGCCCGCCGTGGCGCTGGAGCAGACGCAGATGTCGGTGGTCTTCCTGGCGGGCGACTACGTCTACAAGGTCAAGAAGCCGGTCAACCTCGGCTACCTGGACTACACCACCCTGGAGCAGCGCCTTGAGTTCTGCCGCAAAGAGGTTGACCTCAACCGGCGGCTCTGCCCGCACGCCTACCTCGGCGTTGTTGCCATCACCATCAAAGACGGCCGCCTCAGCCTCGGCGGAAGCGGTAAGGTGGTGGAGTACGCCGTGAAGATGCGGCGCCTCCCCGGGGAGCGCATGATGGACGTTCTCCTGGGAGAGGGGCGGGTCTCGGTGGAGATGGTGCGCCGGCTCGCCGCCACCCTGGCCGACTTCCACGCCCGTGCCGCGGTTGTCAGCGGCTTCGGTGACATTACCACCATCCGCACCAACACCGAGGAGAACTTCCAGCAGGTGCGGGACTACGTGGGCCGCACCCTCCCGCCGGCACGCTACGACCGCATTGCCAGCTACACCCGCCGCTTCATCCAGCACGAGGCCGCCCGGCTGCAGCAGCGGGTGGCCGAGGGCCGGGTGCGTGACTGCCACGGCGACCTCCATACTGCCCACGTCTGCTTCACCGACCCGGTCTGTATCTTTGACTGCATCGAGTTCAATGACCGCTTCCGCTACGTGGACGTCGCCGGCGAGGTGGCCTTCCTCAGCATGGACATTGACCGCCTGGGCCGGAGCGACCTGGCAGATGCCTTCGTGAAGGCCTACATTGAGCACAGCGGGGATACCGGGCTGGCCGGGCTGCTCAACTTCTACAAGTGCTACTTCGCCTTCGTGCGGGGTAAGGTGGCCGGCTTCAAGCTGGACGACCCGCTGGTCCCGGAGGACGAGCGGGCAGAGGCACTGGCCCTGGCGCAGCGCTACTTTGAACTGGCCGAGGCATACACCCGCTAGCCAGACGGGGAGAGGCAAAATGAAGGAACCCTTCCTCAGGTACATCAGGGAAAAGCTGGGGGGAGGCTTCGTCATCATCGCCTGCGGGCTACCCGGTACCTGGAAGACGGAGACCACCGAGGAGATTGCCCGCCTCACCGGCTACCCCTTGCTCCGCTCGGACATCATCCGCCTGGAAGTCCTCCGGGGAGAGGACATCTTCGACGAAAAGGTAGCCGGCGACATGAAGAAGCGCACCGCCGTCTATGACGAGATGTTCCGCCAGGCCGACGAGGCCCTGCAAAGCCACGAAGGTGTCATCCTGGACGCCACCTTCGTCAAGCAGGCCCTGCGGCGCCGTGCCGCCGCAATCGCCGCCCGGCACAGCCGGCGCCTCGTCATCCTGCAGACGGACTGCCCCCAGGAGGTCTCCATCCGGCGCATCCTGGCACGCACCCGGGAGCAGTACGAGTCCAACGCCCTCACCGAGGAGGCCTACCTCAACAACAAGCGTGCCTTCGAGCCGGTTGACCTGGCCGACCTGAGGCAGCACTTCCCCGGTATCTCCATCACCCACCTGGTGGTGGACACCAGCCGGGACCCCCCGGAGGACTGGCGCATCATCAGCGAAACAACGGTCCCGACGAAATGAAGATTGACCTGCACGTCCACACCCGCACCGGCTCGGACGGGGCGCTACCGGTGGAGGAGGTCATCCGCGAGGCGGCGCGGCGTGACATCGGCCTGCTCTCCATCACCGACCATGACTCAATCGCGGCCCAGGCCGCGGCTGTTACCCTCGCCGCCGAGGCGGGCATCGGCTACATTACCGGCGTGGAGCTCAACGTTACCCATCACACCAGCGCCGGCACCCTCTCGCTCGACTTCCTTGGATATGGTTTCGACATCACCAACCCCGCCCTGGTACACCGGCTGGAGGCGATGGCCGAGCACCGCCGGTGGCGGGCCGGGCAAATCCTCCACAACCTCAATGCCGAGTTCGCGCGCGATGGCCTGGCGCCCCTCACCGAGGCTGACCTGGAGCTCATCCAGGACCGCGCGGACGGCACGCTGGGGCGCCCGCACATCGCCGACTACCTGGTGGAGAAAGGCATCGTGGCCGACCGGCAGGCCGCCTTTGACCGCTACCTGGTGAAGTGCGACGTGCCCAAGTACCCCCTGGGCCTGCGTGAGGCCTCGGACCTCGTCCACGGGGCCGGGGGCCGGCTGGTGCTGGCCCACCCCGCCGACCCTCATGGTACCTCGCTCGTCAGGGCGTCCAACGACCTGCAGGAGCAATCACGCCTCATCGAGGAGACCATGCTCGGCCTGATTGACGGGGTGGAGTGCTGGCACCCGCGCCACAGCGCCCGCGCCACCGCCCATTACGTTGAGTTCACGCGCCGCCACGGCCTGCTCGCCACCGGCGGCAGCGACTGCCACCAGCAGCCAATCATCATGGGCACGGCGGGCGTGCCGGACTGGGTGGCCAGCCAGTTCCCGGGTACCGGGGGTAAGGTCCGGTGAGGTGGGCAGGCAACCGGGAAATGTGCTACACTTGCTTCTAGTACGCGTGCGCCGCGGCAGTCTCTACAACCTTTCTCGTGAGCCGGTCATGCCCGCAAGGAGTTCTGGATTCAGCTATGGTGTGTGACAGCGCAACAGTCGAGCCGGTCATGCCCGCAAGGAGTTCTGGATGAGTGACGCCAAGTATGATGTGAAGGACCGCAGCCTGGCGGAGGGGGGGCGCAGCCGGATTGAGTGGGCCGCCCGCGAGATGCCGGTGATACGCCTCCTGCGCGAACGCTTCGCCCGGGAAAGGCCCCTGGAGGGCACACGCGTTGCCGCCTGTCTTCACATCACCACCGAGACGGCCAACCTGGCCCTGACACTCCAGGCCGGGGGGGCCGAGACCGTCCTCTGCGCCTCCAACCCCCTCAGCACCCAGGACGATGTCGCGGCGGCGCTGGTGGACTACGGCATCCCCACCAACGCTATCAAGGGTGAGGACTCCCGGACATATTACGCCCATATCAACACCGCCCTGGACCTGAAACCGCACATTACGGTTGATGACGGGGCGGACCTGGTGACGACGCTTCACACCAGGCGGCAGGAGCTAATCAGGGATGTTATCGGCGGTACCGAAGAGACCACCACTGGTGTCATCCGGCTGCGCAGCCTGGAAAAGACGGGTGCCCTCCGCTATCCCATCATCGCCGTCAATGACGCCCAGACCAAGTACCTCTTTGACAACCGCTACGGCACCGGCCAGAGCACGGTGGACGGCATTACCCGGGCCACCAATGTCCTCTGGGCCGGCAAGCAGGTGGTAGTCTGCGGCTACGGCTGGTGCGGGCACGGCATTGCCATGCGGGCGCGGGGGATGGGGGCCCATGTCATCATCACCGAGGTGGAGCCGGTGCGTGCCCTTGAGGCTGTGATGGACGGTTTCCGGGTGATGCCCCTGGCCGAGGCCGCCCGGATTGGCGATATCTTCATCACCATCAGCGGCAACAAGAACGTCATCGACCGGGCCCACCTTGAGGCCATGAAGGACGGCACGCTGCTGGCCAACAGCGGCCACTTCAACGTTGAAATCAACATCCCGGCGCTGGAGAGCATGTCGCGCGCCCGCCGTGTGGTGCGCCCCTTCGTGGAGGAGTTCACGCTGGTGGACGGGCGCCACCTTTACCTGCTGGGCGAGGGCCGGCTCATCAACCTGGCGGCCGCCGAGGGCCACCCTGCCAGCGTCATGGACATGAGCTTTGCCAACCAGGCGCTCTGCATCGCCTACCTCGCCCGGCACCGGGACAAACTCAAGACCAGGGTCTACCCCGTCCCCCCGGAGATAGACCGCGAGGTGGCCCGGCTCAAACTGAACGCCATGGGGATTAGCATAGACACGCTCACGCCAGAGCAGGAAAACTACCTCAAGAGCTGGCAGGAAGGGACGTAGGTAAGGAGGCAACATGGCCAACAGCTTTTACGATTCAGCCAGGTACCTGATAACCTCGGAGTCAGTGACCGAGGGCCACCCGGACAAGGTGTGCGACCAGATTTCGGACGCGATACTGGACTACATCATGAAAGAAGACCCGATGGGCCGGGTCGCCTGCGAGGTGGCCTGTACTACCGGGCTCGTGATTGTAATGGGCGAGATTACAACCAGCTGCTACGTGGACGTGCCGACCATCGTGCGTGAGGTGGTGCGTGACATCGGCTACACCAACCCCGAGTACCAGTTCGACCACAAGTCCTGCGGGGTGCTGGTGTCCATCAAGGAGCAGTCACCTGATATTGACCGCGGGGTGAGCGCCGCCCGCGAGGTCAGGGAAAAGGCCGCCGGGGACGAGTTTGACCGCACCGGCGCCGGTGACCAGGGCATGATGGTGGGGTTTGCCTGCAACGAGACACCGGAGCTGATGCCGCTGCCGATTGCCCTCTCCCACAAGCTCTGCCGCAAGCTGGCCGAGGTGCGCAAGAACGGCACCCTGCCCTACCTGCGGCCCGACGGCAAGTCGCAGGTGACGGTGGAATACCACCGCGGCGCCGCGAAACGCGTCACGAGTGTCGTCATCGCCGCCCAGCATGACCCGGATGTCACCTCCGAGCAGATAGAAAAGGACATCATTGAGAAGGTCATCCGGGCAATCGTGCCGGCCGGGCTGATTGACAGTGACACCAAGTTCTACGTCAACAGCACGGGGCGCTTTGTCAAGGGAGGGCCGGCCTCGGACACCGGCTTTACCGGGCGCAAGATACTGGTTGACACCTACGGCGGTATTGCCCGCCATGGCGGCGGGGCCTTTTCGGGCAAGGACCCCACCAAGGTGGACCGCTCGGCCGCCTACATGGCGCGCTACATTGCCAAGAACCTGGTGGCCGCCGGCCTGGCCGAGCGCGCCGAGGTACAGATTGCCTATGCCATCGGCGTGGCCCGCCCGCTGTCCGTCTCGGTCGAGACCTTCGGTACCGGCAAGGTCTCTCCCCGGGTGATTGACGAGCTGGTAGCCCGCCACTTCGACCTGCGGCCAGCCGCCATCATAAAATACTTTGACCTGCGCCGCCCCATCTACCGCCAGACAGCCACCTACGGCCACTTCGGCCGGGACGACCTTGACCTGCCCTGGGAAAAGACCGACCTGGCAGAGACACTGCGCCGGGAGGCAGGCCTCTAGGGCCAGCGGCACCCGCGAAAGGACGGGCGGAATGGGCAGCCCTATCAAGTTCGGCACCGACGGCTGGCGCGGTGTGATTGCCGAGGACTTCACCTTCGACAACGTGCGCCGCTGCGCCCAGGGCGTGGCCGACTATGTCAAGGAGTCCGGCGGGGCAGAGCGCGGTATTGTCATCGGCTACGACAACCGCTTTGCCTCCGAGGACTTCGCCGCTGCCAGCGCCGAGGTGCTGGCGGCCAACGGCATCAGGGTCTGGCTGACAGGGCACGCCCTGCCCACGCCTGTGGTTGCCTTCGGTGTTACCGAAAGGCAGGCCGCCGGTGGTATCGCCATCACCGCCAGCCACAACCCGGCCCGCTGGAACGGGTTCAAGCTGCGCCAGGCCGACGGCAGCAGTGCCCCCCAGGAAGTCATAGACCGGGTGGAGCAGAGCATCCATGCCCACCAGGGCCGGGAGGTGCCGCGCCTGCCCCTGGGAAAAGGCCGGGAGAGCGGCCTTGTCACCGGGTACGACCCGGTGCCGGCCTACCTGGAGCGGGTACGCCGCCTGGTGGACTGCCAGGCCATCCGCGATGCCGGGCTCAACATCGTGGTGGACCCGATGTACGGGGTGGGGGCCGGGTACCTGAGGACGCTACTTGAAGGGGGCCGGACGCAGCTCACCGAAATCAACCCCGAAAGAAACCCAGCCTTCCCCGGCATCAACCCGGAGCCGATTGCCGTCAACCTCAAGCGCCTGGCCGCCCTCGTACCGGAAAAGGGGGCGGACGTGGGCATCGCCCACGACGGTGATGCCGACCGCATCGGCATCATCGACGAGCACGGCCGGTTCCTGACCCAGCTGCAGGTCTTTCCCCTGCTCTGCCTCTACCTGCTGGACGTGCGCCGGGAGCGCGGTGCCATCGTCAAGACACTGAACAGCAGCGCCATGCTGGACCGGCTGGCGGAGATGTACCAGGTGCCGCTGCACCGCGTGCCGGTGGGCTTCCGCTACGTGGCCCCGGTGATGCTCCGGGAAAACGCCCTCATCGGGGGGGAGGAAAGCGGCGGCTACGGCTTCCGCGGCCACATCCCGGAGCGTGACTCGGTGCTGGCCGCCCTTTACTTCCTGGACTACATGGTCAGCACCGGGCGGAGCCCGTCGCAACTGCTGGCCGACCTGTTCAACAGGGTAGGGCCGCACTACTACCACCGGGTTGACGTGCCCTTCCCCGCAGAGCAGCGCCCGGCCATCAGGGACAGGCTGGAAAAGGCCCGGCCGGAGGCTGTCGCCGGGACGGGAGTCACACAGATAGACACCAGGACAGACGGGTACTACTTCGCACTGGCCGACGGCAGCTGGCTGCTCATAAGGTTTTCGGGCACGGAACCGTTGCTGCGCATCTACGCCGAGAGCCGCAGCCAGGAAAAGGTCAACGACCTGCTGGAGGCCGGACAAGAGCTGGCGGGCATCTAGCGCGGCACGCCCGCACGGAGGAGGCAAGATGGCAGACCAGCTCCCGCAGAAGACGGAGAAGCCCTGGGGCTATGAGCTGCTCTGGGCACTCACCCCCAGGTACGCCGGAAAGGTCCTCTTCGTCCGGCAGGGGCAGCGGCTCAGCTTCCAGTTCCACCGCAGCAAAGACGAGTCCATGTACGTGTACCAGGGCAAGGTCAGGCTGGAGACGGCCCGCCCGGGCGGGCCGCGGCAGACGCGCCTCTTTGAGGCCGGGCAGAGTGTCCACCTGCCGCCGGGAACGCGCCACCGCATCGAGGCCATCGAAGACACCTATCTCCTGGAAGTCTCGACGCCGGAGCTCGAGGACGTGGTGCGGCTCGAAGATGACTACGGGCGGGCTGACAGGGGTTGACAACCCTTCCCACTCCCTGTTACAATAAGGGTTTGTTGATACCTGCCGAAGGTTTCTGCCCTTTTGATGCAGTTTTTTACCGTCCCTGAACATGTCTTCGGGGTTTCCCCGCGGTAGCACGTCGTTCCCGCATGCTCGCGCGCCAATGCAGTGCTAGAGGTGGTGTGTATGTCCCCGGTGGGTGCCGAGAAGAGCCTGTACCCTGTCTCCCGCAAGTCCTACGCCAGGCTTCCCGAAATCATGGCCATCCCCAACCTCATCGAGGTCCAGCTGGAGTCATTCCGCTGGTTCCAGGAGGAAGGGCTGCGCCAGGTCCTGGAAGAAGTCTCCCCGATACGTGACTTCACCGGCAACCGGCTGGAGCTCTCGCTGGTAGGCTATGAGTTCCGCGAGCCCCGTCACTCCGAGCAGGAGTGCCTCCAGCGTGACCTCACCTACGCCGCCCCGCTCTACGTCAAGGCACGGCTGCTCATCAAACAAACGGGAGAGATTAAAGAGCAGGACCTCTTTATGGGCGAAATCCCGCTGATGACGGAGCGCGGCACCTTCATCACCAGCGGGGCGGAAAGGGTGGTCGTCAGCCAGCTGCTGCGCTCGCCGGGCGTCTACTTCACCGCCGAGGAAGACCCCTCCAGCGGCCATATTCTCTGCCATGCCAAGCTCATCTCCAACCGGGGTGCCTGGCTGGAGTTTGAGACCGCTTCCTCCGGGGTCATCTCCACCAAGATAAACGGCAAGCGCAAGATACCGGTAACCACCCTGCTACGCGCCATCGGCTACGGCTCGGACGAGGAGCTGCTCCTGCTGTTCGAAAAAGATGATACCGCCCCGGACCGCCGCTACATCCAGACTACCATGGAGCGCGAGCCGGCCATCCGCAACGAGGCCGAGGCCCTGATAGACATCTACCGCAAGCTGCGGCCGGGAGACCCTCCCAGCCTGGAGAACGCCCGCAAGCTGCTCACCAGCCAGCTCTTTGATGCCCAGCACTACGACCTGGGCAGCGTTGGCCGGTACAAGATGAACAAGCGCCTGGGGCTGAACATACCGGAAGAGCAGCGCGCCCTGACGCGTGAAGACCTGGTTGAGATTGTACGGCGTATCATCAACATCAACAACGGCCGTGAAAGCGCCGATGACATTGACCACCTGGGGAACCGGCGCGCCCGCACCGTGGGTGAGCTGATACAGAACCAGCTCCGCATCGGGCTGATGCGCCTGGAACGCGTTGCCCGGGAGCGGATGAGCACCATCCCCACCGAGGTTGCCGTGCCCAGTGCCCTGGTCAACACCCGGCCGGTGGTGGCGGCAATACGGGAGTTCTTTTCCAGCTCCCAGCTCTCCCAGTTCATGCAGCAGACCAACCCCCTGGACGAGCTGACGCACAAGCGGCGGCTCTCGGCCATGGGGCCGGGCGGCCTGTCCCGCGAGCGGGCCGGCTTTGAAGCACGCGATGTCCACTACTCCCACTACGGCCGTATCTGCCCCATTGAGACCCCGGAGGGGCCAAACGTCGGGCTCATCGGTTCGCTGGCCACCTACAGCCGCATCAACCGCTACGGCTTCATCGAGACACCCTACCGCAAGGTGGTGAAGGAGATGAGCCCCCGCGACGCCGCCATCGTGGGGCAGACGTTACGCGAAGACGTCACCCAGGACGGCAAGGTTGTCCTGGCGGCCGGCACCGTCATCGGAGAAGAGGAGGCCAGGCAGCTGAACGAGCTATCGGTCCGCCAGGTCAAGGTGGTGCCGTTTGTCTCGGGCGAAATCGTCTACATGTCAGCTGACGTGGAGGACCGCTACACCATTGCCCAGGCCAATGCCCGGCTGGACGAGCACAACCGCTTCATTGACGAGCGGGTAGAAGTGCGGCAGGCCGGCAGCTACCTGCGGGAAAAGCCGGACAAGGTGGACTACATGGACGTCTCGCCCAAGCAGCTCTTCAGCGTCTCGGCGGGGCTGATACCATTCCTGGAGCATGATGATGCCAACCGTGCCCTGATGGGCTCCAACATGCAGCGCCAGGCCGTACCCCTGCTGCGGCCGGCGGCGCCGCTGGTGGCCACCGGCATGGAGGCCGAAGCCGCCCGTCACAGTGGCCAGGTTATCCTCGCCCAGAACGACGGCGTGGTGACCTCGGTCACCAGCAGCGAGATTGTCGTCACCCGGGACGACGGCGTGGCAGACCACTACCGGCTGCTCAAGTTCATACGCACCAACCAGGGCACCTGTATCAACCAGCGCCCGGTTGTCAGCCGGGGGGACCGCGTCAGGCGGGGCGACGTGCTGGTTGATAGCTCCTCCACCGAGCAGGGCGAGCTGGCGCTGGGGCAGAACCTGCTCTGCGCCTTCATGAGCTGGGAGGGCTACAACTATGAAGATGCCATCATCATCAGCAGCCGCCTGCTCGAGGCCGATACCTTCACCTCCATCCACATTGAAAAGTACGAGGTGGAAGCCCGCGAGACCAAGCTCGGCCCCGAGGAAATAACGCGCGATATTCCCAACGTGGGGGAGGAGTCCCTGCGCGAGCTGGACGAGGATGGAATCATCCGCATCGGTGCCAAGGTTGGCCCGGATGACATACTGGTCGGCAAGATAACCCCCAAGGGAGAGACCGAGCTCTCGGCCGAGGAGAAGCTGCTGCGGGCCATCTTCGGGGAGAAGGCCCGCGAGGTGAAGGACACCTCCCTGCGTGTCCCTCACGGCGAGTGGGGTAAGGTTGTCAACGTGAAGGTCTTCACCGGTGATGACCTGCCGGCCGGTGTCATCCAGTGGGTGCAGGTATGGGTTGCCCAGAAACGCCCCGTCGCGGTGGGGGACAAGCTGGCCGGCCGGCACGGCAACAAGGGGGTGGTCTCCATCATTGCCCCGGCCGAGGACATGCCCTTCATGCCGGACGGGACACCGGTGGACATCATCCTCAACCCCATCGGCGTGCCCTCCCGCATGAATATTGGCCAGGTGCTGGAGACCCACCTCGGCTGGGCCGCCCAGGAGCTGGGCTTCAAGGTAATGACACCCGTCTTTGACGGGGCCGACGAAGTTGATATTGAAGACGCCCTGGCACGGGCCTGGATGGCCCGCCAGGCCGGGGCCATCAGCCATGACCCCGGCAACCACCGCACCCCACCCGACGAGGCCCGGGTGCGGGCCTGGCTGCACGAGCGCGGCTATGACTATGACCGCATCTTCGATGACAGCACCCCCGGTATTGCCAAAGAGGCCTGCCTGCGCATCTGGCTCGAGGATGCCGGGGTGGACACATCCGGGCTGGAAGCCGAAGCCCTGGAGAAAACCGCCGCCAGGGTCACGGCGGAGAAGGGCATAATCCCGCCAACCCTGGGCAAGGTGGAGCTGCGCGACGGCCGCACCGGCGAGCCGTTCGACCAGCCGGTCACGGTGGGCAACATCTACATGATGAAGCTGAACCACCTGGTGGAGGACAAGGTCCACGCCCGTTCCACCGGTCCCTACTCGCTCATCAGCCAGCAACCGCTGGGGGGCAAGGCCCAGTTCGGAGGCCAGCGCTTCGGTGAGATGGAGGTCTGGACCCTGGAAGCCTACGGGGCAGCCCACAACCTCCAGGAGATGCTCACCATCAAGTCCGACGACGTCAGCGGGCGCACCAAGGCCTACGAGGCTATCGTCAAGAACGAGGACATCCTCCAGCCCAGTGTGCCGGAATCGTTCAAGGTGCTGGTAAAGGAGCTCCAGAGCCTCGGGCTGGCGATTGAGGTGATAAACGAGGAGGCGCCACCCCTGCCCCCGCCCGAGGAGGCCGGGGAGGAAACGGAAGGCGCCGGGCCCGGCGAGGAGCTGGACCAGATTGCGGCGCTGGCCGCCAACCTGGCGGCCGAAGCCCCCCCCACCACCGAAGAGGAGACAGAGGCCACCACCCCGCCGGAGGAGGAAGAGCCAGCCGCGCCTGAAAGCGGCCAGCCCCCCACCCCCGAAGACGAGGGGCCACCCCCGGTCACCTCCGGGGACGGGGCCGGGCCGGCCACCGAGGCGGTGACCGGCGAGGAAGAGACACCTGCCGGCGGGGCGGTGACCAGTGAGGGAGAGACACCTGCCGGCGAGGCAGAAACCCCTTCGCCGGAGACAGGACCCGGGACAGACGATGACGGCAATACGGCCGGAGAGGTAGACGAGCCGAATGCTTGAAGTAAATGATTTTGATGCAATCCGCATATCCCTGGCTTCGCCGGAGCAGATCCGGAGCTGGTCCTACGGTGAGGTAACCAAGCCGGAGACCATCAACTACCGCACCCTCAAGCCGGAGCGAGATGGCCTGTTCTGCGAGAAAATCTTCGGCCCCACCAAGGACTACGAGTGCTTCTGCGGCAAGTACAAGAAGATACGCTACAAGGGCATCATCTGTGACAAGTGCGGGGTTGAGGTGGCGCGCTCCAAGGTAAGGCGCGAGCGCATGGGCCACATCCAGCTTGCCTCGCCCGTCAGCCACATCTGGTTTGCCAAGGGCATCCCGAGCCGGCTCGGGCTGCTGCTGGACCTCTCACCACGTAACCTTGAGCGCGTCCTCTACTTCTCCCACTACATCGTCACCGACGTGGACGAGACCGCCCGCGAGGCAGCCATAGAAGAGCTCAAGCAACGCATCTCCGAGGAAGCGGCCGAGCGCCGGGCCGCCCTGGAAGAGAAGATTGCCAGCGAGATGCCGGAAGCCACCGTGGAGGAGATAAACCAGCTCCGCCGCGAACAGGACGCGGCCGAGACCCCGCTGCGCCAGCAGCTGCTGGCCGACCTTGAGCAGCTCAAGGAGCTCGCCCCCAAGAAGCTGCTGAACGAGACCGAGTACCGCGAGTACCGCCAGAAATGGGGCACCATGTTCGAGGCAGGCATGGGGGCCGAGGCCATTCTCAAGATAATCCGCAAGTGCGACCTCAACGAGCTGCGCAACCAGCTCATCGAGGAGACACGCTCCTCCTCGGGCCAGCGGCGCAAGAAGGCCAGCAAGCGCCTGCAGGTGGTCGAGGCCTTCCGCCGCAGCGGTAACCGGCCGGAGTGGATGATTCTCACGGTGCTGCCCGTCCTGCCGCCGGACCTGCGCCCCACCGTCCAGCTGGACGGCGGCCGCTTTGCCATCAGCGACATCAATGACCTCTACCGCCGTGTCATCAACCGCAATAACCGCCTCAAGCACCTGATTGACATCGGCGCACCCGAAATCATCATCCGCAACGAAAAGCGCATGCTCCAGGAGGCGGTGGACTCGCTCATAGACAACGGCAAGCGGGGGCAGCCCGTCTCCATCAGCGGCAACCACAAACTGAAGTCCCTCTCGGACATGCTGCGGGGTAAGCAGGGCCGCTTCCGCCAGAACCTGCTGGGCAAGCGGGTGGACTATTCCGGCCGCTCCGTCATCGTCATCGGGCCGGAGCTGAAACTGCACCAGTGCGGCCTGCCGCGCCGCATGGCACTGGAGCTCTTCAAGCCCTTCGTCATGCGTGACCTCATTGCCAAGGGGCTGGCCCAGAACATCAAGAGTGCCCGCCGCCTGGTAGAGAAGGCCAAGCCAGAGGTCTATGACATCCTGGAAGAGGTTGTCAAGGAGCGCCCGGTGCTGCTCAACCGCGCCCCCACCCTGCACCGCCTCAGCATCCAGGCCTTTGAGCCGGTGCTGATAGACGGCAGTGCCATCCAGATACACCCCCTGGTCTGCTCCGCCTTCAATGCCGACTTTGACGGTGACCAGATGGCGGTGCACATCCCCCTCTCCCGGCTGGCGGTGAAGGGTGCCCGGGAGACCATGCTCAGCATCCACAACATGCTGCTGCCGTCCTCCGGGGAGCCGGTGGTCACCCCCACACTGGACATGGTGCTCGGCTGCTATTACCTGACCACCCTGCGCCAGGGGGCCAAGGGTGAGGGGCGCATCTTCAGCAGCTTCGAAGAGGCCCGGCTGGCCTACGAACTCGGCGCCGTGGACCTGAGGGCCGAGATAGAGGTACGCACCGATGCCAGCGGTGAGCGTATCCGGACAAGCGTGGGGCGTATCATCTTCAACGAGGCCCTGCCCGACATCATACCCTTCTACAATGATGATGTTGACAAGTCTGTCCTGAAACGTCTGGTGACACAGTGCTCCAAGCGGCTGCCCGATGAAGAGATGGCCGCCGTGATGGACAACCTGAAAAGCCTGGGCTTCCGCTACGCCACAAAGTCCGGCACCACCATCGCCATGAGCGATATTGAAGTCCCGGCCACCAAGGCCGAGCTGCTGCGCGAGGCCGAGGAAAAGACGGCCGCGATTGAGGACCAGTACAACCGCGGTCTCATCACCTACGACGAGCGTTACAACGCCCTGGTCAGCGTCTGGATGGAGACCACCGACCGGGTGGGTGAGGCAACTTCCGCCAGCCTTGACCCCCAGAGCGGCATCTACATGATGGCCACCTCCGGGGCCAAGGGTAACATCACCCAGATCCGCCAGATGGCCGGCATGCGCGGCCTCATGACCAACCCCTCCGGCCGTATCATTGACTTCCCCATCAAGGCCAGCTTCAGCGAGGGGCTGAGCGTGCTGGAGTACTTCATCTCCACCCACGGCGCCCGCAAGGGCCTGGCCGACACCGCCCTCAGGACATCCGAGAGCGGCTACCTGACACGCCGCCTGGTGGACGTGGCCCACGATGTCATCGTCAAAGAGGAAGACTGCGGCACCACTGACGGCGTGTGGATAAGGGAGACCGCCCCGGACGAGATGCTGCCGCCGCTGGCGGAGCGTATCATCGGCCGGATGGCCGCCGCCCCGATAACCCACCCGGAAACCGGCAACCTGATTGTGGACCGCAACGACGAGATAACGGAAGAGGTCGCCGAGGAGCTGGCCGCCGCCGGGCTGAGGGAGATATACGTGCGCTCGCCCCTCACCTGCCAAGCGCGCCAGGGGGTCTGCCAGCGTTGCTACGGGCGCGACCTGGGGCGGGGACGCCTGGTTGACCTGCACACTGCCGTCGGCATCATCGCCGCCCAGAGCATCGGTGAGCCGGGCACGCAGCTAACACTGCGCACCTTCCACACCGGCGGCGTGGTGGGCCTGGACATCACCACCGGTCTGCCCCGGGTGGAGGAGCTGTTTGAATCGCGCACGCCCAAGAACCAGGCCGTCATCTCGGAGATAAACGGCACCGCCACCGTAACACGCAGCGACGAAGGGCAGACCATCAAGGTAACAAGCTCGGAGCCTTTCCAGATTGACCAGCCGGTACCCGAGGGATGGGAGGTGCTGGTGACCGAAGGGGCCTACGTCGAGGCCGGGACGGTGCTGGCCCGACCTCCGGCCACCGAGGAGGCGAAACCGGAAGAGGGGGCTGAGAGCACCGAGCTGGCACCGGAACCGCTGCTCGCCCGTGTCTCCGGCACCGTCTCGCTCGGCAAGGGCACCATCTCCATCTCCTACGAGGAGACCGAGGAGCGGGAGTACCACGTCCCGGCGGCTGTCCGCCTGCGGGTGCAGGATGGTGATGTCGTCGCCGCCGGGCAGCAGCTGACCGAAGGCTCCATCAACCCCCAGGACATCCTGCACGTCCTGGGGCGCGAGGCCGTGCAGCGCTACCTGGTGGACGAGGTCCAGAAGGTCTACCGCTCGCAGGGGGTCAACATCAACGACAAGCACATCGAAATCATCGTGCGGCAGATGCTTTCCAAGGTGCGCACCGAGTCATCCGGTGACACCGAGCTGGTGCCGGGCGAGCTGGTCAACCGCTTTGAGTACGAGGACATCAACGCCAAGGTACTGGCCGAGGGCGGCGAACCGGCCACGGCCCGGCCGCTGCTGCTGGGCATCACGCGGGCGGCCCTCAGCACCAACAGCTGGCTGGCAGCGGCCTCGTTCCAGGAGACCACCAAGGTGCTGACCGAGGCCGCCGTGCGCCGGGCCACGGACCACCTTATCGGCCTGAAGGAGAACGTTATCATCGGCCGCCTCATCCCGGCGCGTTACCAGTCGCGCATTCCGGACGAGCCGGAAGAAGCACCGGCGCTTGAGACCCCCGCCCGCCTGCCCTTCCTCGAGGGCACCCCCGAGGAGAGGCGGCGAGACGATGACGCCGCCGGCCTGCTCAGCCGCCTCATGGAACAGCCCGCCGCCGAGTTCCACCCCGAGGCCGGGCCTGACGAGAGCCCCGGCCCACCGGCCAGCCCCCCCGAGGGCGAGCCGCCGGGGGACGACGAAGATACCCCCGGCCCGGACAGCCCGGACGCCTGACCCCACCCCCCGGAATCCCGAGCAGGCCTGCCACGGCAGGCCTGCTCCTTTTATGGCCGGAACGGAAGGGGCACGATGGCCGGTATGCTATAATGGGGCACGCCACCAGAGCACGGGGGGAGCGGATGGCCCGCATTACATCGGGCAAGCCCAGGCCGGAGGACAGGCCGATTGAGGCCGGCCTGCGGCCCCGGTCACTGGCTGATTTCATCGGCCAGCACGCCGTCAAGGAAAACCTGAGCATCGCCATCGAGGCCGCCCGGGGACGCGGCGAGGCGCTTGACCACGTCCTGCTGTACGGCCCGCCGGGACTGGGCAAGACCACCCTGGCACATATCATTGCGGCCGAGATGGGGGCCAGCATCCGCGTTACCTCCGGGCCGGCCATCGAGCGCACCGGTGACCTGGCTGCCATCCTGACAAACCTTCACAAGCAGGACGTCCTTTTCATCGACGAGATACACCGCCTCAACCGCGCCGTTGAGGAGATACTATACCCGGCGATGGAGGACGGGGCGCTGGATATTATCATCGGCAAGGGACCGGGGGCCAAGAGCCTGCGCCTCACCCTGCCCCCGTTTACCCTCATCGGCGCCACCACCCGCTTCGCCCTGCTCAGCCCGCCCCTGCGCGACCGCTTCGGGGCGGTGTACCACCTGGACTTCTACGACGTGGACTCCATCCGCCAGATACTGCGGCGCTCGGCCGAAATCCTGCAGATTGAGGCCGAGCCGGCCGGGCTTGACGAGATTGCCCGCCGCGCCCGCGGCACGCCGCGCGTTGCCAACCGGTTGCTGAAGCGGGTACGCGACTATGCCCAGGTCAGGGCCAACGGGGCCGTCACCCAGGCGGTGGCGGTCGAGGCGCTGGGCAAGCTGGAGGTAGACGGCATCGGCCTGGACGAGCTGGACCGCAAGGTACTGGAGACCATCATTGACAAGTTCGGCGGGGGGCCGGTGGGGCTGGAGACCATCGCCGCCGCCATCAGCGAGGACGCTGATACCATCATGGACATCTACGAGCCGTACCTGCTGCAGCTCGGTTTCCTGGAGCGGACTCCCCGCGGCCGGGTGGCCACCCGGCTTGCCTACGCCCACCTGGGGCGGGACTACTCCCGCCAGAGCACCACCCAGCCGACGCTCTGGCAGCAGCCGTAGCTCCTAGCGGGCAGGCTGCGGCCGCTCCGCCGGGGTGCCCCGGCCCGGTACCAGCCCCGGCCTCTCTCTACCGGCCTCGGACCTTCTCTCGGCGGCCTGGCGCAGCTTCTCCAGGGCCTGCCGGTAAACAGTCGTCACCTCGTCAACGGCCCGGCGCAGCGACGGCCGCATCGCCGGCGGTGCCTCCGCCAGCAGTGTTTCCAGCCGCTCCGGATGGGTCACGGCGTAGTGCCCCAGCAGGAGCTTGAGCCGCAGGTCGTCACTGGTCACGGCCGTCCGCAACTGCCGGACGAAGTCCGCCGCCGCCTGCCTGGCCTCCCTCACGGCAGCCTCCCCGGCCGGGCGGGTTACCGGTGCCTCCTCCTCCGGCGGTGCCTCTTCCTCTGGCGGTGTCTCGGCCGGAGAAGAGAGTGTCACCCGCTGCGCCACCGGGCTGGCCGGGACTTCCTCCAGCGGCAGGGCGGCCATGCTTTCCAGGTGCCCGGTGAGGCGCTCCACCGCCCGCTCGGCCAGCCTCTCTTTACCCTCGGCCAGCATGCGGTCTATCTCGTTCAGGCGACGCTCCACCAGGGTGGCGTAGAGCTCGGCCTTACGCGCCTGCGAGGTAGCCAGCGCCAGCCGCACCCGCTCAGTAACAAGCTTTACCCCGTAGAGCGGGCTGTCCGGCATGCTGGAATCGGCCGCCACCACGGTGCCGCTGCCCAGGGCCAGCAGTACCACCAGCACCACCGTCACCAGCGCCCAGCGTGGCAGCCGCCCGATGGCCGGCCTTCTCCCGGCGTCACGCCGCGCCATCTCCAGCCGCATCTGGTAGCGCGCCGCCGCCTTGAACTCCGGGGCAGGCTCAACCTCAAGGGCACGGGCGGCCCGCAGCGCCGTGCGCAGCAGCGGCTCCAGCTCGCCCGCCTGGGCGGGAAAGCGCTCCAGGCACCGCTCAACCGTGGCATCACCGGCCAGCAGGTGCTCCAGGCACTCCTCCAGGATGGCATCTATTTCCTTACGGCCGGACATCTTCCTCACCCGTTGCCAGGTACCGCCGCAGGGCGGCGATAGCACTGTGCTGCAGGGCCTTGACAGCACCCTCGCTCTTACCCAGGGTGCGGGCCACCTCGGAGATTGCCAGCCCGCTGGCAAACCGCAGGTTAATGACCTCGCGCTGGGCCTCCGTCAGCCGGCGGGCCGCCACCACCACGCGTTCAAACTCAAGGCGCCGCTCCACCGTCCGGTGCAGGCTGTCATCGCCCGCCACCAGCGCCTCGTCCAGCGGCATGGCACGGCGCTTGCTCTGCCGCCGGACGTGGTCCACCACCTGGTTGCGGGCGATACGAAAGAGCCAGGCGGCAAAGGGCACCCCCTTCCAGCGAAAGGAAGCAAGCGACCGGTATGCCTTGAGGAAGACCTGCTGGGTCATGTCTTCCGCCTCCATGCGGTTGCCAACCCTGGCGTACACGTAGCGGAACACCCTGTCAAAGTAGCCTTCGTAGAGCCGGGCGAATGCATCCCTGTCTCCCTCCTGGGCACGGTGGACAAGGTCTCGCTCCTCCTGCACCAGACAACTCCCGCCTTCAACAAGTCCAACGCATTCTACACCTGAGCCGGCAGGGCGGCAATCCGCCCCGCCGGTGAGCCGCCCGGTGCTACTTTTTGTAACGCCGGAAAGGGCGAAAGGATAGCAGCCGGCCCTGCCGGAGAGCGGTGTGATAGAATACCGGCAGAGGCAGTAACCGAGCCATGGCACACTACGTGCGCCGTATGCGACCGCAGGACATCGAGCGGGTGCTCCGCATTGACCGCGAGGCCTTCCCCAGCGAGTGGCCCCCCAACCTCAGGCGGGAGCTTGAAAACGGGCTGGCCCACTACATCGTCGCCTGCCGGGCCGACGCCCCGCCCGGGACCGCCGCCGGGCCGCACCCGGACGGTCCCGGCGGCCTGTTTTCCCGCCTGAAACGCCTGCTTTTGCGCCGGGGCCGGCCGGCCGAGCAGCACCTGCTGCCGGGGCCGAACGAGTGCATCACCGGCTTTGCCGGCATCTGGGTTATGGCGGACGAGGCCCACATCACCACCATTGCCACCGCCCGCGAGTACCGGCGGCAGGGCATCGGCGAGCTGCTGCTGCAGGCCGTGATTGACCTGGCAACGCACCTGCGGGCGCGGCTCGTCACCCTTGAAGTGCGGGCCTCCAACCGGCCGGCGCAGGCACTCTACACCAAGTACGGCTTCAAGGAGGTGGGGCTGCGGCGTGGTTACTACACGGACAACCGCGAAGACGCCATCATCATGACCACCGAACGCCTGGACTCACCCGCCTTCCGGGCGCACTTCTGCGAAAAGCTCGGGGCCTACCGCCAGCGCTGGGGCGATGACAGGTACGGTCTCTTCTATCACCGGGGAAGCGGGCGCCCCTAGCGCTCGCCGAAGAGGAAACCGGTAAGTGAGGGGTAGCGTATCGGGGGCTCCAGGGTCCCCAGGTTGTCCATCATCCAGTCTTCAAGCCCCTTGCGGCACTCGGCCAGCGGCCCGACCAGACCGGACACGTCGATATCATGGTGGGTAGTCTTGTTTTTCCTGGCCTGCTTGAGCTGGGCGTTAACATCCTCCACCAGGGCAAAGGTCTCGCGCAGCTTCCGGTTCAGCTCCTCGCCCAGGAAGTCAACCTTCCCCTTGTTAATCTCCCAGTTGTTCTTCTCCAGCCGCCGTATCTTTTCCCGCTGGTAGAAGGTCTCCACCAGCACCTGGTCTATCTTGATGTCAAACAGGATGAACTGGACGACCTCGGGCCGGTGCCGGACGCCACCCCGGCCGCGCAGCACAGAAAACAGCACCATAATAACCCCGATGGTCACAATCAGTACAACTGCTCCCGGTTCCATGGTGTCCCTCCTGCCCGGCCTTCAGCCCCGCCGCCTACCCGCCGGACATCTCGGAGGCAAGCCTGCCCCCCATTCCCCAGTTGTGCTTCGGCACGTCCTGGATGACCACCTGCACCGCCTCGGCCGGGACACCAATCTGCACGAACGCCTCGGTAATACCGCTCACCAGCCGGCGCTTCTGGTCAACGCTGCGGCCTTCCCACATCTCCACGATTACAACCGGCATCTTTTTCCTCTCCACCCGCTCCGGGGTAATCGCAACCGGCGCTAGTCGCGGCGGAAGCGGCGCTGCAGTGCCTGCGCCTGGAGCTGTTGCTGGAACTCTTCTTCGGTAATCGGCTGGCACGATTCCAGATTCGTGCCCGTAATCCTGACAGCAAAGAGGGCACGGCACTTCCAGCAGCGGTACGGCCCTTCGTACGAGGGGTCAGCCAGTGAAAAGGCTCCCTCCGTCTGGCAACTGGGGCACTGAATCCGCATTAGCATCCGCTTTTCCTCCTGGGCCGTATGTGTTGCATGCTATTATCTGCCGGCGGGCCTTGTCAACCTTGCCCGGGTGCGGCCGTCCTCACACCTTGCGCACCAGCAGGCAGATATTCTCCGAAAAGAACCGCGCCGGCGGCCCGTAGGCCACCCCGGAGAACTGGCGCACCGTGGTGAAACCGGCGGCCGCCAGGCCCTCCTCGAGCTCGGGCGGGGTAAAGAGGTAGTAGTACCGGTACAGCGTCTCGCCACCGCTGTGCCAGGGCACCAGCGTTTCCTTGGGTTCCCGCCAGAACCGCGGCTGCCACCGGCTCCAGACCGTCACCAGCGCCTCGCCCCCGTCCCGCAGCACCCGCCGTAGCTCGGCGAAGGCGGCCGGCTGCTCCTCGCGCCGCAGGTGGTGGTAGGTGGCAATGGCTATCGCCCAGTCGAACGAGCCGGCGGCGTACGGCAGGGCGGTCACGTCTGCCTGCACCAGGCTGGCACCGAAGCCGTGCTTGGCCGAGTAGGTCAGCGCCCGGAACAGCATCTCGCGGGCGAAGTCCACCCCGTGCAGCTCGAAGCTGCCGGCAAACGGAATGAAGTCTGGCCCGTGGGCGCAGCCGAGGTTCAGGAGCCGCCCCCCGCGCCAGCGGGCGGCCACATCCTCCAGTTCCCGCCGGAAGATGGTCCAGTGGCGGAAGTTGTACCACCCGGCGGCAATCCGCTCGAACACCTCTCGCCGGGCATCTTCACTCAAGCGAGGCCATTCTCCTTTCCGGCGCTCCGCGCCTACCGCGCCGGCTGTGCTAGAATTGCGGTGGAGTGATTCTACAATGCGCAAGCGTGCCAGGACAATCTCCGGGGTGACACCGGTAGCCGTCATGGCCAAGCCGATGGGCTGCCCCGGCGGCTGCATCTACTGCCCCACCTACCCCGCCACCCCGCGGAGCTACACCCCGGCCTCACCCGCCGCCCTGCGCGGCCACCAGTACGGCTACGACCCGGCCGCCCAGGTGCGGGCCCGCCTTGCCACCCTGAGCCGCCTGGGCCACCCCACTGACAAGGTGGAGCTGATAGTCATGGGTGGCACCTTCCTGGCCACCCCGCCGGAGTACCAGTACCGCTTCATCAAGGCCTGTTATGATGCCCTCAACGGCGAGGAGTCACCCACGCTGGAAGACGCCAGGCGCCGCAACGAGACGGCCCGCCACCGCTGCACCGGCCTCTGCATCGAGACACGGCCCGACTGGTGCGGCCCCGCCGAAATCGACCGCATGGCCGCCTTCGGCACGACGCGGGTGGAGCTGGGCGTGCAGGTGCTGGACGATGACATCTACCGGCTGGTGAACCGCGGCCACACCGTGGAAGACGTGGTGGCCGCCACCGCCCGCCTGCGCCGACGCGGCTTCAAGGTGCACTACCACTGGATGCCGGGGCTGCCCGGGGCCACGCCCGAGGCCGACCTGGCAATGGCGCGCCAGCTCTTCAGTGACCCGCGCTTCCGGCCGGACGGCCTGAAGCTCTACCCGACGATGGTCATCGCCGGGACGGTGCTGGAGCAGTGGTACCTGGAGGGGCGCTACCGGCCTTACCCGCGCCCGGTGATGATTGACCTGCTGGCCAGCATCAAGGCCGGGGTACCGCCCTACGTGCGCATCTCGCGCGTGCTGCGGGACATTCCACCGCAGTACATCGTGGCCGGCTGCCGCGATTCCCTGCGCGGGCCGGTGCAGCAGCGCCTCCGCGAGACGGGGCGGGCCTGCGCGTGCATCCGCTGCCGCGAGTACGGGCACCGCACCGCCGCCGGGATGGCAACCGGGACTCCCCGCCTGGTACGTACCGACTACCAGGCCGCCGGCGGGCAGGAGGTCTTCCTTTCGTACGAAGACGAGGCCGGTACGCTCTTCGGGCTGCTGCGGCTGAGGGCGCAGCCGGAGCCGGTGTTTCCCGGCGGGCCGCCGGTGGTGGTGCGCGAGCTGCACGTCTACGGGCCGGAGGTACCCCTCGGTGAGCGCGGCCCCGGCACCGCCCAGCACCGCGGGCTGGGCCGGAAGCTGATGCAGGAGGCGGAGCGGATTGCCCGCCGCGAGTTCGGCGCCGCCGAGCTGGCCGTCCTCAGCGGGGTGGGGGCACGCCCCTACTACCGGCAGGAGTTCGGCTACGAGGAGCGGGACGGCTACATGGTGGGCAGGCTCGCCTGAGGGGCAAGCCTCTCTTCAGGGTTAGAAGGGAGAAGGTGGGGAAGGACACTCTCCGGTGGGGGGAGGTGCGGGGAAACTGCCCCCGCCTCCACCGGCCCAACCACCCCGGCCCGGTGCCCGCTAGGTGAGAAGACCCCCCGGCCTATCAACCTGCCCCCACACCGTTTGGGGTGTCCAGAGGGGTGGAACCCCTCTGGCAGGGGGATTTGAAGGGGGAAGCTCCCCCTTCAGGGCTAGAAGGGCGGGGGCGGGGAAGGACACTCTCCGGTGAGGGGAGGTGCGGGGCAATTGCCCCCGCCTCCACCGGCCCAACCACCCCGGCCGGTGCCCGCTAGGTGAGAAGGCCCCGGCCTATCAACCTTCCCCCGCACCGTTTGGGGTGTCCAGAGGGGTGGAACCCCTCTGGCAGGGGGATTTGAAGGGGGAAGCTCCCCCTTCAGGTTAGAAGGGCGGGGGTGGCTTGTGATACTTTCGCGGCGGCATCGTACCCGGAAGTAGCAGCCCGGCAGGCCGGGGCTTGACAAATAAATTTTTTATGTTATGCTTTCAGTCAGCGTCTCCCTTGCGCGCTGTCGCGGCACTCCGGCCCTGCAAAAGGGCGGGTACGTTGACGGGTAGCGCGCTTGTGGTATAATGGGTTGTCTGCCTCAAGTGAGGCGGGCGGCAATACGCGGTTCTACGGGAAGGGGGTGATAGATGAAGCAAACCCGCAAAGGGGCGCAGCAGCAGGGCTGCTGGACCAGAAACACCCGAAAACAATTCTCTGTCTCCATATGAATGACGGAGAGATGTAAATAGATGGAGACGCATTTACGCGAATCCTTGAAAAAGGAGAAACCTAAAGGTCGATGAAAAAGAAACTAGCAAGAATATTAGGAGTGGCCGTTACGCTTGGCCTGCTGGCCAGCCTGGTAACAGTGGCCCCGGCGGCAGCACTGAGCCAGCC
>CAZBPZ010000017.1:5546-26353 GCA_964493955.1 uncultured Dehalococcoidales bacterium | reverse complement strand
CCATGTTGAACCGGCCAGTCGTAAGGTGCTATTCTGGTCATACCTACCCGCAGCGGCCGGTGTCCTTCTGCTGGGAGGGTGCCGAGCAGGTCGTGGCAGAGGTTGAAGCTGCCTGGCAGGAGCCGGGGAAGCACTGCTTCCGGGTGCGTACTGGCGGGGGGCGGCGGTTCCGCCTCTGCTATGACAGGTCGCGTGATGGCTGGCAGGTGACCGAGCTCGCAAGGAGCTGACCAAATGCTAAAGGACATCCTGCGCATCCTGGAGAATGACGCCCGAATCTCGCCCAAACAGCTTGCCTCGATGACGGGTATGGCCCCGGCCGAGGTCTCCCGGCTCATCAAGCAGGCCGAGGAAGACCGTACCATCCTCAAGTACAAGACAATCGTCAACTGGGACAGGGTGGAGGACGAGCATGTCTGGGCCCTGATTGAGGTGAAGCTCACCCCGGAGAAGGACACCGGTTTTGATTCGGTGGCGGAGCGCATCTACCGCTTTCCCCAGGCGCGCACCGTTTACCTTGTCTCCGGCACCTACGACCTCTTTGTCCTGGTGGCGGCGCGCAGCAACCGCGAGGTGGCAGACTTTGTCTCGCAGAAACTCTCCCATGTTGAGGGTGTCAAGGAGACAAATACCCAGTTCGTCCTGAAGCGCTACAAGGAAGACGGGGAAATCATCGAGGGCAGGGGTGAGGTGAAGCGGGAGCCCGTTATTCTCTAGCCTGGTTCTGACCTATCAGGAGACCGCCGATGATATCCAAACCGAAAGCCAGGGAAAGAAAATACCATATCTCGAAGCAGGTCGGCCGTGTGTCTCCTTCCGGGATACGCAAGTTCTTTGATTTGCTGGCCTCGATGGAGGACGTCATCTCGCTCGGCGTGGGTGAGCCGGACTATGCTACCCCCTGGCATATCATCGAGGCGGCCATCTCCTCGCTGGAGAAGGGACAGACGATGTACACCTCCAACCTGGGGATGCCAGAGCTGCGCCAGGAGCTGGCCCGGTACCTCCAGCGTGAGTACGGGCTGGAATATGACCCGGGCGGCGAACTGCTGGTAACGGTGGGGGTGAGCGAGGCCCTCGACCTGGCGCTGCGGGCGATACTGGACCCGGGTGACGAGGTCATCCTGCCGGACCCGCACTACGTCTCCTACGAGGCGTGTGTCATCCTGGCCGGGGGCCGGCCGGTTATGGTACCTACCCGGGAGGAAGACGGGTTCGAGCTGGATGCCGCCGAGGTTGAGGCGAGGGTAAACAGCCGTACCCGTGCCCTGCTCATCGGCTACCCGGCCAACCCCACCGGGGCGGTTATGGAGCGGGAGCGGCTGATGGAGCTGGTCGGGGTGGCACAGCGTCACGGGTTACTCGTCATCTCCGACGAAATCTACGCCCGGCTGGTTTACGGCGTGGAGCATACCTGCGTGGCGGCCTTGCCGGGCATGCGAGAGTGTACCATTCTGCTCGGAGGGTTCTCCAAGGCGTACGCCATGACAGGCTGGCGCATTGGCTACGCGGCCGCACCGCGGCCGATAATCACCGCCATGACCAAAATCCACCAGTACACCATGATGTGTGCGCCGACCATGGGCCAGGTGGCGGCCATCGAGGCGTTGCGCTCCGGGGATGACAGTGTCTGCGAGATGGTGGAGAACTATAACCGGCGGCGCCTGGTGATGGTCAACGGGCTGTGCGAGATTGGTCTGTCCTGCTTCGAACCGAAGGGTGCTTTCTACGCCTTCCCCTCTATCAGTTGCACCGGCCTGGCCTCCGAGGAATTTGCCGAAACGCTCCTCAAGGAAGAGAAGGTGGCGGTGGTGCCGGGCTCGGCCTTCGGCGACTGCGGTGAGGGCTACGTGCGCTGCTGCTATGCTACCTCCATGGCCGAGATTGAGGAAGCGCTGGAGCGCATGAGGCGCTTCGTGAGAAGACATCAGAAAGGCTAGCCATCAGGCCGGTGGCAAAGAAGATTCTACGCTGCGACCGCTGTGGATTTGAGCTCACCGAACCGGAAGATATCCAGATGGCGTATGACGGGCGTGAGGCCTGGCATGCTGCCGCCCGGGCGCGCGGCATCAAGCCGCGCGGCATCCTGCCCTGCAAGCACTACATCCGGTGCGGTGGGGAAATCGTCGAGGTGACACGCTGGAGCGACAGGGCACGCCGCTTGCTGAGGCGCCGTGGCAAACCTCTGGCACCGGAACCGTGAATAATCAGGAAAGCTACGCCAGGGCAGGGGTGGACCTCAGCCGGGCTGACGAGGCGAAAGCCCGGATTGCCCGCTACGCGCGTGCCACCTTCCGCCCCGGGGTCATCGGCGGAACGGGGTTCTTCGGCGGGTTGTTCGAGCTGGCCGGCTACCGGCAGCCGGTGCTGGTCTCCAGTGTTGATAGTGTCGGCACCAAGCTCAAGATTGCCATTGCCCTGGACAAGCATGACACGGTTGGGATTGATATTGTTAACCACTGTGTTAATGACATCTTTACCGGGGGGGCCGAGCCGCTGTTCTTCCTGGACTACATTGCCATGGGCAGGCTGGTGGTAGAGCGGGTGGAGGCCCTTGTGCAGGGGCTTTCCCGGGCCTGCCGCGAGGCCGGCTGTGCCCTTATCGGCGGCGAGACGGCCGAGCTGCCCGGCCTCTACCAGGGTGATGACTATGACCTGGTGGGCTTTATCATCGGGGTAGTGGAGAAAGGCCGGGTCATCACCGGGGAGGCGATTGCAGCCGGGGACGCCGTCATCGGGCTACCGTCCAGCGGGCTGCATACCAACGGCTACTCGCTGGTGCGGCGGGTGCTGGGAGAGACCCGCCGTGAGCTCGGGGCCTACTACCCCGAGCTGGGGCGTACCCTGGGCGAGGAGCTCCTGGAGCCGCACCGCTGTTATTTCAACCAGCTCCGCGGACTGCTGCCGTTCATCAAGGGAATGGCACATATCACGGGCGGGGGCTTGCCCGGTAATGTGCCGCGTGTCCTGCCGGAGGGACTGGCGGCCCGCTTCGAGAGCAAGAAGTGGGAGGTGCCGCCCATTTTCCGGCTGGTGCAGGCGCGTGGCAACGTGGCGCGCGACGAGATGTACCGCGTCTTCAATATGGGCCTCGGCATGGTAGTTGTCTGTGCCCCGGAGGAAGCGGGCCGGTTTGGCGAGGCCCTCCCGGAGAGCCGGGTCGTGGGTGAGGTAGTCCGGCATAATGGCGGCCCCCGCGTTATCATTGACTGAGCGCCGGCCGGTGCGCTGGCGCGGGGGAACACGCTGGGCACTTTCGCCACTGTCCCCGAACCCTGGGGAATCGGGCTGGCACTCCTCTTCGCAGCGGTCTGGCTGGCGGCTTTCGGGCTGCCCGGCTGGCGGCAATCTGAAAGGTGGACTGCCCTGCTGGTGGTCTTTCTCCACGCCGCTGCCGGCTACCTGGGTGTTTACCACTCTTGCCGCGTGCCCTCGGCAGCGGTGTTTGAGGTACTGCTGGCTTTATACGTCTCGGTTGTGCTTGCAGTTGTGCTCTGGCTGCGCTGGCGCCGCTCGCCGGAAGGCCCACCGGCCATGCCCCTGGCCTCGTCCCCTGGTCCTTCCCGCTGACTAGCGCAGCAGTGAGCCACCGTCCACGGCAAAGGTCTGGCCGGTCACGTAGGAGGCCGCCTCGGAGGCCAGGAAGAGGCAGGCGTCGGCAATCTCCCGCGGCTCCCCGACCCGTTTCATCGGGATGTTGAGGCGGGCCTGCTCGCGCCGCTGCCTGGCTTCCTCTTCCGGCATGAGGGCGTAGATGGCATCGTACAGCCGGGTCTCGATGGCGCCGGGGGCAATGCAGTTGACACGGATGTTGAAGTCGGCCCACTCCAGCGCCATTACCTTGGTGGCCATGATGACGCCCGCCTTGGCGATTGAGTAATGGCCGGTGGGTACCTGCACGCGCAGGCCGCTCACCGAGGAGATGTTGACTATCTTGCCGCCGCCCTGCTGGCGCATGACACGGGCCACCGCCTGGCTGAGGAAGAAGAGGCCCTTCAGGTCCAGGTTCATGACGGCGTCCCAGCCCTGCTCCGTCATGTCGATTGCCGGCATGAAAAAGTTGGTGCCGGCGTTGTTCACCAGGATGTCTATCCGGCCGAACTCGGCCACCACCCGGTCGACCAGGGGTTGGAGCTGGTCTATCCGGCCGATGTGGGCTTCCACCGCCAGGGCGCGCCGGCCCTCCTGGCGGACGAGGTCGGCCACGCGCTCCAGGTCCGGGAGCTTGCGGCTGGTAACGGCGATGTCGGCCCCGGCGCGGGCGAAGCGCACGGCGCAGGCCTCGCCGATACCGCGGCTGCCGCCGGTGATAAGGGCCACCTGGCCCTCAAGGGAAAACTGGGAAAGGTCTACCATCATGCTGCTCCTTTCTGCGTGATGTGGCTGTGTTAGTAGTCCCGGTACCAGTTTTCGGGCGTATGCGCAGGCTCGGCCGGGGCATGCCCCAGCTTGTGGAACCAGGGAGTGCCGTGCTGCCGGGCCACCTGCGAGAGGCGCTGCATGCGCTCGGCCCCGACGGTTGCCAGGAAACGGGTGCGCTCGGCAGGGCTGCTCATGGACATGGCCTCCTGCCAGATGGCGCGCCCCCCCAGGAACCCGGAAGCACCGGCCTGGCTGGCAATCTCGACCTGGCGGTAGAAGGCATCGAAGTCCACCCCGGCGCTGAGGATAACCCAGGGTACGGCCGAGGCCTCGTCGAGCTGGCGGCAGAGGCGCAGCAGGACGCTACGGTCCTGCTGGTAGCGCAGGTCGGCCGGGAACTCCGCCTTGAGGATGTCAATCGGCAGGGCCGTTATCTGGCGCGCCGTCTCAATCACCAGCTCCGGCTTGCGGCGGGCAAACTCCTCCGGGTTGTCAACCTCGCTGCCCACCGGGTAGCTTACCGGCTCCACCAGGAAGGGGATGTCATGCTCAAGGCACTGCTCGGCTACCGTGCGCACCGTGTCGAGCTGGCGGCGGGCCAGCTCCTCCAGGTCGGGCCGGAAGTAGACCAGGATCTTGACGGCTGAGGCCCCCATCCGCTTTATCTTTTCTACCCCCCAGCCTTCCAGCAGCTCGGTGAGGCGGCTCTCGCGGTTGCCAACGTAACCGGTGGCTTCAATGCTGACCAGCAGCCCGGTGGTACCGGGGAGGGCACCCTGGCTGATACACTGGGCCGCCCCGTAGATGGGGTCCAGCAGGATGGCGGTGGAAAGGGGCGCAAAGGCCCGGCAGAGCTCGAGCTTGCGCTCCACCATTTGCTCGTGGCTGACGGCCTCGGGGCGGGCGGGGTTTATCATGCGCCGGAACGAACCGCGGTGGTCCATGGCACAGATGGTCAGGATGCCGTCCCGGCCTGATATCTGCTGCAGGCCCCTGAGCTTGCCGATTGATAGCGCCGCCATGGTCACATTATCTACCATGAGCGGCTGTCAATCAAGCTGCCAGAAGGGGGCCACCCTGGCCCTGCCGGTACGCCTGCCTCGTAGTGGCCTCTTCAGGAAATGGGCAGGCAGGCCAGTGCGAAAGAATCAATCTAACCTTGGTGTGCTTGCCTCGCCGTGGCCTTTTCGGGAGATGGCCGTTCCAGATTGACAAGCTGTGGCTGGTGTGCTATAAACACCTAGCAACTCTAGGTATGAGGTCAGGTAGTAGCTGGCTTGCGAGGTGACCGGATGGCGCCCAGGCAGGAAATGATGAAGGGTAACATAGACTCGCTTCTGCTGAGCCTCATCGGCCAGCAACCGATGTACGGCTACCAGGTAATGCGTGAGCTGGAGAGGCGCAGCCAGGGGTACTTCCGGTTCAAGGAGGGCACGCTGTACCCGGCGCTACACCGCCTGGAGAGAATGGGTTTCCTCACCGCCCGGTGGCAGGCACTACCCACCGGCCGCCAGCGCCGCTACTATTACATCACGGCCAAAGGACGCCGCGTGCTGGCCGAGAAGACGGCTGAATGGCAGGACTTCTTCACGGCGATGAACCTCATCTTCAAGCCTGCCGAAGCCTGAAGGGGGCAGGACGAGTGATCGGGGAGCTGGAGAGATACCTGCGCGCCGTCAGGGAGAACCTCAGGCTTGGTTCGGACGAGGAGCAGGAAGTCCTCAGCGAGCTGGAGACACACGCCGAGGAGCGCATCCAGGAGATGGAGGATTCCGGCCTCTCCGAGGAAGAAGCGACCCGGCGTTGCCTCGGCCTGCTGGGTTCGGCCAGGCTGGTGGCGCGGCAGATTTACGAAGTACACCATCAGGGTACCTGGCGCCAGGCCCTGCTGGCGGCCCTGCCTCACCTGTTTTTTGCCGCCCTGTTTGCCCTGAAGCTGTGGGAGAGGGGCGGCCTGCCAGTGGTGCTGGGAGTGGTGGGTGCCATCGCCATCTACGGCTGGTCCCACGGTAAGCCCAACTGGCTCTTCCCCTGGCTGGGCTATGCCCTGCTGCCGGTGGTGGCGGCCGGGCTGGTACTGATTTACCTGCCCACGGGCTGGGCGCTGGTCAGCATCTTCCTGTACGTGCCGCTGGTGGTGTGGTTGCTGTGCTACACGGTTATCAAGTCCATCCGGCGTGACTGGGTGTACATTGCCTTTATGCTGCTGCCGGTCCCCACCATCGTGGGCTGGTTTCTGGCGGCAAACCCGGACCATGCTTTCGCTAGCTTTGACCTGGGCCTGCTGCAGCAGTACGGCCCGTGGGCGTGTCTCAGCTTCCTGATGCTGGGGGTGACGACCACCCTGTTTGTACGGCTGGCACGGCGGAGGGTGCGGCTCCTGCTGCTGAATGGTGCTGGTCTCGCCAGCCTTGTCATTGTTACCGCCTCGACCACCCGGCTGGGGCTGGGTGCCTTTCTGGTGCTCAGCCTGCTGATGCTGGTCTTTCTCTGGGTCCCTGCCCTGGTCGAGTGGCGTATTCACCGCCAGCACGGACCCGCCTTACCCTGAGAGCTTGCTAAGTGGAGGGACCGCCCTTGGGCAAAGTGGCTGTCATAACTGACAGCATTGCCTGCCTTACCCCGGAGCAGGTCTGCCGCTACCGGATAACTGTCCTGCCGGTCAGTTTCTACCACGGTGGACGTATCTACCGCGATGGGGTGGATGTTACACCTTCCCAGGCCTACGAGCTTTTTCTTCAGGACCCTGACTCCTTCAAGACGTCGGCGGTCTCCCCCGGCGAGTTCGTGCGGGCGTTCCAGCATCTGGCGGAGAGTTTCGAGGCGGCCGTTTGTATTACCATCTCTTCACGTCTCAGCGCCGTGTACCAGTCGGCGCGGGAGGCGGCCGATTTCATACGGGAGGAGCTTCCCTCTTTCCGGGTAGAGGTGGTGGACTCCGGGACGTGTGCGGCGGCCGAAGGCATGGTGGCAATGGCGGCGGCGCGGGCCGCCGGGGCGGGGGCGGGGCCGGCGGAGGTGAGGCGTGCCGCCGAGGTGGAGCGGGAGCAGGTGGGTATGGTGGCCTACCTGGATACCGTGGAGCACGTCTACCGCTCGGGACGTATTCCCCGGATAGCATCACGCGCCGGGGCGGCCCTTAACGTGCGGCCCCTGCTCGCCGTTGAAGGCGGGGAACTGAAGCTCATCGGGATTGTGCGCAGCCGGGCGACGGGGATAAAGCGTGTGCTGGCCGAGCTACGGCGTCGCACCCGGGGAGAAGTGGCCGGGCTGGCGGTGATGCATGCCTACGCACCTGACGATGCCGCCGCTCTCCGCGACCAGGTGGTAGCCCAGTTTCCCGGGGTCGAGGTGTGGGTAACGGAGTTCAGCCCCCTGATGGGCTACGTCTGCGGCACCGGTACCCTGGGGGTCACCTACCGCCTGGCCCGCCAGCGGGGCCGGACAGCTCCTGGCCCGTAAGGTACCGCGCTGTTACCCGTGGCGCAGGCAGGTTACCTGGCTTGCATTCCCCGTGGCTGGCAGGTATACTCAGCCGTGGCCGGGGCCGGTGGTCCTTTGACCGGCCGGGTGCGGACTGGCGGAGCAGCAAGGCCTTCTGGAGGGCACGATGGAGCCGGAGCTGGCCGGGGCTCTCAAGCAGTTTTTCGATGCCCAGAAGAAGCTCAACGAGCTCGGGGTTATCCGCTCACGTGACTACGTGGGGGATATCGGCCGCTATATCTGCCGGCTTGCCTATAGCCTGGAGCTCCCGAAGGGGCGGCGTGCTGCCAGCTATGACGGCATGATCGGGCCGAAGAGGGTGGCTGTCCGGATGAACAACTGCCCCACCGGGACGCCGGTGCGGCTGGCAGAGCCGCTGGACTTTGACGAGTTGATTGTGGTGCTGGGACCGGGCTGTTTTCTCCGCCCGCCGGGAGTAGCCGGTGACTTTATCTGCTACCGCTTCAGCCCGGACGAGGTGCGGGCCCGCTTCAGGGCCACGGCGGGTGGCTACATTGGTGGCCGGGATACCTTTGCCCGTGGTTATGATAAGGTGGTGGACCTCACACCCCGCCAGGCAGGCCCGTGATAGGGCATCCCGGCCATCGCCCGGCACTCAAGAAGATACCATGCCCCTGCCACTGAGCCAGATACCGGAGGCGGTCCTGCGCGGCGTCCGGCTGGTGGTAACGGACGTTGACGGTACGCTCACCCCCGCTGACGGGGGCCGTAGCCGGTCGGCGGAAGCTGCCATCGGCCGCCTGGAAGAAGCCGGGATTGCCGTTGGCTTTGCTTCCGGGCGCACCCTGCCCGGCCTGGAGAGGCTGGCGGAGCGGGTGGGAAGCCGCGGTCCCCTCATTGCCGAGAACGGCGCCGTGGCCCGTTACTACCCCGGCGGCGAGCTGGTGGACCTGGGGTACCCGTGTCAGGTTGCCCGGGACGCCCTTGACCGGCTCAAGTCCCTCTTTCCCGGCATACGCGAGCGGGAAGACAACCGGGAGCGCCTGGTGGACGTTGTCTTCTTCCCTGACGGCCTCCCGGTGGCCCAGCTCCAGGCACACCTCAGCGGGGTCGAGGTGGTGGACTCGGGCTACATCACGCACCTTGTGCCCCGGGGGGTGAGCAAGGGTGGTACCCTGCGGAAACTGCTGGCCGGGCTGTCACCGCCGCTCGGGGCCGGGAGCGTCCTCGTGGTGGGGGACTCACCGACCGACGTCTCGCTGTTCGAGCTGTTCCCCAACAGCGTGTTTGTACCCAACCCACGCCTGAGCCCTGCCCAGCGCCGGGAGGCTGCTGGCGCTGCCCGCTACGCTACTGAAAGCGAGTGCGACGCCGGTTTTGTTGAGCTGGCCTGCCGCTTGCTGCGTGCCCGTGCTTCGCCGGGCGGGGCTACTTAGGGGCGGCAAAAGAAGAGCCGGGCGAGGTATCCGCCCGGCGGTTGAAGTTAGCCCCGTCAAGCTGGCTTTCAGGACGTCTGCCCGGCCGCCATTTCCAGCCGCTTCTTGATGAGACTGGTCAGTTCCTGCCGGTCGAATGGCTTGCGCCTGAAGTCGCTGGCACCGGCGGCCCGGGCCCGTGCCTCGCACTCGGCGTCGTCCCGGGCGGTGAGCATGATTACCGGTATACTGGAGCGCTGCCGGATAAACTCCAGCACACCGAAGCCGTCCACACCCGGCATGCTGATATCAAGCACGGCCGCATCTGGCCGGTGCCCCTCGAACGCTGCCAGCGCTTCGATGCCGTTGCTGGCCGTGACCACCTCGAAGCCCTCCAGGCCGAAGGTAATGCGCAACAGCTTCAGCAGTGGCGCCTCGTCATCGGCTACCAGTACCACCGGGGTTTTCTTCACCATCTGTGGGCTCCTTTCCTTCCGGGTATCCTAGTTCAGCACCAGCTGCTCGGGCGAGACCTCCCGCAGGGGTAAGAGGAGGGGCCAGTCGTCCTCTTCAAGCCAGTTGCAGGTGCTATCTGCCCTGGCAAAGTAGTGTGCCGCGTTGTAGGGAATCATCCTGGCCAGCGCCGCCGCACTCAGCCCGCGGCGTACGGCGTGCGACTGCCAGAAGCCCTTCATATCAGCATTGTGGTGGCCAAAGGCAGACCTCTCCCCGGCAGAGTAGTGGCTGTTTTGTACTGGCTCTTCACCCATTGGCCGGCTTGCCTCCTTGGAACCGGAATATCAGTCAACCAGCACCCGGAACTCCGGCGCTACGGTAGCGCCGTTGCCGGCGCTGGCGCGGTATGTCCCGCCGGAGACCGTCAGGTTGTACTGGCCGCCTCCGGGGAGTTCGTAGGTAAGCAACGAGTTCTGCAGGGTGATAACGGCCTCTTTGATGACGGCGCCGCTGGCATCTACCGCCTGCAGCCACTGGCCGTCTTCACTCTGAACGAGCACGCTGATACGCAGTACCAGGTAGTTATAGCCCGATACAAGCTGGCTGGCGTTGGCCAGCAGCAGACTTGCCCGAAAACTCTGCGGGTACTTCGTAGCGTCAATGTAAAACAGGTCGCCGGTGCTGACCCCGCCGATGGCACTGCCAAAGACACGCCAGGCGGGCCGTTCTTCGGTGCCGGCAACAATTATGCTGATGTCTTTGGCGGCCGGGCCCTGCCGGCCAGTGTCGAAGGCTCGGGCCACCGGCCACGGGTTCACAGCCAGTGCGGCCAGGACTGCCGCGGCAAGAAAATACTTGATGACGGTTGGGGCGGCCGGTAATTTCATCTATCGTTCCTGCCTAGGGTCACATTAGACCGGCCGTCCCTAAGAAAGCCTAAAAACCGGGGCCGAATTCCTAAAAATTGGCTAAAGTCTGAAGAGGGCAGAAAAGCACCCGTCCTCCGGCCGTGCCGGCACCGGCCGGAGGACGGCGTGCCGCACCAGAGGTACCCTGTCGGCCGCTTGACACGCCCGTGGTTCGTGGTATCATACCCTTACCACCCGGCACCGCGGCACACGTAGCGTGATACCTATCACGAATGGCGGGACCCGGCTGGCCAGGAGTTGCCGCGGCAGTGCCGGTTTGCTCCACCTGGTACGGGCGGGCGAGGTAGGCAATGACCGGCCCCGGAGTGAAGCGGTTCTTTCTCCTTCTTGTGGCGGTGACGTTCTGGCTGGTTGCCTGCCGCTCTTCGGCCGGTCCCGGTGAGGACGGTACGCCTGCTGAGACGGCTTCACCCCCGCCTGATACCTCCCCGCCGGCAGCTGTCTCGCCGCTGCCGGGTACACCACCGGTAGAGATGCCACCACCGGGGCTGGTGGTGGACGCGTTCGGGAAGCTGAAGGAGGCGCCATGCTATGGCGGCACACTGAGAATCAGCTTTCCCGGCGCCGAGGTGACTGCCTCGTGGGACCCGGTGGCATCTGCTGCGGCCGGCTGGCTTGACGGTATCAACTACGAGAGCTTGCTTGAAGCTGACTGGTCCAAGGGCCCCCAGGGCACCGGTGAAAACCCGATGACCTCCTCCCGCGTGAGCGATGTTTTCCTCGGTCCTGGCCTGGCGGCCAGCTGGGAGGTGGTGGACCTGCGTACCATCATCTTTCACCTGCGTGGTGAAGCCTGCTGGCACAAGAAGCCGCCGCTGGACGGCCGCGGGCTAACGGCCGGGGACGTTGTCTTCAGCGTCCGGCGGGCCAAGTCCGACGCTCGCTCAGCCTGGTATGTCTCTGAGTCAGCGGCCCAGTCCTGGCTGGCGGAGCAGCTGGCGTCTGCCCCGGTCCTCATCGAGCAGTGGCTGGAAGAACTGAACCAGCAGGGCCTCAGCTTCAATGACTGGGCCTGGAGTTATGTGCAGGCGGTTGACGAGGCTACGGTCATTTACCGCAGCTACACCGAATCAACCCGGCACCTGTCCGGCATCGGCACGCTGCCCATTGTCCCGCGGGAGGTCCTGGAGAGAAGCGGCAGTCTGGATGACTGGCGCGACCAGCTCAGCACCGGCCCCTGGATGGCAGCCGACTGCGTCCCGGGTAGCTCAATCACCTGGCGGCGCTCCCCCAACTACTGGCGGACCGACCCGTTTTTCCCGCAGAATCACCTGCCCTATGCTGACCGCCTCATCGGCCTTGTCATCCCTGACCGGTCCATCCTGCTGGCTGCCCTGCGTACCTACAAGGTGGACATTGGCCGTGTCCCGTGGCAGCAGGCAGAGGCGCTGTTTGAGACCAGCCCGGAGTTAATGTCACGCCAGCTGGCACCCTCTGGCTCCTATGTCGTCCTCATACCGGCCGACATGGAGCCGTTTAATGACATCAAGGTGAGGCAGGCCCTCAACCTGGCGGTGGACCAGATGGCCATCAAGCGTGGCTATTTCAAAGGCAAGGCCAGCCTGATTGCCTGGCCGCAGCCCCCCTCCGCCGCCGAGTACACCCCTTACGAGGAGCTGCCGTCTGAGCCGCTTCTGGAAAGCTCGCGGGTTAGTGCCCGGGAACTCTGGGGGTACGACCCGGACCGGGCCCGCCAGCTACTGGCCGAGGCAGGCTATCCTGATGGCTTCGCTGTTAGCCTGAGCAGCTACACCAGCGACACTGCCATCCGCCTCAGCCAGCTCGTGACCAACTATCTGGCAGACATTGGTATCAGGGTCACCTATGACTACTACCAGGGTGCTGAGTATGATGCCATCCTCTACAACCGCCAGCCGGCCGGGCTCTACTTCGCCTGGTGGAACCATGTCTCGCCGGCTGCCGTGGTGCACTGGGTCAGCGGCGGCGGGCCGTTCCAGCACTTCTTCGCCGAGGCGGTTGACCCTGAGGCAGAGGCATTCCTGGAAACTTATTACAGGACGGTGGACGCCGCCACCCGCACCGAGATGCTACGTGCAGAGAGCCTGCGTAACATGGAGCTTGCCTGGACTATTCCTCTGCCCACGCCGGGCGATTACGTGGTCTGGACACCGTGGGTCAAGGGGTACTCCGGTGAGATGGGCCTGGGCGGAGAGCAGGAGCGCGGCCTGGGGTGCCGTTACAAATACATCTGGATTGACGATGACCTCAGGCGTGCCCTTACTTCCCGGGGTGACTGACCCTGGCCAGAAATGGCCGGACAAGGAAAAATAAGAAAAAGGTACCGGTTTCTCCTCCAGGTGGCAGTCCGCCCGGCTCAGGACCGCCGTTCCCTTTTGCCACCAGCTCACCCGGAAGGCCTGCCGGGGGCGGGGGTGCCTGCCCGGAGACCGCTAGCCCACCCCGCTGGTGCGGTTTGCCTCGCTGGGGCACTGTCTCGGCTGTGTGTGGCAGGCCCTGGGGAAATGGCCTCTACCACTTACCCGAAACGCTCGGGGTGCACCTCCTGGCTCCCTGGTGTGAAGAGCCCGGTACCTTTTCTAAGCCGAGTATGGCACTCCCAAGTTAACTTACGGTTAGAAGAGCATTAGAAAGAGGTTAGAGGTGGCCACTCCCTCGGCCTCGGCTATCTCGGCCAGGGTTTCGCCGTCCTGCAGTCTCTGGCATAGCTCTTCGGGGGTTGTTCCCGGCACGTCGGCCGCAGTCTCCAGGCCATACCCGGCGAACCAGCCGCCGTGCGCTGTACCGTGGCCGTGCCGCCAGTAGCCGCCTCCGCCGCAGTGCCTCCCCCCGGCCATAACCGGGCACGTCACCACCTTCGGGGCCGTGGGCCAGTGCCGGCGCAACGGCAATCCCCGTTGCTACCACGGCTGTCAGTGCCAGGACGGTTAGCCACTTTTTCTTTGTCATCGCCTCCACCTCCTTATCAACACCAGCATGGCAACGTGATGTGAAGAAGTTATGGGGATGGGGTGAAGACCTTGTGTGATTCTGGCGGCTGAAGGCCGGGGCCGCATGCGCCGGGCTGAGGGCGTGAAGGTAGCCTGCCGGGAGCAATACCCGCAGGTGTGGAAAGGGCCAGGGTTAGCCGGGGTGCCTTCCGTCCCCATCCCTGGGACGCAGAGGGGCAGCGAACATGATGGGAAAGGGCCAGGGTTAGCCGGAGGTGCCTTCCGTCAGCTCCACGATGACGTCGCCGCCGCCCTTGGGGCGGGTTACCCGGACACCCTCGGAGGCCTCCAGGAACTTGGTGAAGGTGCTGTAACCGAGGGCCCGGAAGTCGAAAGCGGGGTCAAGCCGCAGCATCGTCTGGTGAAGCTTGCTGCCGACGACCTTGCCTTCCTCGTCCATCGAGGCCTCAATGGCGCGTATCAGCAGGTTATCGCGCTTTTTTGCCTTGCTGGTGGAACGCCGGCGCCGGCGCCGGGTGGTCTTCTTTTCCAGGTAGAAATAGCGGTCACAGGAGATTACAAGCGTCTTCGGGGCCGATTTCTCCAGTCCCGCCCCGATGACGGTCTTCCCGGCCGCCCTCAGCCGTCCTACCAGCGAGACAAAATCACTGTCCGAGGAGACGATGACGAAGGTGTCCACCGGCGACTGATAGAGCAGCTCAACCGCGTCAATTGCCAGGCGGATGTCGCTCGAGTTCTTGCCGGACTCGGCCGCATGGAATATCTGGATGGGCTCTATCCCCAGCTCCAGCAGCTTGTCACGCTTGCTGCCGGCCGACGACCAGTCGCCGTAGGCACGTTTCACGATGATACGGCCCACGTCGGAAAGCTGGTCGAAGAGCCACTGGATTGAGTCCAGCCCCACGTTCTCAAAGTCAATCAGAACGGCCAGCTGCCGTTCCGGGTTCCCTCCCGAAGCTGTCACTGCTTCCTCCTGCGCCCAACGCTCTGCGGGGACTGCCCGATACGACAGGCGGTGTTGGCCTGGTGGGCATTCCCCTTGCACGATAGACGATGCCGCCGGTAAAGTCAATTGCGTGTGCCTGCCCGGCAGGCTGCGGATGCCTTGCTTCCTTTCTGCGATGCCGGCCCCGGGGCCTTACTGTGGTGCTTCGCCGTGGACAGGGCGGTTCAAGCATGGTCCGGGGTCTGCTCGGGAGGTGGCGGTGACGTGAACTCCCGCAGCTTCTCCAGCATGGCCTGCCAGTGGGTGCCCGGCCAGTAAACGCGCTTGCAGGCCGGGCACTGCCTGAAGCGGGTCTGTGTCTGCCGGACGTAAGCCGGCACCAGGTCGGCCACCTCGTCCGGGCGCCGTTCCAGCAGGAGGTGGTTGTCTTCAAGGCAGCGGGTGAAGGGCCGGAAGGGGCCTTCCAGTCCCAGGCGCGTGATTACCTGGCGCATCTGTTCTTCCGGCCGGTCACCATTTACCAGTACGGAACGGAGCCGGCCGGTGGTGATAACGCGGCGCTGCATGAGGCGGCTGTCCTTGGTGACGAGGACACGCCCTTCGGCCAGGGCCTGCTTGATGAGACGGAAGTCCTCGCCGTGGCCGAAGAGGGTGGCATCGAAACCGAGCATGCGCAGCCAGCGTGCCAGCTTGCCGACATTGATATCGACGATGAACCTGGGACTGTCCACCGTTATCCCCCGGCGCTCACTTCAAAGTACCAGCACCATTCCTTCGTGGGCAATCGTGATGGGGCAGTTGAGGGCCTCGGCCACGTCGGCTACCTGCCTGGCTATCTCCTCCTCGGCGTCCGGCCAGACGTGGGTAATGACCGTCTGCGGGAGGTAGCCGTGGAGCTGGCGGAAGGCCTCCAGCTCCACCTTGAGGAGGGCCGGCGTGAGGTGGCCGGCGGCGCGGGCGGTCTCTTCCTGGTCGTTGGGCAGGGTGACCTCGGTGATAAGGAGGTCGGGGGAGGTCTGCTCCCAGCACCGGCCGAGACCGGGCCCGGTGTCCCCGGTGTAGAACAGCTTCCGGCCGCCCGGCCTGTTTATCTGGTAGGCGGTGGCGGGAACGCCGTGGGGTACGGCCAGCGGCAGCACCGCGTAACCGGCAATTGCTACCGGCCGGCCCTGCCTGAGCGGGTGGTGGCGCAGCGTGGGGGCTCCGGGCGGGCGTGCCAGGAAGTTGGGGTAGAGAACGCCGTCGAAGAGGCGCTCCAGGGCGGCATCCCGCACCTCCTGGCTGCTGTAGATGTCAATGCTCCGGCCGGCGGAATAGAGGTTGATTGCCAGGGCGGGCAGGTCGCGGACGTGGTCGTAGTGGCGGTGTGTCAGCAGGATGGCCTGGAGGGCATACTGCTCCGGGAGTGACAGGCCCCGGGTGAGCGCCCCGGCGTCAATCGCCAGCACGCCATCGATGAGCAGGCTGGCATAGGCGGTCTGGCGTGATTCGGCATTGTGTGCCCCGAGGAAGCGGATGTTCATGTCCGCACCGCCCGTCCGGAGCTGTCGCGCAGCAGGAATGGGTTGAAGCGGGTGTGCCGGTCAAAAACGTCGCTCCCTTCCTTCCGCTTGAGGGTGTTGACGACAACATAGGTGAGGGGGGTGGCCGCCGCCTCAATGACCACCTTGGCCAGCCAGTGGTGCAGTATCATCATGGCGGCGAAGACCGGCGTGCCCGCAAAAGCGACAGTAATGAAAATTACAGTGTCCAGGCCCTGCCCGACCACGGTGGAGGCAATGGTGCGTGACCACAGCCAGCGTCCTTCGGTCAGCACCTTCATGCGGGCCAGGACGATGGAGTTGGCAAACTCGCCTGCCAGGTACCCCAGGAAGGATGCCAGCAGCAGGCGTGGCGTGTAGCCGAGTATGGCCTCGTAGGCGGCCTGGTTGCCCCAGAAAGGGGCGGGCGGGAGCTTGCCTCCCACCCAGGCAAAGAAGACGAACACCAGGTTGCAGGCAAAGCCGAGCCAGATGACGCGGCGGGCCTGCTGAAAGCCGTAGACCTCGGTCAGCACGTCCCCGAAGATGTAGCTCAGGGGAAAGACGAAGATGGCGGCCGGCAGGAGGAAGGGGCCGAGGCTGACCACCTTGACGGCGATGATGTTGGCCGTCAGCAGGCTGGTGATGAAGAGGGCCGTGATGATTACGAAGCGGTAGGAGATGTGCATCCTAGAGCCAGTGCTTGCGGCGGAAATAGAGCAGCATGGCAACCATCATCGCGAGCATCACGAGCAGGAGAATCCACCAGGAGTGGGGGCTGCCACCGGGGTTGCTCCCGCCCGGGAGTGGTACGTTCATCCCGTAGAAGCTGGCAACCACCGTCAGCACGGTGCCGATGGTGGCCAGGATGGTGAGGACGCGTAGCAGTTCGTTCATGTGGTTGGAGGCGAGCGAGTCGTGCGTGTCGTTCAGGCCCTCAATCACTTCCTTGTACTCGTCCAGCCCGTCCCAGATGCGGTCAACGTGGTCCAGCAGGTCATCATAGTAAACGTCCAGGTCGGCCGTGGTAAAACGGGCCATCCTCGATTTCAGGCTGCCGATGACCGCCCGCATCGGCCAGATGATACGGCGGAACGATATGACATCGCGCCGCAGCTCGGATATCTCCCGGATGGCACGCGGCATGCTGCGGGCGAAGATTTCGTCCTCCACCCGCTCAATGTTCTCGCCAATCTTGTTGAGGATTGGCAGGCAGTAGTCCACCAGGCGGTCAATCAGCTGGTAGAGGAGGTAGCCGGGGCCGCTGCCTAGGACTTCCTGCCGGGTGCTCTCTTCCAGCTGGCACTCCCGGAAGAGCTTGACGAGCGGCTTGAGGTCACCCTGGTGGAGGGTCACCAGGTAGTCATCGCTGATGAAGACCGAGACCTGGCTGGGAGTGGTGACGCGTGCTTCCTTATTAAAAACAGGGAAGTGAAAGACCATGAAGAAATAGTCAGGGTATTCGTCAATCTTGGGGCGCTGGATGCGGCTCAGGCAGTCGTCCAGGTCCAGGCGGTGGAAGGGGTAGTGCTGGGCCAGGTAATCGGTCTCGCGGGTGGTGGGGTGCTCGATGTTTACCCAGGTGAGGCCGTTCCAGGATACCATCTGGACATCGGGCTGGCTGTCTCTTTCGGCCAGCCTGGTGGTCTCTACCGGCCTGGTAGTCCTGCGTCTCCTGAGCCTTGCCATCTTCCCGTGCCCCGGTCTGACTGGAGCACATTCTAACACATTTGCCGCTCTTGAGGTAAATTGTGTATCATGGTCTCGGCGTTTTCACCGGCGTGACCTAGCTCTGGCGCTGCCAGCCCCGGTTTTGGCCTGCCTGTTACCCGGTGGAGGCGCTGTGTTGCACGTTCGGGAGGTGGCTAGATGTCGCGGCACCCGCTTCACCAGCTTCTCCACCCGCGGTCAGTTGCGGTGGTAGGTGCTTCTGCCTCGGGCCGGGGCGGAGGGTTTGTTCGCCCCCTGCAGGAGCTGGGTTTCAAGGGCCCTATCTACCCGGTGAACCCCAAGTATGAAGAGGTCATGGGGCTAAAAGCTTATGCACGTGTCAGTGACATCCCGGCACCGGTGGACTACGTAATCTCGTCCATACCGGCCAGCCAGGTGCTGGGGCTGGTGGATGATTGTGTTGCCAGGGGTGTGAAGTGCCTGCACCTCTTTACTGCCCGTTTTAGCGAGACCGGCCGCCAGGAGGCCGCTGCGCTGGAGCAGGAGATACTGCGGCGGGCCCGTGCCGGTGGTGTGCGTATTATCGGCCCGAACTGCATGGGTGTCTATTACCCGGCGGCTGGCCTGGGGTTCAATGAAGGCATGCCAGCCGAGCCGGGGAGGGTCGGGGTGGCTTCCCAGAGCGGCCAGGCGGTGGGCGAAATTGTTGGTTCGGCGGCAGCGCGGGGCGTGCGCTTCAGCAAGGGAATCTCCTACGGCAACGCCCTTGATTTCAACGAGTGTGACTACCTGGAGTACCTGACCGAGGACGAAGAGACTGACATCATCCTGCTCTACATAGAGGGTGTCCGTGACGGCCCCCGGTTTCTGCAGGTTCTGCGGGCGGCGGCCGCCGCCAAGCCGGTGGTGGTGGTGAAGGGTGGCCGTGGCGAGGCCGGGACGCGGGCCACGGCTTCGCACACCGCCTCGCTGGCTGGTTCCCGGGCCGTGTGGGATGCCCTGGTGAGGCAGACCGGGGTGGTGCCGGCGCGTGACCTTGAGGAGATGGTTGATATTGCGGTGGCCTTCTACCGCCTGCCCCCTCTGGGGGGAAGGCGGGTCGGCGTGGTGGGCGGCAGCGGCGGCAGCAGTGTTCTCGCCGCCGACATATGTGAAGAAGAGGGCCTGAATGTTGTCCCGCTGCCGGACGACATCCGCCAGGAACTGAGGCGGCAGGGTAACGCCATCTGGGACTGGATTAATAACCCGGCCGACTTCTCTATTTCAATGGGCGATGACTCCAGCGCCAATGCCGTTACCCGGCTGATGGCCCGGCACCCTGACTTTGACGTAATGATAGCGTATGCCGGGGGGCCGTGGCGGCGCGGCCCGGAGCCGTTTTCCCTGGAGGACCACTTCAAGCGGATGGGAGTGGAGGAGCTGGCCGGTAAGCCAACGGCCATTGTCTTTACCGAGCGGCCGCGGCGGCGCAACGCTGATTTCCCGGACTACGAGCAGATAGTGGCGTCCATCAAGGAGCGGCTGATTAGCATGGGCTTTCCCGTCTATCCAACCGTCAAGCGGGCGGCATTTGCCCTCAGCCGGGTGGTGTCCTACTACGAGAAGCGATGAGACCGGTCGTCAGGCAGCTTGAGGAGATACTCCACCCGCGGTCGGTGGCGGTGGTGGGGGCATCTCCAAATACCCGCTCCTGGGGTTACAGCTATACCAGCCACCTGGTGACCTACGGCTTTCGGGGTGATATCTACCCCGTGAACCCGCGCTACCAGGAGGTGCTGGGCTTCCGCGCCTATCCCTCGGTGGCTGACATCCCCGGCGAGGTGGACTACGTTATCTGCTGTGTCAACGCCGGCGAGGTGCTGCGGGTGCTGGATGACTGCGGTCGCAAGCGTGTGAAGGCGGTGCACCTCTATACGGCCCGCTTTAGCGAGACGGGGCGGCCTGATGCTGCCAGGCTGGAGCAGCGGATACTGGCGCGGGCCCGGCAGCTCGGCATCCGGCTCATTGGCCCGAACTGCATGGGGGTCTACTACCCGGGCCACGGGCTTTCCTTCGGGTACGGCCTGCCGACGGAGCCGGGGCCGGTGGGCATGGCCTCGCAGACAGGGGGTGGGGCCTCCTGGTTTGTGCGGCTGGGGAGCAAGCGCGGCCTGCGCTTCAGCAAGGTCATATCTTACGGCAATGCCCTTGATTTCAACGAGTGTGACTACCTGGAGTACCTGGCCTGGGATGCGGCTACGAAGGTCGTGGCCGTTTACGTGGAAGGCCCGCGGGACGGGCGGCGTTTCTTTGAGGTGTTGCGCCGGGCCGCCCGGACCAAGCCGGTTATTGTCATCAAGGGGGGGCGCAGCCGGGCCGGCACCAGGGCGGTGGCCTCGCACACGGCTTCGCTGGCCGGCTCGAGGGAGACCTGGGAGGCGATGGTACGGCAGGCCGGGGCCGTGAGTGCTGCTAATCTTGACGAGATGGCAGACCTGGCGGTAGCCTTTCTCTTCCTGCCGGAGGTACGTGGCCTGCGGGTGGGTGTGGCCGGGGGTGGCGGTGGCCCGAGCGTCCTCTCGGCCGATGAGTGCGAGGAGGCCGGCCTTGAGGTGGTGGCCCTGCCCCGGGAGATACGCCAGGAGCTCAAAGAGCGCGGGGTTGATATCTGGGACTGGCTCGGTAACCCGGTGGATGTCTCCATCATCGGCGGCTTCGGGGTAAATGACATCGAGATGCTGAAGCTCATGGCCGGCCACGAAAGCTTTGACCTGCTGATTGGCCTGGTGAACGAGGGCGTGATGTTCACCCTCTCGCAGCGGGAGGGGGCGGAGATGCGCCTCAAGATGGCGGTTGACGGCTACCGGCACCTCAAGGAAGCCACCACCAAGCCCCTGCTGGCCGTGCTCGGCGATGATACCTGCCTGGCGGAGGACTACGCTGGCTGGCAGGCGCAGGTCATGAGCCAGACGCGCAGCCGGCTCATTGAGTCCGGTATAGCGTTTTTCCCCACCATCGGGCGGGCCGCCCGGGCGGCCCGCAAGGTGTACGAGTACTACCGCACCAGGGGCTAGCCACTACTCAAGCCGCCGCTTTGTTGGGCCCTCCCAAGCGTGGTCTGGAAATGGGCCAGCTCAAGGGGGCTAGCCGCTACT
>CAZBPZ010000017.1:0-5446 GCA_964493955.1 uncultured Dehalococcoidales bacterium | reverse complement strand
GCTACTCCAGCCGCCGCCGCTTGTTGGACAGGTAGTCCACCAGCATGTACTCGCCCAGCGTGTCGGCGCTGGTGTAGAAGATGCGGCCCTTGTTGATGCGGGCCACCTGCGTCACGAAGGCGTTCAGGAACCCCCCCTGCCCCAGCATGAAGGTATTGATGACGATGTGCTGCCTGGTGCAGTTCCTTACCTCGCGCAGCGTGAGCTGAATGGTGCGCAGGCTGGGGGGGTACTGGAAGTAGATATGGCCGTTCTCTAGGTGGGAGGTCGGCTCCCCATCGGAGACGAGCAGTATCTGCTTGTTGTTGCAGCGCTCCCTGGCCAGGAGCTGGCGCGCCAGCTGCAGGCCGTGCTGGATGTTGGTGTACGGGTCGAACTCGTCCCAGCCCATGTAGGGCAGGTCGTCGCGCTTGAGCACCCGGGCATAGCTTGAGAAGCCGATGATATGCAGCGAGTCACGGGGGTACTGGCTGCGGATGAGGCCGTCCAGGGCAATTGCCACCTGCTTGGCGGCCTGGAAGTTGCCCCGCATCGGCATGGAGAGGCTGAGGTCTATCATCAGCACGGTGGCGGAGCGGGTCAGTTCCTCGGAGCGGTACACCTCGAAGTCGTCCACCTTGAGCCGCAGCGGCACCCCGGGGCGCTCCCGGTAGATGGCGTTCATGATGGTCTTTTCCAGGTTAACGTCAAACCGGTCCCCGAACTCGTAGGGCTTGGTCTCATCGATGCGCTCGGTGCCGGTGCCCCGCTGGTGGCGGGAGTGGGTGCCGAGGCGGTCCTTCTTGAGCTGCGAGAAAACGTCCTTCAGGGCCTTCTGGCCGATTTTGCGCATCCCGCGCGGTGTCAGCTCGAAGCGGTTACCCTGGCGCTGGATGTAGCCGGCTTCCTCCAGGATGCGGGTGATGTTGCGCAGCCTCTCCAGGTCCTCGGCCGCCTCGTCGCCCAGTATCTCCCGCAGCTTCTGCTCGTCGATGGTGTCCAGGTCGCGGCTGTACTGCGCTTCCTTGAGCTGGCGCTCCAGCTGGTCCATCTGCTGGAGCTCTTCCATGAGGCGCAGGGCCTCCGAAAAGGACAGGGACTCCTGGCCGGTAAACTCGTAGCGGCGCTGCAGGCTGTCGTCGGGGGAGAGGGTGTCCAGGTTGGCCGCCAGCCGGGCCAGCTCCATCTGGGTGGCATCGTCCAGCACGGAGCCCAGGAGCTCCTCAAGCTCCCGGCGGTCTTTGGCGGAGAGGCTATCCAGCAGTGATTGCGCCTGGGCCATCTGCTGCTGGAGCCGCTCTATCAGTTCGTCGAGGTTGCCGGGCCGTTCCGGCCCGAAGAAGTCACCGAACTGCTGCATGAACTCGTCAAAGTCCGGTTCTTCACCCCGCAGCCGCTGCTCCAGCAACTGGTTGATGGCTTCGGTCAGGTGGCGCAGGCTGGCCAGGGCCTCCGGGTCCATGCTCCTGAGCTGGCTCGTGAGGTCACGCGCGAACGACTCACTGGCGTGGCGTTTCAGCATCTCGATGAGCTGCTGGAACTTGTCGCGCGCCTCCTCGTCCATGAAGTCGTAGCTGGTGAGTTCCTTGACCTTCCCGCCCACGTCGTCCGGCAGGTTATCGAGCTGCGCCAGGTTACGGCCCGCCATCTGCTCAATGCGCTCCAGCAATTTCTGGCGCATCTCGGGGCCAAGGTCGTCACCGGCCGCCTGGCCGGACTGCGCCGGGGACTCGGCTGCCTGGCGGCGGGCTTCTTCAAGGCGGCGCTCGATGCCGCGGCGCTCGGTGGAGATGATGTCATCCAGCCGCTGGCGGATTTCGTCCATGATTGAGCCGAGGCGGTAGCGTTCCAGCTCGGCCTGGCGGCGCTGGCGGAGGCGCTGCAGTAGCTCCTGGAGGCCGGGGAGGCGGCGTCCCCGGGCATCACGCAGCCCCTGGCGCTGCATCCGCCACAGGGAGTAGTTCATGTTACCGTCATGCATGAGGTTACGGGCCAGCTCGTCCATGAGCATGTCCTTGTCCAGCTCGGCGAAGTCCTGGCTCCCGTCCCACTCGGAGTAACGGTAACGTCTCACGGCTGGCCCCGGTAAATGGTCTGGCCGTCCTGCCGCGTCTTGTTGAGGCGCTTGTTGACGTGCAGGCCTTCCAGCACAAACTCGGCCGCCGAGGCGAGTACCTCGGGGCGCTCTGAATCGGCCACCACCTTGGTGGCGTCCAGCAGGCCGGCGATTTCCTTGGCATTACGGACATAGCTGCTGGCCGGCATCATGTCCGATACCTCAACACTGAAGTTACCGGTGAACTGTGCCACCAGGGGTTCAAGCTCGGCCACGCGGTAATAACGGTTGAAGACGAGGGTAACTGCCTTGCGCAGGAGGTCACTGATTATCTTGCCCTCGCGGGCATCCTCGAAGCCTTCGAGCTCTATCTTGGAGGCGGTGGAGGCGTAGATGTGGGGCAGGTCAGTGATGCGGGGCACCGCCAGGGGCTCTCCCAGTGTCACCGCCCGCCGCACGGCGTTAGACATGATGGTCTCGTAGTTGGCGATTGAGATACGTACGCTCACGCCGGAGCGCTGGTTGATGTCCGGGCTCTTGCGGGCCTGGTGGGTGAACTCGGCGATGATTTCTTTCATGTAGGGCGGGGTGAAGACCTCGGGGCCCTCCTGCCCGAACCGGCGGTGCTCCATCTCCATGATGCGCACTTCGTCCTCGATGCTGGTGGGGTAGTGGGTGCGTGCCTGTGCCCCGAAGCGGTCCTTGAGGGGGGTGATGATACGGCCGCGGTTGGTGTAGTCCTCCGGGTTAGCGCTGGCCACCAGGAGGATGTCCAGCGGCAGCCGGATACGGTAGCCCCGTATCTGCACGTCACGCTCCTCCATCAGGTTGAAAAGGCCAACCTGGAGGCGCTCGGCCAGGTCCGGCAGCTCGTTGATGCAGAAGATACCGCGGTTGGTACGCGGGATGAGGCCGTAGTGGATGGCCAGCTCGTCCGAGAGGTAGCGCCCCTCGGCCACCTTGATGGGGTCAACATCACCAATCAGGTCAGCAATGGAGATGTCCGGCGTGGCCAGTTTCTCACCGTAACGTTCCTCGCGGGGCAACCAGTCAACCGGCACGGTGTCACCCTCGGCGGCAACACGGTCACGGCAGGCCCGGCAGATGGGTGCCAGCGGGTCGTCGTTTATCTCGCAGCCCCGGATGACAGGCACAACCTCGTCAAGCAGCCGCACCATCTGGCGCATGATGCGTGACTTTGCCTGTCCGCGCTCGCCCAGGAAGATGATGTCCTGGCCGGAGAGGATGGCATTCTCCACCTGGGGGATGACGGTGTCCTCGTAGCCGATGATGCCGGGGAAAATAGGCTCACGGCGCCGCAGGGCCGCCAGAAGGTTGCGCCGCATCTCCTCCTTGATGGATACCGGCTGGTAGCCGGATGCCCTGAGCTCGCCGATTGTCCCCGGGCGTCTGGCGCGCTTTGCCATGCCGCTTCACCTCCCCCCTGGTGCCGGTGCTGGCCGGTAACCGAATTTTACTATGCGGCCGGCTGTAAAGTAAAATCAAAGCCCCGGCCGACGCGCCTGCTTCTGGCTTGTTGCCGGTGGTGGTATGGGGTATCATGGGTAGCGCCCGCCAAGGCAGGGGAGCACAGTCAGTGATTAGTCTGACCAACTCTCCTTTGACGTAGCGTCCGCCAAGGCAGGGGAGCACAAAGGGAGGTTACGGTTATGGAACTTGAGACCGTCATCTACAAGGTGGAGGACCACATTGCCCAGATTATCATGAACCGCCCCGAGAAGCGTAATGCCCTTAACCACCAGCTCCTGGCTGACCTTGACACCGCCTTCCACACGGCCGATGAGGACCCCGAGGTACGGGTGGTGGTGCTGTCCGGGGCCGGGCCCTCGTTCTGTGCCGGCTATGATATCAAGGGTAGCCCCTATACCAGCGTGCCGGAAGGCTACGAGGAGTGGACCCGGGGCAACGCCCTGCGCACGCTGCGCGGCATCAGCCAGCGCTACCTGATGATAATGAACATGACGAAGCCCGTCATTGCCCGGGTGCACGGCTACTGTGTGGCGGCCGGTTGTTACCTGCAGATGTGCTGCGATATTGCCATTGCCGCCGAGGATGCCATCCTGGGGCACCCCGCCACGCGCGGCGGTGGCGTTACCAGTATGCCGCTGTGGGTGACGTTCCTCGGCCTGCGCAAGGCCAAGGAGCTGCTGATGACCTCCAAGCTCATAAGCGCCAGGGAGGCCGAGCGGATTGGTCTTATCAACCTGGCGGTACCGCCCGATAAGCTGGACGAGGAAGTGATGAAGCACGCCCGCCTCATGGCCGAGGTGCCGCCGGACGGGATGCTGATGCTCAAGGAGGCACTGGATACGCACGCCCAGATCCTGGGGCGCGATGCCCTCTTTGCCTACCACCGCCAGCTCAACGCCCTGGGGCGGGTGGGGAACCGGGGCAGTAGCTTCGACCTGGATGCCCTGCGCCGGCGTGCCAAAGGGCAGCAGACCTAGGGCCGCAGCCGGTGGGTGAGTGGCCCGGGTGGCAGCCTGAAACCCGGCCCGGTAACGTTGACACCGGCCACCCGGTGTGGTAGTATTCTAGGTTGTTGGTAGCACCTTAACAACTGGATAGCGGAAGGAAGGTTCTTACACAGCGAGTTCATTGATTGTCGGAGAGTTTGATCCCGGCTCAGGATGAACGCTGGCGGCGTGCCTTATGCATGCAAGTCGAACGGTCGCGATTTATCGTGACAGTGGCAAACGGGTGAGTAACACGTAAGTAACCTGCCCTCAGGTGGGGGATAACCCTGAGAAATCGGGGCTAATACCGCATGTGGTAACCGCTCGGCGGAGCGGTTAAGAAAGGCTTCGGCTGCCTGAGGAGGGGCTTGCGGCCGATTAGCTAGTTGGTGGGGTAATGGCCTACCAAGGCGATGATCGGTAGCTGGTCTGAGAGGACGGTCAGCCACACTGGGACTGAGACACGGCCCAGACTCCTACGGGAGGCAGCAGCAAGGAATATTGGACAATGGGCGAAAGCCTGATCCAGCGACGCCGCGTGGGGGATGAAGGGCTTCGGTTCGTAAACCCCTTTTCTCGGGGATGAATGATGACAGTACCCGAGGAATAAGTCACGGCTAACTACGTGCCAGCAGCCGCGGTAAAACGTAGGTGGCGAGCGTTATCCGGATTTACTGGGCGTAAAGCGGGCGCAGGCGGTTCGATAAGTCGGATGTAAAATCTCCCGGCTCAACTGGGAGGCACCATCCGATACTGTCGGACTTGAGGGCAGCAGAGGAAGGTAGAATTCCTGGTGTAGTGGTGGAATGCGTAGATATCAGGAGGAATACCGGTGGCGAAAGCGGCCTTCTGGGCTGTTTCTGACGCTGATGCCCGAAAGCGTGGGGAGCAAACAGGATTAGATACCCTGGTAGTCCACGCAGTAAACGATGGA
>CAZBPZ010000016.1:0-26609 GCA_964493955.1 uncultured Dehalococcoidales bacterium | reverse complement strand
TCAGGCTCTTCGCCCTCGTCCGGCTCGTCTCCCTCCCCGACCTCCGGCGGCCCACCAGCGCCGTCCTTCAGGTCACCCAGCAGTTCCTCCAGGGAGTCCGAGCTGGCCACACCACCGGCCGTACCATCGGCAGCCGGCTCCGCCGCCAGTGGCTCCGGCGACGACCCCGAATCTGGCAGTGACATCCCGGCACCTCCCGCAACCGCTCCCACCGCCACCGGCTCGGCCAGCCGGGCCGGGGTGGCCGTCCCGGCCTCGGCCGGGGTGTCCGCCAGTGTGGCTGCGGCCGCCTCGAGCTGCGCCTGGGCCGCCAGCTCCTCGCGGCTGGCTTCCCTGTCCTTCCGGATGGCCTCCCTTATCTCCCTGACCGAATCACGCCGCCGGCGCCAGAACGGTTTCTTCTCCGCCCCCGGCTCCTCCGGTGAGGCCGCGCCCAGGGCCCGGGCCGCCGCCCGCCGCTCCCTGGCCGACCTCGTGAGAAGCGGGACCACCAGCACCACCACCGCACCGATGATAAGCACGCCACCCAGAAGATAGAGGTAGAACTGTGAACCAAGCCCGAACATGATGTTTCACCCCCTAGGCAAATCCGGCAAAGAGAAGCTGCACAAACTGCGGCACGGCTATCAGCGCCACGCCGGACATTGCCAGTGTTATTGCCAGGTAGAAAGCCAGCTTGAAGTAGTGCCCGCCGCTGGTGGCAAAGATGGCCATGGCGTTGGCGAAGGAGAGCACCACCACAATGGCAATCACCATGAAATGGAGCAGCCCGAGGTTCTCGCCGCCACCCCCGAAAACGCCGAACGAGGGCAGCCCTGTCATTGCCAGGGTGGCCTGCCCGGACTCGTCCGGCATGACCTCACTAATCATGGTGGTGAAAGTAATGAGAATCTGGTAAACGAAGACCACCAGCGAGGCCAGCACCAGGTGCATCACGTTGGTGAGCCAGAGCATGCCGGACTCAATCAGCCGCCGCTTGGCCCGCAGCAGGGATATCTTGATGGCAAAGCCGCTGGCGTCGTAGCCCACCCGCTCCGGGTCACCCCCCAGGCTGATGCCGTCAAGGAAAATGCGCACGGCGCGGGCCACCTGCTCCGAGCCGGTCTCACCCACGAACTGCTCCCAGCAGAGGCGCTGGTTGATACCGGCCAGCAGGCGGGTGTACAGGAGGTTGACGTCTTCGCGCAGGGAGCCGAGCGAGTGGAAGTCCAGCCGGGCCATGGCCTCGTTGACGGTGGAGCCGATTGCCTGGCTGACACCGCCCAGCGAGCGCAGTAACCCGGCTATATCCGAGTCACGCTTGTCCACCTTGGTATCATCAATCTTGGCAACGATGCCAATCGGCAGCAGGAAGCCAGCCGCCGCCAGCATGGCATAGCCCAGGTCCTGCCCCGTCGCCAGCAGCAGCGCCACCACCGCCACCCCCGCCGGCAGCAGGAGCCGGCTGAGGTGGCGGGCGATGTTCTGCTCCCTGGAGCGGATGGACAGCTTATGGTTCTTGGTCTCCCGCGGGGCGGTGCGATAGATAAGCCACACCCCGCTGATGGTCACGGTGATGGTCAGGGTAGCCAGCCCCACAATGAACACCGGCGTGATGTTGCCGATAATCATGGAGACCACCGCCAGCACGGTCACGATGGCAGTGGACATGATGAGGGCCACATAGGCATCGGTCCACTTCTTGAGTGTCTCCAGGCGCCGCTCGTACTGGTTACCGTAGGTCTCGGAAGAGACCTCGGACTCGCGTTCCAGGAAGCTGACGATGTCCTCACCGGAGGAGAGCGCCCCCGAAAAGCGCAGCAGGAACGACTTGACCTGCGGTTCCTTGGTGGCCTGGCCGACAATACGGCAGGCCTCGGCGTAGTCATGGTTGAAGGCCTTGGCCACGAAGGACACCCGCTTGAAGTAGGCCGATGAGATGTAGGGCAGCCTGGAAGCGTAGTCAAAGAGCCCGCTACGGGAGATGCCGGAGGTGGCGATAGCCGCCATGTAGCTGAGCTGGCAGAAAAAGTCCACGTCCAGCAGCTGGTTATCGACCGACTGTTTCCTGCCGGCCTCTTCGTCCCTGGCCCAGAACCTGTACCATTTCGCCATAGCTAGAACAACCCCTGCCGCTGCGCCCGGCTCAGGACGCGCAGTACCTCGTAGAAGTTGGTTATCTTCTGTTCCCTGTGCAGCTTCTCCAGAATCTTGGCACGGCGCTCCACCTCGGCGTAAACACGCTGCTTCTTCTGGCCAAGGCCTATCTTCGGGGCCACCTTGTTCTCCAGGATAAAGCTGGACATGTAGCCAACGAACTCGAAAGTGTCGGTCGCCTCGTCCCAGTGGAAACTCTCCACGAAGGTGAAGGAGTCATAGGCCGGGTCATAGGCAACAATCTCGTTAATCCCGGTGACCCGCCGCCCCGTCTTACCGTTGGGAAGCTTGACCATGCTGGTGAGGATGACGATGTTCAGGTTCTCCACGTAAGACTTGGGCACCAGGATGGGATGGCCCGTCAGGCGCTGTATCAGCTTCTCCACCGAGGCGGCATGGAAGGTGGCCATTACGGAGTGGCCGGTCTGCATTGCCTGGAAGGCCACGTTACCCTCCGGACCGCGAATCTCGCCCACCAGGATCTCGTTGGGGCGCTGGCGCAGGGCGGCTTTCAGCAGGTCAAACATGTTCACGCCGACGGCATCGTCCTCCATGTTGGTGGTCTGCACCACCTCGCGAATCCAGTTCTGGTGCGGGACCTGCAGCTCCGGGGTATCCTCAATACTCACCACCTTGGCCATGGGGTGGATGAAGGTGGTCAGGGCGTTGAGCAGGGTGGTCTTACCGGAGGCGGTCTCACCGGAAACGAAGACGTTCATCCCGTTGCCGATGCACAGCGAGAGGTAGGCCAGCATCTGGTAGTTGATACTGCCGAACTCCACCAGCTCAAAGATTGAGACGGGTACACCGGCAAACTTGCGGACGGTGAAGTTTGAGCCGCGCCTGGAGACCTCCTTACCGAAGACGATGTTGATGCGCGAGCCGTCCGGCAGGGTGGCATCAACAATCGGGTTGCGGTAGGTCACCGGCTTCTTGATGCGCTCCGAGAGCCAGAGGACAAACTCGTCCAGCTCCTCGTAGGTCTCGAAGGTAATCATGCTCTTGAGAGACTTGAAAATCTTGTGCTCAATGAATATCTGGCCGCGCCCGGAGCAGCTGATGTCCTCGATATACGGGTCGGAGATGAGGGTCTCCAGAGGGCCCAGGCCCAGCTTGTCACGGATGAAGAGGTAGCGCAGCGCCATCAACTCCTGGGGGGTGACGCGGATGGGGGCCACCCTGGCCCCGCCCCGGCGCAGGAAGCCGAACTGCCGCTCAAAGAAGCCGGGCTTCTCGCTGCCCTGGACCGTCGTCACCTTGTCAATCAGGTCAATCATCTGCTGCTCCAGGTCACCGTCCGGGTCAAACCGCGGCAGGCGCTCGCGTAGCTCCAGCAGCTTGTGCTCAACCCGGCGCGCCAGCACGTCCAGGTTGGCCGTCAGGGTAGGCTCCACCGGGATGTAGCTGTTACGGGCATCGTCCGGGTTGTTGAGAATATGCACGAAGATACCCTTGTTGTTGGTGGGGTAGAGGTAGTTGGGGGTCTTGTCATCACCCAGCTTGCGGGACGGCTCGCTGACAAACTTGGGAATGCCCACCTCGTCCAGCGGCACCATCCGCAGGTAGTTGAGGATGTGCGGGTTCTCTTCCGCCGCCGATTTCAGGGGCGCCGGCAGCTTCTCCTCCAGGCCCCGATAGAGCTCCTCAAGGTCGTGGTTGTCGGCCTTGTTTTCCCTGGAAAAAGGCAGGACTATCTGCGCCATGCCACTCCCCTAAAGCAGGCCCTCCTTCTGGGCACGGCTGAGCACGCCCAGCACCTCGTAGAAACCCCTGACATTACGTTCCTTGTGCAGGGTGGCAAATATGCGGGCGCGCCGCTCTATCTCGGAGTACACCTTTTGCTTGGAACGCCCGGCCAGCCCCATGCGGGGGGCTATCTTGTGCTCCATGATGAAGCTCGTCATGTGCCCGGTGAAGTCAAACCGGTCGGTGGTCTCGTCCCACTTGAAGGCCTGCACGATGTTGAAGGACTCGGTGGGCGGGTCATAGCCCACAATTTCGTCCACGCTGGTGATGCGCCGTCCCACCTTGCCGCTGGGCAGCTTCACCGTGGCCATCATGACGGCCACATTGAGGTTATCAATATAGGCCTTGGGTACCAGGATTGGCGCCGCCGTCATGCGCTGGATGAGTTTCTGGACGGAGGCGGCGTGGAAGGTGGACATCACGGAATGGCCGGTCTGCATTGCCTGGAAGGCAATGTTGCCCTCGGGCCCGCGAATCTCGCCCACCATTATCTCGTTGGGGCGCTGCCGCAGGGCGGCTTTCAGCAGGTCGAAGGTGGTGACGGCTGCCCCGGTGGCCTCGCGCTTGTCCGAGGCCACCACCTCGCGGATCCAGTTCTCGTGCGGGATTTGCAGCTCCGGCGTGTCCTCAATTGTTACTATCTTGGCGGTGGGTGGGATGAAGGCGGTGAGAGCGTTGAGCATGGAGGTCTTGCCCGAGGCTGACTCCCCGGCCACGAAGATATTCATCCCGTTGGCCAGACAGAGGGAAAGGTAGGCCAGCATGCGGTAGTCAATCGTCCCGAACTCCACCAGCTCAAAGATGGAGAGCGGCTCATCGCTGAAGCGCCGGATGCTGAAGTTGGAGCCCCGCTTGGAGACGTCCCGCCCGAAGACGATGTTAATGCGGGCACCGCTGGGCAGGGTGGCGTCGGCGATGGGGGTGCGGTAGGTAACCGGCTTGCGGAGCTGCTCCGCCAGGCGCAGCACAAACTCGTCAAGCTCTTCCATGGTAGCGAAGTTGATGACACTCTTGAGGCCGCCGAATATCTTGTGCTCAATGAAGAGCTGCCCCACCCCGGAGCAGCTGATGTCCTCGATGTAGGGGTCCTTGACAACCGGGTCCAGCACCCCCAGGCCAATCTTGTCCCGCACAAACAGGTACTTGATGCCTTCCAGCTCACGGGCGTTCATGCTGAGCCGGGTGAGGGTCCGCGTCTGGCGGCGGAAGAGCCCCTTCTTCGGCGCGGCTATCACGGGGGAACGCTCGCCGTCCACGGTGACGAGCTCCACGTAGCGCATCAGCTGGCTCTTGTGGTCACCCTCGGTATCAAAGGGCGGCAGCCTGTCCCCGAACTCGATGCAGCGCGACTCTACCTCGCGGGCCAGCTCGTCCAGCTCCATCGTCAGGGTTGGCTCAACCGTGATGTAGTGGTTCCGGCTGTCTTCCCTGTCAGCCAGCACGTGGGCAAAAATCCCCTCGGCCACCGGGTAGATGATGTTGGGTTCCTTAGTCTCCTCCATCTTCCTGGTGAGGCGCGGGCGGTATTCTGGCAGCCCTACCTCGTCAATGGGCACCATGTGCAGGTACTCCAGCAGGAAAGGGTGCGCCTGCACCACCTCCTGAAAGGGCGGCGGCAGCTTCTTGTAGAGGGCGCAGTCCTCAAAACCCTTTCCATGCTCGTCCGCCTTGTTTTCCCTGGAAAAGGGCAGTACTACCTTGGCCATTCTTGAACCGATACCCGGCCCCGGGCGGCGCGGCTACGCCTTGGCCCGGGAGACGGGCATTATCTTCATTCCTATCTCGGGCTCAACGTCAAAGGTCAGAATATTGCCGGTGGTCTGGGCGGCACCGCGTATCTTGGCCACCTCCAGCGTCTTTACCAGCTTGTCACCCATTTTTTCGATGTAGAGCACAAAGTGGGCATCGCACATTGAGCGGATGCGTACCAGGAAGTCCTGCTCGAAGGCATAGCTGTGGGTGACATTGATGATGGAGCGCCCCTGGTCGCAGAGGGCCTTGCACCGCTCCAGGTAGGCCAGGGCCTCCTCGCCCCGCGCCAGTGACACCATTGGTGTCATGGCATCCAGCACGGAGAGGTGGTAGGCCTCGTGCTCGGCGATGATTTCCAGCACGGTGTTGAAGGTCTCGCGTACCTGCTGGCGCACCACCGAGGCCGGCAGCACGTACACCTTGAGCCAGCCCAGCAGGAGCTCGTCCAGGATGTGCAGGCCCAGGCTGTCCATCTGCGAGACGAGGCTGCGGACGGTGCTCTCGGTGGTGAAGAGCAGGGTCTTGTAGCCGTTCTTGAGGGAGCCCCATATCATCTGCTGGCACAGCACCGACTTGCCGGCAGCCGACTGGCCCTCTATGAGAGTCAGCGAGCCAAGCGGGATGCCACCGCCCAGCTTCTTGTCAATCTCCGGGTGGCCGGTGGAGATGATGTCCTTTCGCTGCTGTTCTACCGGGTCATCCAGGTACGTTGGCGGCATTGCATTCCTCCCGCTATGGTTAGCGCCGGTGGGCCAGGCACTCGGCGGTGACCCCGTTGGGCGTGGCGATTGTTAGCTTTACATCGTGTTGCTTCTTGACCCGCGGCTGGAGGTCAACGATGAGCTTGAGCTTCTCGCCGGGGTCCAGTATGCCCACGTTGAAGGCCTCGGGGTCGTTATCGGGAAAGTAGATGCCCTCCACCGTCCAGCGGTTGTCCCCGGGCGGGTTGGCGGCGGTGTAGCTGACGTAGGTGAGGTGCTGCGCGTCATCCTCGCCGAGGTATTCCGCCACCACGTCCCAGTCCTCGAAACTCTCCAGGTCAACCTGCCCCGTGTTGGTGACGTAGTACTCAATGTCACCGCCGCCGATGTCATTCGGATTCTTGGCCGCAATCTCCACCTCGGTGCGCCGGATGGTAGCGGCGGTATCCTCCATCACCCTGACGGCGTCGGCCAGGGAGGTGGCGGAGGAGAAGGCGTTGAACATCATCGTGAGGGTTCCCACCACCACCAGGGCCAGACAGATGAGGGAGATGAGCACGTTTTCCATCCCGCCTCCTAGTCAACGCCGAAGGTGGTGCTGTCCGAGATACCGTTGGGCAGCACCACCTTGAAGATATAGGTGCCGGTGGAGATGGGGGAGGAGAGGTGGATGGTCAGCCGCAGGGTAACGGCCGGCCCCCACTCCGTCTCCCCGCCTTCCAGCTGGTAGGTCCAGTAGGAGGGGCTGCCGCTGCCGTAGGGTATGCGGGCAAAGTCGCCTTCGGGGCCGTAAAAGACATCGCACCGGGTGACGCTGAGAATTCGGGTGGTGCCGGTGTTTTTTATCCAGGCCTCGACCTGGGTGGAATTGTCCGCCACCTGGATTATGTCTATCCGGCTCTCAATGCGGTCGCTCACCTGGCTGGTGGCGCTGGTGACGGCCCCGCTGCTGGTGGAGATGGCGGGGTACATCCCGTTGAAGACCGCCAGGGAGGTGACCACCCCGCCAACGATGAGCATAACGGTGACAATCGCTTTATCCACGCTCGCTCCCCTGACAGAGAATCGAGAGCAGGGCCAGTTCGGACTTGCTACCCTTGCCCAGGATTTCGTCCAGTTCCTTGAGCGCCGCCAGGTAGTCCCTTATGGTTACCTTCTCTGCCTTCTCGTCGGGGATGGGGGTAACTATCTTGTCCAGAATCCCCTTGAACTCCCGGGGGAGGTGTCCCATCGTCTCGGCAATATCAAGGAGGACCTGGGTACGTTCAATCCCAAGACGGCCGGCAACCGCAACTACCCAGTCGGCTAGCTCGGCCATGGTCTCAATCGCCAGTCTGACGGCGCTCTGGCCGTCACCGGACCCGGCGGGCAGCGGCCCGCCGTCGGTGGCCGTGTGCCACTCCCCTTTCACCTCCTCGGGGGCTTGCTGTACGGTGGCACTGTCTCCTATTTCAGTCTCCGGTCCGGGCCCGGTGGCCGCCGGGCCGGGAACACTTGCCGGCGGGGCATCGGCCCCGGCAGCGTCGGCCTCCTGGGCCGGTGGCGCCGCATCCCGCGGCCCGTCTTCCTCGGGGCCGCCCTCCCCGGCCGGACGGCGTGATACCCGCGGGGACTCCTGGTTTATCACAATCGGCTGGGTGGTGACGGTCGGCATCTGCTGATGAAAAGGATTCTCGTGCTGGAGGTAGCTCTCACGCAGGTCAAGCAGAACCGCCTGGACTTCGTTCTTGATGATTTTCATCTCGTCTTCGAGCTGGGTGACCCTATCACTGAGCTCAGCCACGGTTCTTCTCCCCTGTCCCGTTCCGGTGCCCCCGGTCTTCCCGGGGGCACCGGAACAACAAGTCCTTTACTGGTGTCCCTCCGCCGGCAGCCCGGCGGCGGTGGACTATTGCAGGTCCATGACCTGCGAGAGTGCCCCAGGCAGGGTCCGCTGGATGGTCAGTGTCGCCCCCGTCGGCGGGATTACCTGCAGGGTGAAGGTCTCATAGGCCTCACGGGTCGCCGTGGCCGGAATCGTGACCGTCACTACCATCAGCTCGTCATCTTCAAGCATGTTCGTGCTGCCACGCTCCGTGCTCTGTGAACTGAGCTCATAGCTCCACGTCACGTTCTCCGAGTGCACTTCCTCGTCATAGTAGTTGATGACCACGGCATCCATGTCCACCTGTTCGTCCTGAATGGACAGGCCTACCGTGAACTGCACTTGCTCCAGCTTACTCTGGTTGGGACTGAGACCAAGGACCGACCCCTCTACTTCCATCGTCGCCTGGGTCGACTCAAGACCCTGGTACACTGTCGACTTGCCTCTCTCCGCCGAGAATATCCCGGCCGAAAGAACACTGTACGCCAGCACCGAGGCTACGGTCACAAACGCTATCAGAATGATGGCTGTCTCCAGCCCCGTCATCCCCCGCTCACCACGGCGCAGCTTGCTGAACGCTCGGGCAATCTTCCTTGTCATTTCTCCTTACCTCACTTAATGGCGGTTACTGCAGGTCCATGACCTTGTCCAGGGCACCCGGCAGGGTCCGCTGGATGGTCAGTGTCGCCCCCGTCGGCGGGATTACCTGCAGGGTGAAGGTCTCATAGGCCTCACGGGTCGCCGTGGCCGGAATCGTGACCGTCACTACCATCAGCTCGTCATCTTCAAGCATGTTCGTGCTGCCACGCTCCGTGCTCTGTGAACTGAGCTCATAGCTCCACGTCACGTTCTCCGAGTGCACTTCCTCGTCATAGTAGTTGATGACCACGGCATCCATGTCCACCTGTTCGTCCTGAATGGACAGGCCTACCGTGAACTGCACTTGCTCCAGCTTACTCTGGTTGGGACTGAGACCAAGGACCGACCCCTCTACTTCCATCGTCGCCTGGGTCGACTCAAGACCCTGGTACACTGTCGACTTGCCTCTCTCCGCCGAGAATATCCCGGCCGAAAGAACACTGTACGCCAGCACCGAGGCTACGGTCACAAACGCTATCAGAATGATGGCTGTCTCCAGCCCCGTCATCCCCCGCTCACCACGGCGCAGCTTGCTGAACGCTCGGGCAATCTTCTGGAACATAGTTTCCTAACTCCTTGTTCTGTGATTGATGTTCCCTGGGTTGCGGCCGCCGGCCGCACTGCGAGCTGCTACATGGGCATCTACCTCCTTTGCCGCGTCTGTGATATGGCACCCGGGTTGAAAGGGATGGTGGCCGTCATGGGAGCCTGATGGTATGCGCGCGGCAGTTCCCACATTTCCCGTGCCGTCCACCTTCACTCGTGCCTGCAACACTACGGCGCCCCGAGAAAGACCACCGCCCCGGCAAGTGCCTTTTTCTCCGGAGCCTGGTCTCCCAATCTCAGGACGCCTTTTACCCCCAGTCTTCCACAGGGCTGCCGGGGTGGTAAGGCCCGTCTGGTCAACAACCGAGGGCTAAACAGACAACCTTGGGTGCACCGGCGAGACCTGGCCGTCCCACCCGCCCGAGCCGGGCGGGGCAGCCACTCCCGCTATCCCCGGCCGTGCCGGCAGACCACCCCGGCCTGCCCCCGGCGGGGGCCGGTCCGCCGGCTAGACCCGCCCCGGCCGCATCTAAACGCGAGACCAAGATGGGCCAGGATTATGAGCCCGCGCTGCCTTACCGGTGACCCCTCCGGCTGAGACAATGGACCAGAAAGCACAGCCAGCAGGAGACGAGCATGAGAGAGCCGACCGGCCCGCAGGAGCAACCCCAGCCCCGGACCAGCCTGATAGTGCCCGCCTACAACGAAGAAAAGGGCCTGGCCATTACACTGGAGAGGGTGCTGGAACACCTGGATGACAGCTACGAGGTCATCGTGGTGGACGACGGCTCGAGTGATGCCACGGCCGAAGTAGCCGCCCGCTTCCCCTGCCGCCTCATCCGGCACCGGGTCAACCGCGGCAAGGGCGCCGCCCTGAGAACGGGGCTGCGGCACGCCCGCGGGGACAAGGTCATCTGGATAGACGCCGATGACACCTACCCCGCCGAGATGCTCCCCCGGGTGGCGGCCGCCCTGGACGAATATGACGTGGTGGTCGGGGCGCGCCGCCACGGCAACCACAACATTCCGCGCTTCAACCGCCTGGGCAACTGGCTCTTCAGCACCCTTATCCGGGGCATCTACGGCTTCGGCGCGACCGACCCCTGCACGGGTCTCTACGGGGTACGACGTGCCCACCTGCAGGCCATGGGCCTCTCCTCGCGAGGCTTTGCCATTGAACCGGAGATTGCCATCAAGGCGGGCCGGATGAAGCTAAGCACGCTGGAGATACCCATTACCTACCGCCCGCGGGTGGGAGAGACCAAGCTCAACGCCTTCAAGGTGGGACTTGAGGACATGCGGACCATCCTGGGGCTGCTCTTCTGGTACCGGAAGGGACGGCGCGCCCGAATGGAGGAGGAGGGAAATGTCTATGAGACTGCGTGAACACCCCGCCACCGAACCGCCCCGGCCCGCCCCGGCCTTCGCCCCGCGGGTCTCGGTGGTCATCTGCACCTACACTGAGCGCCGCCTGCACAACACCTACCGCGCCGTGGAATCAGCCCTGCGGCAGTCTTACCTTCCCCACGAAGTAATCCTGGTGGTGGACCACAACCCCCTGCTCTACCGGCGCCTGGAGCGCTTCCTGGGTGACCGTGTTCGTGTTATCAATTTCCAGCATGGCGAACGCGGCGCCGTCAGCGCCGACAACGCCGGTATCGAGGCGGCCACGGGCGACATCGTCGCCTTCATGGACGATGATGCCCACGCCTCGCGCCGCTGGCTGGAGAGGCTGGTGGAACACTACCAGAACGCCGACGTGGCCGCCAGCGGCGGCCGCCTTGTGCCGCTCTGGGACGGCGGCCGGCCGTGGTGGTTCCCGGAGGAGCTGGACTGGGTGGTAGGCTGCACCCACCGGGGACATCCCGAGCACCGGTGCGAGATACGCAACCTGGTACTCTGCAACATGTCCGTCCGGCGCGATGTCTTCCAGGCCGCCGGTGGTTTCGCGCCGGGCCTGGGGCGCCGCCGCAACTGGGGGACCGGTGCCGAGGCCGAGTTCTTCCTGCGGGCCCGGGAACGCCTGCCGGGCAGCCGCGTCCTCTTCGACCCGGAGGCCGTGGTCTACCACCACGTCTCGCCGGGACGGGCCCGGCTGGGGTACGTTATCCTGCGCTCCTACAACGAGGGCTACCACAAGGCCCTTATCCAGCACCGGTACGCCGCCGGCGGGGACACCCTCACCACCGAGAGGTCATACCTGCGCTCGCTGGTAGCATCCGTGCTCGGGCGGCTGGCCGGGGCCTACCGTCCCGCCAACCTGGGCCGGGTGGCCGTCATCCTGCTGAGCGTGGCCGCCACCGGGGCGGGCTACCTTGTGGCCCGGGCCAGGCTGGCACTTCTCCGGCCGGGGAACGACACCGGCAACCAGGAATAATGAAGCTCAGGCTACCTGCATCGCCACAGCGCACCTCCATGGTGCTGACAGCGGTGGCCCTGGGGCTGTGGTCTTACAGCCTCTTCGGGGTGCGGCTGGAGATAGGCTACTACGGCCTTCTCCAGGGGCTTCCCCCGGCCTATCCAGCGGCCCTGGGACTGCTGACGGTAGCCTCAGCCGTCCTCTGGACGCGCCGCCAGGACCACGGCCGGCTGCTGGCCCTGCAGCTTGTCTTCCTGGTGGCCGGCCTGTGGCTGGTACCGGCCGTTACCGGTGCTTCCGCCCCCTTTGAAGACCACGCCTACCGCAACCTGCGCCTGATAGACCACATCCTCCGGCACGGCCACTTCTCCCCGCAGGAGGCGGGCTACTTCTCGTGGCCGGGGCCTTTCATTACCCTCTATACCGCTATGGGCAGCATTCCGGGCGACGCCCGGCTCCTGACCGCCCTCTATCCACTGGCGGCCCAGCTCCTGCTGCTGGTGCCCCTGGTGGCCTTCCTCAGGAATACCCTCGGCCGGGAGAGGCCCAACCTCGTCTGGGCCGGGGCCTGGCTGTTCTGCCTGGCCAGCTGGACGGGGCGCCAGTACCTGGCCAGCGCCCCCGGCCTGGCCCTCCTGCTCCTGCTGACGCTGCTGGCCCTGCTGACCTTCCCGCCGACATGGGAGAGGACACGGCGCGGCTACCTGTTGCTGGGGCTGGCGGTGGTGGTGACCACCGCGCTGGCGGTGACCCACCTGCTCACCTCGCTGGCGGCCGTCCTCATTACCGGGGCGGTGATACTGCTGAAGAAACGCTGGCGGCTGTTGCTGGTACCGCTCCTCTGCGCCGGGCTGGTGGTCGGCTGGAACCTGACCGGCAGCGAGCGCGGCACCATCCTCGATGCCACCGAGCCCGAAGTGGTGGCCCCGGGCGAGCCACTGGCCGAGGCCGGGGCCGGGGCCGGCAGCCTCACCCTGCCAGACGGTAACGCACTCCAGATACCGGCCCCCGGGCCAATCGTGGCGGGACGGGCACTGGTACTTTCACCGGACGTGTTCGTTGCCACCCAGGTGACAGGGCACATCGCCGGTAGCGAGTCACACATTGCCGTCAGTAACACGCGGCTGGTGCTCTCCGGGCTCCTCGCCGCGGCGGGGCTGGCCGGGGCCGGAGCGGCCCTGTGGCAACGCCGCGGCCGTAGCACGGCCGTACTGGTGCTGGGGCTGGCCGCCGCACCGCTGCCGCTGGCCATCATCCCCTACGGCGGCCGGGCGCTCGACCACCTCTACGTCTTCGCCCTGGCACCAATGGCCTACTTCGCGGCACGGCTGCTTGCCAGGGCCCGGCCGTGGGTAACCACCACCGTCTGCCTGCTGGCCGTGGCCGCCATTCCCCTGCACCTGGCCGCCCACTACGGCAACGCCCGCTACGACTACTTTCCCGCCAGCCTCACCAGCGGCTACAACTTTGCCTACGCCGCCGCCGGCGTGGAAGACACGCTGGGCACGGACTATCCCTGGGCCACCCTCGAGCCGCCGCGCCAGCCCTTCACCACCATCGCCGGGCTAACCTGGCAGGACGGCCTGGTCCTGGCAAAGGGCATACCCGAAGGAGACGGGGCCGGCTGGCTCTACCTGGAGCACCGCCACCACGCCTACTACGACTTTCTCCTCGGGGCGCCGGAGTTCCTCGGCCGCCTGGAGGGCGCCCTTGAGAGCACGGCCAACTGCCAGGTCACCTACCTGAACCCCGACTTCAAGCTCTACCGGCTTGCCCCGGCGGCAGACTACCGGTGAAGTCCCGGCAGGAGGAGGCTGCCTTGCTGATGACAGACGAAAGATACACGGCACCATCCACATCATTGTGCCGCCTATCAGGGGGAGGCCACCTTTGCTGACGACAAGCGAGAGATACCGCACCGTGCTGGAGCAGAACATCCGCCTGCACCGCACCGAGGCCTATTTCTACGATGCCACCCACCCGGAGAACTTCAACGTCTTCGAGCAGGCCCGGCTCAAGCGCGAGCTGCGGCGGCTGGCCGGTGCCATCGGGCCGGGCCGGCCGGTGCTCGATATCGCCAGCGGCACCGGCAACATCGCGCGGCACCTGGAGAAGATGGGCGTGCCGGTGGTGGCCTGTGACCTCTCGCCGGAGATGCTGCACGAGAACCCGGCCCGCCACCGCGTGCTCTGCGATGTCACCCGCCTTCCGTTCCGCAGCGGGAGTTTCGCCGCCGTGACGTCATACTCGGTCTTCCACCACCTGCCCGACCCGTGCCAGGCGCTGGAGGAGGTGGCCCGGGTAAGCGCCGAGGACGGCGTCCTCTACCTTGACCACGACCACTTCCTGCCACACCGGGTAAAGGCGCTGGGGCACTACCCCTTCACCGCCACCGACCTGCTGGGGTGGGGTCTATGGCTGCTGGCACACCCGCGCCACCTCCGGCGGCTCTGGCAGTACGCTCGCTGGGGCCGCCGCCGGCACCTGCGTAATATCAGTGGCCTTGACAAGGCCGAAGACCACCAGCGCGTGGACACCCCCGCCATGGTAACCACCCTGGAGCGGGCCGGGTTCAGGGTGGAGCTTTTCCGGCACCGGGGTGGCAGCGCCCTGCGGGCACGGCGGGGCGCCTGGCGGGTCGCCCACCTCGGGACGGGCCTGTGGCCGGTCGAGGCCGGGGCGGCGCGCTCGGTGGAGAACACCATCTACGAGCTGAGCCGGCACCTGGCGGGGGCGGGCTGCCAGGTGGACGTGGTTGACATCAGGCCGGGCCGCCAGAGGCGCGGCCCCCACCGCGGCCGCTTCACCGGACTGCGGGCACTGCCGCTGGGCGGTACCAGCCCCGCGAGCTTCCTGCTACGGGCACTGGTCTTCTCCGTCCAGGCCCTACCTGCCCTGCGGCGGCTGGCCGGGCAGGGGATAGAAATAGTCCATGCCCACAGCCAGTTCCCGGCGGCGGCGGCCCTGCTGGCCCGCCGGCTCTTCAGGGCCGGGTACCGCGTGGCCTACACCGCCCACAGCCCCTACCTGCTGGCCCCACCCACCCTGTCAAACCGGCTGGCCCACCTCCTGCTGGAGGGCTGGGTGCTGCGGCGGGTTGACCTGGTGTTCGCCCAGACGCGGTCATTCGGGCACGGGCTTGCCCGGCGCTTCCACCTGCCGCCGGGGAAGGTCATTCCCGTATATGCCGGGGTGGACATCGAGAAAATTGACGGTTACAGGGCAGCCTCACCGCCAGCAACGGCCCGCCAGACCCCCTGCCTGCTTTACCCCGCCATCATCAGCCCCCGCAAGAACCAGCTTGCCCTGGTGGAGGCGATGCCGGCCGTGCTGCGGGAGTTCCCGGACGCCCGGCTCACTCTCCCGGGGGCAACTGACGACCCGGCCTACCGGCAGCGGCTACAGGAACGGGTAGCGAGACTAGGCCTGGACGGCCGGGTGGAGATGCCGGGCCACCTGCCGCAGGAGGCACTCTACCAGCTCTATACCAGGGCCAGCCTGCTCGTCTTCCCCAGCCTGCAGGAGAGCCAGGGGGTGGTCCTGCTGGAGGCGATGGCCTTCGGGCTGCCGGTGCTGGCCTCGGACATCGGGCCGGTGGCCGACGTGGCCGCGGAGATGGAGGGTGCCATCCGGCTGGTAGATGCCGGCCACCCCGGCAGGCTTGCCGGGGGCATCATTACCCTGCTGCGCGATGAAGCCGCCCGCCGGCGGCTGGCGGCAACCGGCCGCCGACTGGTGGAGCAGCGCTTCACCTGGCAACGCGCCGCCGCCGATACGCTCAAGGCCTACCATAATATCACCCGGCAGCGGCCCACCAACCACCCGAGCGAGGTCTAGACGATGGAGTCCATCAAAGAGCTGCGCAAAATATGCCAGGAGACCCGGGACGACGTCCTCTACCAGCGCAACTGGTTTGACCGCCACGTGACCCGGCGGATATCCATCCACATCACCCGGGTCTTCCTGCGCCTGGGAATATCGGCCAACCAGGCCACGCTGGTTGACCTGCTCATCGGCCTGGGGGCGGGGGCACTCTTCACGCTGGCCAGCCCGGCCGCCTGGTTCGGGGGGATTGCCCTCTTTTACCTGTACTTCGTGTTCGACTGCGTTGACGGGGAGATTGCCCGCTACCGGCGGACGTCCTCGCCAACTGGCTCTTACCTGGACGGCGGGCTGGGCGTGCTCATGTGGCCCTATGTCCTCGCCTGCATGACCTTCGGTATCAACGCCACCCTCGGCAGCACCCTGGTATTCGCCTTCGGCTTCCTGGCAGCCCTGGGCTGGCTCCTCTACACCGCCTCCGCCCTCTTCCCCTACCCCATTCTCCACGCCCTCGGCCGCCTCCCCGAAGTTGTCGATACCGCCGGGCCTATCAAAGAGCCGTGGCCAATGGCACTGGGGCGGGCCGTCTTCGGGACGCGGGGCTTCATCCCGGCAATGTTGCTGGTGACGGCGGTGGACGCGGCGGTGGGGACATTCGCCGCGGGCACGGTTGCCCTGAACGCCCGGTTCGTCTACCTGGCGGTCTTCGCCCTGGCAACCCTGGCCGGGATTACCCTGCGCACGCGCGGCGTCATGAAGCACGGCGTCCGGCTGGAGAAACCGTAACGGGGGTCACCGCCAACCAGCCCTACCCCCTACCCGAACTTGCCCACGCTGAGGAGCCGGTCCAGGCCCAGGCCGCTCAGCCACTGCACGGCGGCCCGCTCCACCGGCCAGCGGAAGAAGAGATGGCGGCAGCGCAGCGCCCCGATGGCCCGCACCAGCTTCGTCAGCAGGCCCCAGCGCAGCCTCAGGCCCGTCAGCCACGAGTAGAAGATGAGGCGTGTCAGGTCCTCCATCGGGTAGCGCACCCAGGGGAAGAGGGCATAGTCAGCCGGGGAGATACTGCTACCCACGTAGGGGCTTTCGGCCCATTCTTCCAGCGTCTGCGGCTCGCGCATGCCTTCCTTCAGGCAGCGGTCGTAGAGCTCCGAGCCGGGGTAGGGCCGGTAGATGAACGGCCCCAGTATACGGAAAGAGTCGTTGATGGCGGTGAGACGCGTTATCAGCCCCACCGTCTGGCGGACATCCTCCGCCTCCTCACCCGGCAGCCCCACCATGAAGGAGAAGGTGGCGTCGATACCGGCCTGGTTGAGCATCCGGGCGGCGTTGAGGGTGTCCTCCGGGACGATGTCCTTCTTCAGGGCTTCCAGCACCCGCCTCGAGCCGGACTCCGCCCCGAAACCGAGCTGCTGGCAGCCGCTCTCCTTGATGCGCGCCAGCAGCTCAGGCGTCATTCTTTCCGGCCGGAAGTAGTCCACCCGCGTTGAGGCAAACCAGCGGAAGCTCAGCCCCCGCTCCCTGATACCGTCCAGTACCTGCTGCAGCCGCGGCCGGTTGGCAAACAGGTCCTCGTCAAAGAACGAAATACGGTCCACCCCCAGGCTAACGATTGCCTGCAGGTCATCCAGCACCAGCCCGGCCCGCCGGAAGCGGTAGCGGATGCCGAGCACCGGGTTGATGCAGAAGGTGCAGCGGTGCGGGCAGCCGCGGCTCGTCAGGATGGGTAGCCCCACCCCCGTCCGCCGCGCCACCTCGGCCATGTCACCCACCTCGCGCACGCTCTCACAGAGTTCCCACCGGGGCGGCGGCAGCAAGTCAATGTCCTCCGGGGCGCGCTCGGCGGTGAGCACCACCCGCCCGTCCGCCCTGAAGGCCAGGCCGTCCACCGCCTCCGGCACCACCCCGCTCTCAATCGCCGCCAGCAGCTCAAGGATGGTGGTCTCCCCCTCACGCCGCACGGCGTAGTCAACGTAGGGGGCGGCCGCCACCTGCGCCGGGTACATGGTGGGGTGAATGCCGCCCCAGATGATGGGCAGGGAGGGCCGGAGCTGGCGCAGCCGCCGCGAGATTGCGATGGCGCTGCGTACCTGGGCCGTCATGACACTCAGCCCCACCGCCAGCGCCTCCGCCGCCTCATCCTCCACCCGCTGCCAGAAGCGGGCCGGGCTTTCATAGTTGTTGGCATCCAGGATGTTGACCTCGTAGCCACGGCGCGCCGCCGAGGTGCCCACGTAGAGCAGGCCCATCGGCAGGTTGAGGCGTACCAGCCTCTCCGGGTGGGCCGGGTTAATCAGCAGCAGCTTGCGCTTCATCATTCAGTCCTGCGGTGGCTGCCCGGCCACCGTCATACTCAAAGACCTTCACCGTGGGGACCTGCCGGCCGAGGTGCTCGGCAGTCTCCGGCGAGGCGTACACCAGCCGGTAGTGCTCCAGCGGCTCCAGCGGCACCGGGCTGACGAGCGGGTCGGCACTGACAATCCGGTAGTTACCATCCGCCGCCAGGCGGATGAAGTCCACCGCCTCGGGGTAACCGGGAAAGGTGCGGGCCGAGGTGACCCGGCGGTAGCCCCGCCCGGCGGAATCGCTCGCCTCCACGTAAGAGATGACCATGACCTTCTCCGGGGTCACCGCCTTCCCCTCAAAGGCATACAGCCTGACCACCATCGAGCGGAAGTAGGCCGGGTAGAAGAAGACCACCGGCAACAGCCGGTCACCATCCGGGATGTAATAGAGGCCGCGGTAGTCATCCGGGTCATCGCCGGCAAAGGTGGCAATGGCGTGGAACTTGCCGGTGGCGGAGTCGTAGTCAACCACCACGTACCGGGAGTCCAGCTCCGCCAGCAGCCCGTCGGCCGGCGGCTCCTGAGAGGCCGTGAAGTACTCAGCCACCTTGAGAGACCAGTTACCCCCGGGACCGTGGTTTGGCAGGCGCCGGGCAACACGCGTTATCCAGTGACCGTAGTCCCACCAGGCGGTCACGCCGTAGGCGGTCGGCGGGTAGGGGTAGTCCTCACCGGGGGGCGGGGCCTGGTACACCCTGTAGTAGTAGCCCGGGTCGCCGAACGGCTCGGGTGTCTCCCGGCGCAGCCAGGCAAGTGTGCTATACCAGGCATCACCCGGCACCAGGCGGCGGGCGTCTTCAATGGCCGCCATTGCCTTGCCGTGCCAGGCCGGCGGCAGGCCGGTGACCGGGACAAACACCCCGAAGATAATGGCCAGCGCCAGCGCTGCCAGAACAGCACGGCGGGCCGGCCGGCCCACCGCCCGCGCCGCCCGGGCACCGGCCACCTCAACGAGGCGGCCCAGCAACCAGCCGCTCAGGACAGCCGCATTGACGGCAAAATAGTAAGCAAAGCGCCGTTCCCCCAGGGTGGCAGCCAGCACCACCAGGCTCCACACCAGCAGCAGGGTGTGGCCGGGCTGGCCCCCCTTCACCACCCGGAAAGCGAGCACGCCAATACCCGCCAGGCCCAGGAAGAAGCTGGCGGCAAAGACCTCCCAGGCCACCTCCAGTGTGAAGTGTCCGGCATGAATAAGCAGCGGGTTGACCTCAACGATGGTGGCGCCCACCCCGCCGGGACTGGTGAAGATGCTGAAGCGTGAAAGCACTGAATCGAGCAGGCCGGGGGCAGCGAAGCGGAGCACCAAGAAACCGGCGACGCCCGCCACGGCAACCGCCGCCGGGAAAACGGCCGGGCGGACGGGGCGGCGGCGCAGCCACCACGAGAGGCCGGCCAGCACCAGCGGGGTCACCAGGGCCACGGCCAGTGCCACCAGCGGCAGCGGCGAGCTGGCCAGCGGGGCCACCATCACCAGCGCCACCACCATGGCAGGCACACCCACCACCCAGAGGTAGTGGAAAGAGCGCCCCCTCAGGTGGTCGCTGACAGCCTGCACGATGAAGTAGAGGAACAGGATAAACACGAAGAGCGGGCCGCCGGCCCAGGTGAGCAGATAGATGCCGAGGCAAAACCCACCCAGCAGGCTGAAGAGGAGCGGCCGCCGCAGACTGGCCCGGTCCGGCCGCCGCAGGTGCGCCGGCCCGAGCCCCCCTGCCGCGGCAGCCTTTACTGCCAGCAGCAGGAAGAGCACGGCGGTGGCACTGAAGAGGGCCTCGGCCACGTGGTGGTCGGCCGCGCCCAGCAGCGACCTGCCCAGGAACTCGCCCGGCAGCACCGCCACCAGGGCCGCCCCCAGCAGCCCGGCCCGGCGCGAGAACATCTCCCGCCCGATGAAGTAGACCGGCACCACCACCAGCGCCCCGAGCACGGCCGGCATGATGGCCCCCACCACGTCAACGGTGTGGGCGGCCGGGGCACCCCCGCCGATAAGCAGGGCAACCCCGGCTATCAGCCAGTCAAAGAACGGCATGTATTCCCAGGTGCTGCCGTGGGGGTAGTAGAGGTACGGGTCAAAGGTAATGTAGCGGGGGAAGTTACGCACCAGGCTGTCCACCAGGCGCATGTGGTAGTAGGGGTCAGCGCCAACGAACCTCACCTCGCCCGAGCCAAAGACCGTCTCCTGCATCGGGACGGTGCGCAGCAAGAGCGCCAGCGCGAAGATGAGCAGCATGGCCAGAAAGGTCACGAGGCGCAGGGAAGGGAGGTGGCGCCCGGGGTGACGGCCGCCGGCCGGGGTGGCTGGCATTATGTCATCTCCCTCCGGGCACGCTGGTAGAGGGCCACAACATCTTCCAGGGTGACCCGGCGCGGGTTGTTTTCAAGGTCACGGCTGTTGCGCATCACTTCGACTGCCAGCCGGCGGGCATCGCCCCCGATGGTGCAGGCAATATGCAGCCCCGAGACAAGCCGGTGCACCTCGGCGGCAACCTCGGCATCAAAGCCGTTGAACTCGAGCGCGTATGGCAGCATCGTCGCCACCGCCTGGCCGTGCGGGACCCCCAGCCGCGTCAGCGGATAGGAGAGGGCGTGGCCCAGGCAGGTACCAGCGTTGGCCACCACCACCCCGGCCAGCAGGCTGGCCAGGGCCAGGCTGGTGCCGGCGGCCTCGTCCCCGGCGGCAGCAGCTTCAAGGTTCTCGCTGACGAGGCGGAAGGCACGCCAGGCATGGCCCCGCACCAGGGAGTTGCTGCGCCGCGACTGGTACCCCTCAATCGCATGCGCCAGGGCATCCATCCCGGCGGCCGCCATCAGCCGTGGCGGCACCGTGGCCAGGAGGTCCGGGTCAACCAGGGCGACATCGGCCATGAGGTCGGCCCCGGTGAAGATTTTCAGCTCGCCGGCCACCAGCAGGGCCGACTGGTCGGTCGCCTCGCTGCCGCTGCCGGCGGTGGTGGGCGCCATTATCTTGCGGACACCGAGCATGGCGGCCGCCTTCTTGGCCACATCCAGCACCCTGCCACCACCCAGGCCGACCAGCAGGTTACACTCCCGGTCACGGGCAACCGCCGTAATTTCACCAACCGTCTCAAGGGAGGGCTCCGGCCCGGCCAGCGGGAAGACGGTATCATCCACCCCCAGCCCCCGCAGGCTGGCACGGACCCAGGCCAGGATACCCCGCTCCAGCATGCCGCGGGTCGTGACCACCAGGGCGTTGTCCCCCCCGAGGCGGCGTGCCTCCTCACCCAGGCGCTGCACCACGCCCCGCCCGAAGACAACACGGCCCGGCAGTGTAAGCTCGAACCGGCGGCCGTGCTCGCGGTCCTGGCGGTCCTCCCTGCCCCGGCGGTCCAGAACCATCCTGCGCTGAAGACCGGACTGCATTTAACCCGTAACCCCCCGGGCCGTTTTCACCGGTACGGACAAGACCCCCCGGCGTGCCACCCCGGTGCACCAGGGGTGCACCCTCTCCTGCGCTCATTCTGGCACGCCACCCCACCGCCCACAGGACAGAAAGGGGTCAAGGTTTTGACCCCACCGGGCCACAAACCCCTCCGGCCGGGGGCTGACCACCCGGCCGGGGGGTGCCGGGGCCGGTGACGCCCGGGGGCAAACGGCCGCCGCCGCCCGGTGCCCGGCCCACGCCTGCCTGGCGGTAGCGGTCGGCATAACGGCTGACCCCGGCGGGCTCCCGCCAAGGACTGCCCGTCCAAGAACAATTGTCCGGCCGTTCCTTGTGAGCATTCCTTCCCGGGTGGCAAAATCATCTCCAGCACCCGGAGAAAGCGAGGGTCGTGATGCCGACAACAACCCGTGCCACCCGCCCGGCGGTAACCACCACCGGCCGGGAAGAACTGCCGCCGGAGCCGTTTCTCAGCACCGTGCTGCTCGATAGCCTGCCCCACCCCCTGGTACTGGTCCGGGGCGACGGCCGGGTACTGGCCGCCAACCGTGCCGCTGCCGAAATTGCCCCGGATGGAAGGCTGGACACACCTTCCCCGGCTGACACCCCCCGGCGCTCCGAGCTGAAGGTGGGGCACCGCACCTGGGAGCTCTGGTGGCTACCGGTTGGCCGGGACCTGCTGGTACATTACCGGCTGGACATAACCGAGAGGCTCCGGGACGAAGAGCGCCGGCGCCAGCGGCACACCCAGGCCGGACTGGAGCAGCTGGCGGACGGCCTTGCCCACCGGGTCAACAACCCGCTGGGCAGCATGCTGCTGCACTCCGAGCTGCTGCTTTCCAGCGACCTGGCACCCCAGGCCAGGCGGGACCTGCAGGTCATCCACGACGAGGCACGGCGGGTGACCCGGCTCGTCACCGCCCTGCTCACCTGCGGGCGCGACGGGCCGCTGGAGCTGCGCCCCCTGGACCTCAACCGGCTGGCCCGCAAGGCGCTCGAGATGCGGCGCTGCACCGAGAAAGCCCAGCGTGTCAGGGCCAGGGCACACCTGCACCCCGGCCGCCTGATGGTCCGGGGCGATGCCGCCCGCCTGATGGAAGTGCTGATGAACCTGCTGCGCAACGCCGAGGAGGCCCTGGAAGACCACGGCGGCGGCACCATCACCCTCACGACCACCGCCGAAGACGACTGGGCCAGGCTCTCGGTGAGCGATGACGGCCCCGGCATCCCGCCGGAGCTACGCACCAGGGTCTTCTACCCCTTCTTCTCCACCCGGGACGAGGAGGCAAACCCGGGGCTGGGGCTGGCCATCTGCCACCGTATCGTGGCCGACCACGGGGGCATCATCAGCGCCGGCGGCAATGAGCACGGCGGGGCCACCATAACCGTGGAGCTACCGGTCTGCCGTGGCCGCCGCCCGCGGCCGCGTCAGCGCAGGCAGGCCCAGTAGTCCTTCAGGTTGTTTTTCACCTGCTGGATGATGCCCCGCATCAGGCTCAGGGAGCGGTCAACCCCCAGCCAGGCCGGCGCCGGGCACGGCTCCTCCAGCGGCAGCTCAAGCCCCAGCAGGCCGGTTATCAAGGCAAGCCACGCCCACGGCAGGACCTGGCGGTTGTAGCCGGAGCCAATCAGGTCTATCTGGCGGGCACCGCACAGCTCCGCCAGGCCCCGCACCTGCTCGCCGAGCATACGGAAACCGCTCACCTGCATCCCCAGGCTGGTCAGCTCGTCGGCACAGTGCGGGTCGGAGCCGCCGTTGCGGATGATGACCTGCGGCCGGTACTCCGCTGCCAGCGGCCGCACAATCTCCTCGAAGACCAGGCGGTAGGACTCGTCGCCGGAAAAAAGCGGCATCGGCACGTTGACAGTGTAACCCTTGCCTTCACCGGCCCCAGTCTGGTCGGCAAAGCCGGTGCCGGGGTAGAGCGAGCGCGGGTCCTGGTGCAGGTCAACCAGCAGCACGGACGGGTCATCATAGAAGTACCCGGCGGTGCCATTGCCGGCGTGGGCGTCAGTATCAATCACCATCACCCGCTCCAGGCCGTGCTGCTGCGTGAGGTAGCGGGCACAGAAGGCCACGTCATTGTAGATGCAGAAGCCCTCGCCGAAGGCCTCTCTGGCATGGTGCATCCCGCCGCCGAGGGCCACCACCCTGGACGAGGCCCCCTCCACCAGAAGGTCGGCCGCCTTTTTTGCCTGGCCGATGATAAGCCGGGCCGCCTCTTCCAGCCGCCCCGGCCGGCCGGGCGGGATGTTGTCCGGGCTGAGGTAGCGGTGCTCCTCCGGTGGACGTTCCTGACCGAGACTCGCCGCCCCGTAGTAGCGCCGGCAGAAGTCAACGTAGTCCGGCCGGCATATCAGCGCCAGGTCATCGTCACCGGCCGGCGCGGCCGCCACGAACTCAAAGTCAACCCCCTCCGCCAGCTTCTGGCGCAGGAAGTCGGGAAACTCTTCGTAGCGGTCGCCCCGGAAGGGATGACCGGGGCCAAAGTCATACTCCCGCAACTCCTGGCGATAGATAATTGGCAAAACCATCATTCACCCCGCAGGTGGTACCATCCCCATCATAACCGAGGCCGGCCCGGACTGCCAAACTCCGGCTGGTTGACGGGCGGTGCGGGCGGCGCTAGGATACCATTACATGACGGAGGTCCCGATTTGACCTGGCCGGGCCCCCTGCCGACACCGCCTGACAAGATGCCGGAACTGCTGGCCGAGGACACTGCCCGGGCACACCAGCTGGGCCTGGAGCTGGCCCCGGCCCCGTCCCCCGCCCCGCTGGTGGAGGCACGCCGGCTCCTGGAGCGCCTCTACGGAGAGCCGCCGGCCCCCGGCCGCCCCAACCCGCACCTGGCCCCGGTCTTCCGCCTGCGGGCCACCACGCGGGACGGCCAGAGCGGCAGCGTTGACATCCGCCACTGGCCGGACCTGGGCCTGGGGTACATTGAGTCTGTCCGTGTCAGCCCCTCGAACCGGCGGCGCGGCCTCGGCGACCGGCTTATCAGGTTTGCCCTGGACTACCTCCACCGCCACGGCTGCCGGCAGGCCTACGCCTACGCCGCCACCCCCGAAGGCCTGCGTCTCCTCACCCGGGCCGGCTTCCAGCCGCAGCCGCCGGATGACGCTACCACACCGTGGCGCTGCTGGGTATCCTGCAACCTCACGGGGAGGGGATAAGTGGAGAGCGGCGCTACACGTCATCAGGCTAGGCAAAGGCTGGCCGGCCGGCCGTAGGGGCCACGGGCAACCGGGGCCGGTGCCTGTGCTATAATCCGGTTGCAACCGGATGTGGTGGCCCGGCCATGGCAGACCTGGACAGCGTACGAAAGCGCATTGAAGAGCTGCGTGAGCAGATAAACTACCACGCTCACCGCTACTACGTGCTCGACAGCCCCGAAATCAGCGACGCCGAGTACGATGCCCTGATGCGGGAGCTGAAGCAGCTCGAGGAGGCCTACCCCCAGTTCGTCACCCCCGATTCCCCGACCCGGCGCGTCGGGGCCGAGCCGGTCGAGGCCTTCGGGGTCGTTGAACATCCCTACCCCCTTCTCTCCCTGGCCAATGCCTTCGATGCAACCGAACTGCAGGCCTGGGCCACCCGCACGGCGCGGCTACTGGCCACCGAACGGTTCGAGCTGGTCTGTGAGCACAAGATTGACGGCCTGGCAGTGGCACTGACCTACGAGAACGGCCGTTTCACCATCGGCGCAACCCGCGGCGATGGCTACCGCGGCGAAAACATCACCCAGAACCTGCGCACCATCCGCAGCGTCCCGCTGACCCTGCGCGGTGACGCCCCGCCCCGCCTGGAGGTGCGCGGCGAGGTCTTCCTGCCCCGGGCCGGCTTCAAGCGCCTCAACGAGGAAAGGGTGGCCGAAGGGCTGCCCCCCTTTGCCAACCCGCGCAACGCCGCCGCCGGCTCGGTGCGACAGCTTGACCCGCGGGTCACGGCACGCCGCCCGCTCGATATCTACATCTACATGCTCGGCTACGCCGAGGGGGCGGCGCTGCCGGACACCCACTGGGAACGGCTGGAGTACCTGAAATCGCTCGGCTTCAAGGTGAACCCCAACAACGTGCTCCTGGAGGATGTCAGCCAGGTGGAGGGCTATTACCAGTACTGGGTGGAGCGCCGCGAGCAACTGCCCTACGAGGCCGATGGCATCGTCGTCAAGCTGAACTCGGTACCGGCCCAGGAGCGGCTGGGAAACGTGGGGGGCGAACCGCGCTGGGCCATTGCCTACAAGTTCCCGGCGGTGGAAGGCGTTACCCGCCTCAGGGAGATAGGCATCAGCGTGGGCCGCACCGGCACCCTCAATCCCTACGCCATCCTGGAGCCGGTGGCGGTGGGCGGGGTCACCATCCGGCAGGCCGCCCTGCACAACGAGGACGATATCCACCGCAAGGACATCCGCGAGGGCGACTGGGTGACAGTGCGGCGGGCCGGCGAGGTGATACCGGAGGTGGTGGGGCCAATTGTAAGCCGGCGCACCGGCCAGGAAAAGGTCTTCGACCTGCCGCAGAAGCTCTTTGACCCCGCGAAGGGACGCCCCGCCTGCCCCGTCTGCGGCGCCGAGATAGTACGCCCCGAGGGCGAGGCCATGTACTACTGTACCAACACCGCCTGCCCCGCCCAGGTGCAACACCGCATCGAGCTATTCGTCTCGCGCGGGGCGATGGACATCCGCGGCATCGGTGAGAACCTCAGTGCCGCCCTGCTGGAGGCCGGCCTGATAAAGGACGCCGCCGACCTCTACTACCTCAAGGAGAAGCGGGAGCAGCTAACGCAACTGGAGAAGCTGGGTGAGAAGAGCGTTGATAACCTGCTGGCCGCCATCGAGGCCAGCAAGGACCGTCCCCTGGCCCGCCTCATCCAGGGGCTGGGCATCCGGTACGTCGGCGGGGAGACAGCCGCCCTCCTTGCCCGCCACTTCGGCAGCCTGGACCGGCTGATGCGGGCCAGCCGCGAAGAGCTGCTGGCGGTGGAGTCGGTCGGGCCCAAGATTGCCGATAGCATCCTCAAGCACTTCGCCCAGCCGGAGAACCGGGATATCATCGAGCGGCTGCGGCGGGCCGGCGTGCGCCTGGAAGACGCCGCCCCAGCCGCGGCGGCCCTCCCGCTGGCGGGGAAGGAGTTTGTTATCACGGGGCGGCTGGCCGCCTTCACCCGCGAGCAGGCCGAGGAGCGCATCCGGGCACTGGGCGGCACCGCCAAGGACAATGTCACCCGCAACACCACCTACCTGGTGGTGGGCGAAGCCCCCGGCGCCACCAAGGTAAACCGCGCCCGCACCCTCGG
>CAZBPZ010000015.1:0-26889 GCA_964493955.1 uncultured Dehalococcoidales bacterium | reverse complement strand
GGTCGAGCCCATGCCGGTGGCGAAGGCGCCGAGGGCACCGTAGGTGCAGGTGTGGGAGTCTGCCCCGATGACGACATCACCCGGCACCACCAGCCCCTGCTCCGGCAGGAGCACGTGCTCGATGCCCATGCGGCCGGCATCGTAGTGGCGGATGCCCTGCTGGCGGCAGAACTCCCGCATCAATTTGGCCTGCTCGGCCGAGGGGATATCCTTGTTGGGGACGTAGTGGTCGGCCACCATCACTATTCTGGCCGGGTCGAACACCCTCTCCAGCCCCAGCCGGCGGAACTCGCGGATGGCGATGGGGGCGGTGATGTCATTGGCCAGGATGAGGTCGGGCCGCACGCTGATGAACTCGCCCGGTGTTACCTTGTCACGGCCGCAGTGAGCAGCCAGTATCTTTTCAATCAGTGTCATCCGTCTGGTATCTGCCCTTTCTGGTGGCACTCTAGGCAGCCGCTTCGCGGGCGGCCAGCAGCCGGTTGAGGGCGTTGACATAGGCCTTGGCACTGGCGACGATGATGTCGGTATCGGCGCCGCGGCCGGTGTAGGTTATGCCCTGGCTCTCTACCCGAATCAGCACCTCGCCGATGGCGTCTATCCCCTCGGTGACCGAGCTGACGGTAAACTCTGTCAGCTTGCAGGGTACCGCTACAATCCGGTCGATTGCCTTGCAGGTGGCGTCAACCGGGCCGGTCCCTACCGCCGCCTCTTCACGTATCTCGCCCTGCGGTGTCCTCAGGCGTACCGCGGCGGTGGGGATGCCGCGGTCACCACAGGTCACCTGGAGACGCTCCAGGCGGTACACCCCGGAGACGGTACGTTTCTCCTGGGCAATGAGCGACTCGATGTCCTTGTCTGTGACCTCGCGCTTCTTATCGGCCAGCTCCTTGAAGGCGGCAAAGGCCCGGTTGAAGTCTGACTCGGACAGGCTGTAGCCCAGCTCGGCCAGCCGCTCGCGGAAGGCGTGCCGGCCGCTGGTCTTGCCCAGCACCAGGCTGCTTGAGGGGATGCCGATTTCCTTCGGGTCCATTATCTCGAAGGTGGAGGCGTCCTTGATGACGCCGTCAATGTGCAGGCCGGAGGAGTGCCGGAAGGCGTTGGCCCCGACGATAGCCTTGTTGGGCTGGACGTGAAAGCCCGTCAGCTCGCTGACGAGGCGGCTCGTCTTGTATATCTGGGTGGTGTCAATGCCGGTGGTGAGGTTGAAGTAGTCCTGGCGCGTCTTCAGCGCCATGATAATCTCTTCGAGCGAGGCGTTACCGGCCCTTTCCCCGATGCCGTTGATGGTGCCCTCCACCTGCCTGGCCCCTTGCTTCAGGGCCTCCAGGCTGTTGGCCACCGCCAGGCCCAGGTCATTGTGGCAGTGCACCGAGACGACGGCGCGGTGGATGTTCGGCACTTTCTCGAACACGCTGCGGATGAGCGCCCCGAACTGCTCCGGCATGGCGTAGCCCACCGTGTCCGGGATGTTTACCGTGGTGGCCCCGGCGGTGATGACAGCCTCCAGGATGCGGTAGATGTACTCCGGGTCGGTGCGGCTGGCGTCCATGGCGGAGAACTCAACGTCGTCGCAGAGCCGGCGGGCGTGGGCCACCGTCGCCCGTGACATCTCCAGTATCTCTTCGCGGCTCTTCTTGAGCTGGTAGAAGAGGTGGATGTCAGAAGAGGACAGGACGATGTGGATGCGGGGCCGTTTTGCCCCCTTGACAGCTTCCCAGCTCTGGTCAATGGCCTCCAGGTTGGCGTGCGTCAGGACGCAGACCACCGGCTGGCGCAGCTCCCCCGAGATGAGCCTGACGGCCTCGAAGTCACCCGGGGAGGTCACCGGGAAGCCAGCCTCGATGACGTCCACCCCCAGCTTCTCGAGCTGGCGGGCTATCTCCAGCTTCTCCTGGATGTTGAGCGAGCCGCCGGCGGCCTGCTCGCCGTCACGCAGGGTTGTGTCGAAGACTATAACCTTGTCCAATTTCATCCTCCTGGGAGAAGGGCGGGTTCAGGCTACGCACTGCCGCTTCTCCATGACCCATTTTTCGCAAACCGGCCATCACCCCTCCCCTGGCAAAGGAGAGGGGCCGGTAAGGATGAGTTTGGTCCTGTCACCCGTGTCAGCAGTGGGCGGTGACGCCGGGTACCGGCTGGTGCTGTATTCTTCGGCACGCTTCAACTTGTGCCCGTCCGTCTCTCAGGTGTCAGGCCTTCAGCCAGGGCATCATCTTGCGCAGCTCGGCCCCGACGGTCTCTATCGGGTGCTGGCTTTCGATGCGTTTCAGGGCGTTGTAGACGGGCCGCCCCGCCTGGTTCTCCAGTATCCACTCCTTGGCGAAGGTGCCGTCCTGGATGTCGGCCAGCACCTGCCGCATCTCGTCCTTGACGGCCTCGTCAATAATACGCGGCCCGCTGATGTAGTCGCCGTACTCGGCGGTATCGCTCACGGAGTAGCGCATGTAGCCCAGGCCGCCCTGGTAGATCAGGTCAATTATCAGCTTCAGCTCGTGCAGGACCTCGAAGTAGGCGATTTCCGGCTGGTAACCGGCCTCAACCAGCACCTCGAACCCGGCCTTGATGAGGCCGGAGATGCCGCCGCAGAGCACCGTCTGTTCACCGAAGAGGTCGGTCTCGGTCTCTTCCTGGAAGGTGGTCTCGATGACACCGGCGCGGCTGCAGCCGATGCCCTTGGAGTAGGCCAGGGCCAGCTCCTTGGCGTTGCCGGTGGCGTCCTGCTGCACCGCCACGATGGCCGGCGGGCCTACCTCGTCGCTGTAAAGGGCACGCAGCATGTGCCCCGGGCACTTCGGGGCCACCATGACAACGTTGACATCCCCCGGCGGCACCACCTGGCCGAAGTGGATGCTGAAGCCGTGGGAGAAGAGCAGGGTGTTGCCCGCTTCCAGGCCCGGCCGGATGTCCTGGTTGAAGATGCGGCCGTGTAGCTCGTCCGGCAGCAGCACCGAGATGAAGTCGGCGCTCCTGGCTACCTCGGCGGCGGCGGATACCTTGAAACCGGCTTTCTCTGCGGCCGCCCATCCGGCGCTGCCGGGGGCCTCGGCCACGATTACCTCGCAGCCGCTGTCACGCAGGTTCTGTGCCTGGGCGTGGCCCTGGCTGCCGTAGCCGATGATGCCGATGACCTTGCCCTTCAGCAGTTCCAGATTGCAGTCTGCATCGTAGTAGATTTTGGCCATGAGCTACTCCTTATGTGTATTTCCCGTGTTTACTTCTCTTGCGGCTTGGTGAGAAGGATGGGGTTGGTGACCGAAGTCAGAACACTCTCGGCGACGCTGCCATAGACCAGCCGGCTTAGCCCGGAACGCCCGTGAGTGGCCATGATGATAATGCTGTGCGGGTTGCGGCCGGCGTAGTCAACTATCTCGTCGGCGGCCTTGCCTACCAGTACCTCGGTCTCGCACCGGATACCCTGGCTGCTCAGCCGGGCCGCAACCTGTTCGAGGTACTCGGCGGCAATCTGGCGGCAGCGGGCCACCTCCTGCTCCATGAACTCACCCCAGTTCAGGGGGATGCCGGAGAGCTCCGGCGAGTAGTAGGAAGGGGCAATCGGCGGGTCACACACCCGGATAAGGCTGATGGTTACCGGTTCCAGGGAGCGCTGTTTGGCCAGTATCCGGGCGTGAGTGAGCACGGTCTCACCGCGTTCCGAGCCGTCCAGCGGCACAATCAGCTTCTTGCTGGGCCACTTGTCGTAGGGCAGGGTATCCTTTATCCCGGCCGGTACAAACAGCACCGGCAGCCGGGTGGCGCGCAGTACTTTGTCGGCCACGCTGCCCATGCGCCAGCGCCGCACCCCGGAGCGGCCGTGGCTGGCCATGAGGATGAGGTCAACCTGGTGCTCGCCGGCGTAGCGGAGAATCTCGTCGGCGTAGTAGCCTTCGGCCAGGTCCCCCCTGACATGGATGCGTGTTGCCCCCGGCTCCACCCCGAGGCGCTCCTGGAGGTCCTCGGCCTGGCGGCGCACCTGCTCGGCAGCCTGGTCTATGTAGGCGCGGAAGACCGGCACGAGGTCACGCCCGCCCGGGCCGTACACCTGCAGGAGAATGGCTTCCACGTCCAGCCGGGCTACCAGTTCCCTGGCAAACGGCAGTACCACCTCGGAAAGCTCCGAGCCGTCCAGCAGTACCAGGATGCGGCGGTACATGTCCACGCTACCTCCCGGGGTGGGTGAGGCTCCTCACTACATTATCAGGATAGCCGCTGCCAAATCAATTACTGGCCGCCCGGCGCGTTCGTTGCCCGGCGTACCGGCACTAATAGGCCGGGGTGCGGCGGCTGGCCTTGATGGTGCTCCTGCTGCCGCCGGGGGTAACCTTGGCGGCCCGTGTCATGGCAATCCGCCCGGTGCGGGCCACCTCCCTGATGCCGTAGGCCTTCAGCAGTGTCAGCAGCGATTCTATCTTGTCCTCGTCGCCGGTTGCTTCAATCGTGACCGAGTCAAATGAGACGTCCACGATGTTGGCGCGGAAGATGTCAACAATCTGCAGGATTTCGCTGCGTGTGGCCGCCGTGGCCTTGACCTTGATGAGGGCCAGCTCACGCACGATAATATCGTCCCCGGTGATGTCCGAGACCTTCACCGTGACGACCAGCTTGTCGAGCTGCTTCCGTAGCTGCTCGACCACCGGGCCGGAGCCATCCACCACGATTGTCATTCTTGAGATATTGGGAGTCTCCGTATGGCCGACGGCGATACTCTCGATGTTAAAGCCACGGCGCCGGCAGAGGCTTGCCATCCGGTTCAGGACACCCGGCTTGTCTTCTACCAGGGCAACTAGCGTGTGCTTCGTTGGGGCCATTTTGTTTCCTCCATCTTCGGCTCCTCCAGGAACTGCGCCAGGCTGCCGCCCTGGGGTATCATCGGGTAAACGTTCTCCTCGGCCTCCACGTGGAAATCAATCAGGAACGGCCCCTGGCTGGCCATGGCCCGGGCGATGGCCGGGGCAATCTCGTCGCGGCGCTTCACGGCGGTGCCGGGTATACCGTACGCCCCTGCCACCTTGACGAAGTCGGGCCCGGCCAGCGGGGTTGCCACGTAGCGCTTCCCGTAGAAGAGGTCCTGCCACTGCCGCACCATCCCCAGATAGCCGTTGTTAAAGACGGCAATCTTTAGGGGTAGCCTTTCCTGGGCAACGGTGGCCAGCTCCTGGATGGTCATCTGGAAGCTGCCGTCCCCGTCCAGCAACCAGACAGTTGAGCCCGGCCGGGCCACCTGTACGCCCACCGCCGCCGGCAGCCCGAAGCCCATCGTGCCCAGGCCGCCGGAGGTGATGAGGGTGTTTGGCTGGTCGTAGCGGTAGTGCTGGGCGCCCCACATCTGGTGCTGCCCCACCCCGGTGACGATGGTAGCTTTGCCCCCGGTGGCCTCGTACACCTGGCGGACGACGTACTGCGGCAGCACGGCGTCCACGTCCCGGATGTTGAGTGACGGGTGCCGGCGCCGGAGCTCGTCCAGCTCTTCCAGCCAGGCGAGGTGCTCCTTCGGCTCCAGCTGCTTGTTCAGGTCGCTGAGGACGGTTTTCACGTCGCCGACAATCGGTACGTCCACCCGTACGTTCTTGCCGATTTCCGCCGGGTCAATGTCAATGTGGATAATCCGGGCGTGTGGTGCGAAGGCTGTCACCTGGCCGGTGGCACGGTCATCAAACCTCATGCCGATGGCCACAATCAGGTCGGCGGCGTCCACCGCCAGGTTGGCGTAGACCATGCCGTGCATGCCCAGCATGCCGTAGCTGAGGATATGGCCCTCGGGGAAGCAGCTGACACCGAGCAGGGTGGTGATGACAGGTATCTGGGCTGTTTCCGCCAGCGTCTGCAGCTCTTTGAACGCCCCGGAGATGATGACACCCCGCCCCGCCAGAATCACGGGCTTCTGCGCCTCGTTGATGAGGCGCACCGCCTTCTTTATCTGGGTGGGGTGGCCCTTGAGAGTGGGTTTGTAGCTGGGCAGGTCAAGCTGCTGGGGGTAGTGGTAATCGGCCTGCTCTACCAGGACGTCCCGGGGTACGTCTATCAGCACCGGGCCGGGGCGTCCGCTGCCCGCCAGGTAAAAGGCCTCGCGCACGGTGCGGGGTATCTCGGCGGCCTCCCTGACGAGGTAGTTGTGCTTGGTGATGGGCAGGGTTATGCCGGTGATGTCAATCTCCTGGAAGGCATCCTTGCCGATGAGTGCCCGCGGCACCTGGCCGGTGACTGCCACCAGCGGCACCGAGTCCATGTAGGCATCGGCGATGCCGGTAACAAGGTTGGTGGCCCCGGGACCGGAGGTGGCGAAGCAGACCCCCACCCGGCCGGTGGCACGGGCGTAGCCCTCGGCGGCGTGGGCCGCCCCCTGCTCGTGGCGTGTCAGGATGTGCCTTAGCTGCGGGAACTGCGGCAGGCAATCGTAAAGGGGCAGCACGGCCCCGCCGAGTATGCCGAAAATAACCTCGACCCCCTCCCTGACGAACCCTTCCAGGAGCATCTGGGCACCTGACATCTTCATATCTTTCTGTCTCCTTGCTAGATGAGTACTGCCCCGGCACTGGCCGAGGAGACCCGGGCAGCGTAGCGGCTCAGGTAGCCGGTCTTGATGCGCGGCTCGAACGGCGGCAGCTTGGCCAGCCGCTGGTTGATTTCGGCCTCGCCGAGGAGCACGTCCAGCCGGTTACCCGGAATATCTACCCGGATGGTGTCACCGTCCTGAAGGGCAGCGAGCGGCCCGCCGGCGGCGGCCTCGGGGGCAACGTGCCCGATGGCCGCCCCCCGTGAACCGCCCGAGAAGCGGCCGTCCGTGACCAGGGCCACCCTGCTATCGAGCCCCATGCCGCTGAGCAGTGACGTGGGGGTGAGCATCTCGCGCATTCCCGGCCCGCCCCGGGGGCCTTCGTAGCGGATTACCACCACGTCACCGGGCTGGACTGTGCCGGCCATGATGGCCCGGGTGGCCTCTTCCTCCGAGTCAAACACGCGGGCCGGGCCCTGGTGTATCATCATGGCCGGGTCAACCGCACCCTTCTTCACCACCGCCCCCTCCGGCGCCAGGTTGCCGAAGAGGACGGCAATGCCGCCGGTGGGGGAGTAGGGGTCGTCGGCGGGGCGTATCACACTGCGGTCCAGCACGGCGGCACTTTTGAGGTTGTCACCCACGGTCTGCCCGCTGACGGTGATGGCATCCAGGTTCAGGCGGTTGCCCAGCTCCCGCATCACGGCGGGTATCCCCCCGGCCCGGTCCAGGTCCTCGATGCGGTGTTCCCCGGCCGGGCTGAGCTGGCAGATGTAGGGGGTGGCCTGGTTGAGCTCGTTCACCCAGGAGAGGGGGAAGCTGAGGCCGGCCTCGCGTGCCACGGCCATGAGGTGCAGCACCGAGTTCGTGCTGCCGCCCAGGGCCATGTCCACCGTGAAGGCATTATGCAGTGACTTCAGGTTGAAGATGTCACGCGGGCGGATGTCCTCTGCCAGGAGCTGCATCACCTGTTCCCCGGCCTGCTTGGCCAGGGCGGTGCGGCGTGAGTCGGTCGCCGGGATGGTGCCGTGGCCGGGCAGGCCCAGCCCTATTGCCTCGGTGAGGCAGTTCATGGTGTTGGCGGTGAACATGCCGGCGCAGCTACCACAGCCGGGGCAGGCCAGTTCCTCGAAGTGTGCCAGCTCTACCTCGGTCATCTGGCCGGTGTTGACCCTGCCCACCGCCTCGAACACGGAGATGAGGTCAATCTTCCCGCCCCCGGGAGAGTGCCCGGCCAGCATCGGCCCGCCGCTGATAAAGATGCAGGGCAGGTTGAGGCGCATCGCCGCCATCAGCATCCCCGGCACTATCTTGTCGCAGTTCGGGATGAAGACCAGGGCGTCGAAGGCGTGCGCCTCGGCCACTATCTCCACGGAATCGGCAATGAGCTCGCGGCTCGGCAGGCTGTACTTCATCCCGGGGTGGTTCATAGCAATGCCGTCGCAGACGGCGATAGTGTTCACCTCGAAGGGGACACCGCCCCCGGCATGGACGCCTTTCTTGACGGCGGCGGCGATTTCGCGCAGGTGGACGTGCCCCGGCACGATTTCGCTGAAGCTGTTGATGATGCCGATAAACGGCCGCTCCATCTCGGCCCGCGTTACCCCCACGGCGTGCAGCAGGGAGCGGTGGGGGGCGCGCTCCAGGCCTTTTTTGGCGGCATCACTCTTCATTTGTCTTGACCCCTCGTGTGTGCTGTATAAAAAAAGACCGTCCCGTGGGACGGTCTTCAAGGAGACTCGCTCCCACTTACCGGGGACAGCTAATAACGACGAGTACGAGGCTGTTCGTAATCATGTTAGAGCTAACATAACACAACTGTGACCGGGTGTCAACACCCGTGCGGGCCGGTTTCGCGGGCCCGGCGTTCCAGGTGGTCCATCTTGTCGACGCGCCGCTGGTGGCGGCCGCCCAGGAACGTGGTTTCCAGGAAGGTGGTGAGCACCCCGGCCAGGTCAGCCGGCGGTTCTTCGGCGGAGAGGCAGAGCACGTTGGCATCGTTGTGCTGGCGGGCCCGACTGGCCTGGAAGGTATTGTGGCAGAGGGCGGCACGGATGCCGGCCACCTTGTTGGCGGCCATGCTCATTCCGATGCCGGTGCCGCAGATGAGAATGCCACGCTGGCAGGTGCCGGCGGTGACCGCTTTTCCCACCGCCGCGGCTACATCCGGGTAGTCCACCGGCCCTTCCCCGTGCGTTCCCAGGTCATCCACCTTATGGCCTGCCTGCCGGAGGATATTGGCCACTTCCCGTTTGAGTTCAAGGCCACGGTGGTCCGAACCGAGGGCTACCCGCACCGCTACTCCTCCCCACCTGCCACGAAGTCGGCATAGACCTGCTCAATGGCGTCGATTGAGACCATACCCTCGCGCAATACTACCGGCGGGCTGCAGGTAACGTCCACAATGGTCGAGGGGTCGCCGGAGCAGGGCTGGCCGTCATCGATGATGAGGTCTACCTCGGCTCCCAGCTGGTGGTGTACCTGGGCGGCGGTGACGGGGCTGGGCCAGCCGGTGAGGTTGGCACTGGTACCCACCAGGGGCTCACCGATGCCGCGGATGAGGGCGATGGGCACGGGGTGGTCCGGGATGCGTACCGCCACGGTGTCCTCGTTGGCGGTGATAAGCGGCGGTACGGTTGGTGAGGCTGACAGGACAAGGGTCAGCTGCCCCGGCATGAAGGCCTCAATCAGGCGGCGTGCCAGCGGCGGTACCTCGGTGGCCAGGCGGAGGATGTCCGCCATCTCTGCTACCAGCAGGGGCAGGGCCATCACCGGGGGGCGTCGCTTGGTGCGGAAGATATGCTGCACGCCCGGTACAGAACTCATCCGCGCCCCCAGCCCGAAGACGGTATCGGTGGGGTAGGCCACGATACCATCCCGGCGGAGAATGGTAATGGCGCTGTCTATCTGCGCCTGGACGTCGGCCGGGAATGCGAAAGGCCCCTGTGTCACAATCTCCGTCACCCCCTTGGCAGCCGTCAGAAGTAGTATAGCAGGGGGGTGGGTGGGGGTGAAAGGGTAGGGGCCGGGACTATTTCTGACCTGCCCTGGCTACCGCGGCCTGCTCGGCCTGGGCCAGCAGCTTGAGCAGCTTGAAGACGGTCCTGGCCTTGCCGGCCAGCGCGAAGCTTTCCACCGTTTCCCCTCCAGACTAGAGCAAATGTACTAGAACACGTGTTCTCATAATAAATGGCCCGGAGGTATTTGTCAAGGCCCTGTCCGGGGCAGGCGGGGGGCAATGCGCGGCTCTGGAAGGCGGGCTGCCTAGCGGCGCCGCCAGAGCCAGAGGCCGATGGCTGTCACGGCCACTGCCCCGGCTACCCCTCCCACGATTGGCCAGGGTGTGCCTCCAGCCGGGGCCGGCTCGGGGGTGGGGGGTGCAGTGGGGGTCCCGGCTGGCTCGGCAGAAATGACCTCTGGCCCGGCTTCGGGGGCTACCACTTCCAGCTGGCCGCTGGCCTGCCCGATGCTGACCTCGTAGCTGCCGGGCTCTGCGGCGGAGAGGACAAACTCGGCCGTGGCGCTTGCCCCGGCAGCCAGGTGCAGCGTCTGCCGGTCAACCTCGCGCCCGTTGAGCTTCAGCGCGGCGGTGTATTCGCCGTCGGAGCCCCCGGTATTGGTCACCGTGAAGCGCACGGACGCCTGTGCCCCGGCGGTGATTTTAGCCGGGGTAATACTCAGATTGGAGACGGAGAAGCTTGCCGGGGCCGGCTGTTCGGCAGCGGGAGCCGGGGCGGGCTGTTCCTCGGGGGGAGTCGCCGCGGGGGTGGTACTGGTTTCACCCTGGACCGAGTAAACGCTGAAGCTCACCAGTTTTGCCCAGACGTAGTCTTCCCCGGTGTTCACCCCGGTCTCGGCCAGGCGTGTCCATTCGCTGCCGCTCCAGCGGTAAATTGCCAGGGACGCTTCGTCGATGTTCTGGCTGGCAAGGTCATCTTCGTGGTAGTAGATTCGCAGCTCGACCCGGTCAAAGTTGACGTCGGACTTCACCAGGTTGGTATCTACCTGGATGTACCTGTCCAGACTGGGCCGGGTGGTAGCACCGGCCGGGTTCTGCTGGTAGCGGGCCAGGATGAAGGTGCCTTCTTGGGCGATGTCGTAGCTGAGGCTGGCCACTATCGGAGAGGCAGCCAGTGTGACGGTACCCGTGCCGGCGCCGACGAACCGGGTTATTCCGGCCAGGCACTGGTTGGCCGTCCCGCTCCAGGTGCCACTGCCACTGCCGGACGCCTGCCACGTCTGGCTGGCAATGTCAGTAGTAGCCGAGCCGGAGCAGCTACCCTGCCAGCCGAAGTCGGCCACTATGTCTGAGCCATCAGTGGTGTAGCCGTGCGTGCCGCCGGACGGGCAGAACACTTCCGCGTCCCAGGCGGTTGGCGGCCAGCCGGTGAAATTCAGGTTGACGATGTCACCCTTCAGCCAGGCAATACCCGGGTGGTCAACCCCGTCGACGGTGATTGTGCCCTCTACCGCCGCCGTGGTGCCCTCCCAGCCACCGGCGGCGGGCTGGTAGGTGGCAACGTACTCGAAGTTGCCCGTGATGTCGCCGCTGACCTGCACCTGGATGACAAACGTGCCGCTGGTCACCTCCTCGGTGACCAGGTTAAACGAACCGCTGCCGGAGACAGTCGCCGACCAGCTTCCCGCCAGGGGGTAGCCCTCGGCGGCCCGCACCGGGCGTGGCAGCAGCATGGTGCCCAGCACCAGCGATATGGTGATGAGAGCGGCTGCCAGCCGGATAGAGCGGCCTCGCATGGTCACCTGCCTGCCTCCCGGTGGTCACTGGTGACCATTATAGCACACGAGTTTGACGCTCTGCCGTGGCAATGCTACGCTGGGTGTAAGGTAAGAGGTATGCCCAGGGATAAAGGGAAGAGGCCCCCGGCCGGAGCTAACCGGCGCATTGCTACCACGGGTGATATTGAGGTCTCCACGTACCTGGAAATTGCCAAGGGCCTGGCGGCCGAGCAGCCGGCCCCGGTCCCGGAGACGCCGCCAGGGGAGCGTGAGACCATCGTGGTGGTGGACTTCGGCTCGCAGTACAGCCTGCTGATTGCGCGCCGTATCCGCGAGTGCCAGGTCTATTGCGAGCTGGTGAGCCATGACACCCCCTGGGAGAAGATAGCCCACCTCAAGCCCAGGGGTTTCATCCTCTCCGGCGGGCCTGCCAGCGTTTACGACGAGGGAGCACCGCTTGCCCCGGCCTACATTTACGAGAGTGGTCTGCCCGTGCTCGGCATCTGCTACGGGATGCAGGTACTGGCCCGGCAGCTGGGTGGCCAGGTGATGCCGGGGACGAAGCGTGAGTACGGCCAGGCCTTCCTTCACTTCAGCGACCCGGACTCGCCCCTTTTTGCCGGTATTCAGGCTCCCACCCAGGTGTGGATGAGCCACGCTGACCGCATCGAGATAATGCCTCCCGGTTTCCGCGCCCTGGCCTACACGGAGAACTCGCCGGTGGCTGTCATGGGCAATGACCGGGGCATCTTCGGCCTGCAGTTCCACCCCGAGGTTGTCCACACCCCGGAGGGCAAACGAATCCTGAAGAACTTCGCCTACCGCGTCTGCGGTTGCCGGGGCAACTGGACGATGGGTAACTTCATCACCGAGAGCGTGCAGCGTATCCGGCAGCAGGTGGGTGATGGCAAGGTTATCAGCGCCCTTTCCGGCGGGGTGGACTCGGCGGTAGTGGCCTCTTTGATACACCGGGCCGTCGGTGACCAGCTTACCTGTATCTACGTCAACAACGGCCTGCTGCGCCGCGAGGAAGTGGAGCGTACCTTCAATGTCTTCCGCCTTAACCTGGGGATGCGCATCATTTACGTGGACGCCACCGACCGCTTCCTGAAGCGGCTGGAAGGCGTGACCGACCCGGAGCAGAAGCGTATCAACATCGGCCAGGAGTTCATTGCCGTCTTTGAAGAAGAGGCCAAGAAGCTGGGCAGGGTGGACTTCCTGGCCCAGGGGACCCTCTATCCCGACGTCATCGAGAGCGCCCTCAGCGGTAACACGGCTTCTGCCAAGATAAAGACACACCACAACGTGGGCGGGCTGCCGGAGCGGATGGTGCTCAAGCTCATCGAGCCGCTGCGCTACCTGTTCAAGGACGAGGTCCGCCAGCTCGGGCTGGAGCTGGGCCTGCCCGAGGAGATGGTCTGGCGCCAGCCTTTCCCCGGCCCCGGCCTGGCCATCCGCATCATCGGCGAGGTCACGCGCGAGAAGCTGGAGATACTGCGCTCGTGTGACTTCATCGTGATGAACGAGATAAAGAAGGCCAGGCTCTACCGCCAGCTCTGGCAGTCCTTCGCCGTGCTGACGGACGTGCGCTCGGTGGGGGTAATGGGCGACCACCGTACCTACGGCTACCTGGTGGGCATCCGCGCGGTCACGAGTGAAGATGCCATGACGGCCGACTGGGCGCGGCTGCCCTACGAGGTGCTGGCCCGCATCTCAAACCGCATCGTCAACGAGGTGCCGGAGGTCAACCGGGTTGTCTATGACATCACCTCCAAGCCCCCTTCTACCATCGAGTGGGAGTAGGGCCGGGCGCTGAGCGGGCTTACCGGTGCGGGGAAGACATGACACGGGGCCGGGTGTACCTGGCTGACAACCTGCAGGTGCTGCCGACATTGCCGGATGGCAGCGTTACCCTCATATACGTTGACCCTCCCTTCAATACCGGCAAGGTGCAGGCCCGAACGCGTATCAGGACGGTGCGGTCGGAGGCCGGCGACCGTGTCGGCTTCCAGGGCCGGAGGTACCGGACGGAGGTGGTCGGTAGTGCCTCCTTCGGTGACCTGTTCGATGACTACCTGGCGTTCCTGGAGCCGAGGCTCCGCGAGGCGTACCGCGTGCTGGCCCCGAACGGGACGATGTACTTCCACGTTGACTACCGCGAGGTGCACTACTGCAAGGTGCTCCTGGACGGTATTTTCGGGCGGCGCTGTTTCCTTAATGAAATTATCTGGGCGTACGATTTCGGCGGGCGGCCCCGGCGGAGGTGGCCCCCCAAGCATGACAACATACTGGTGTATGTAAAGGACCCGGCCAGTTACATCTTCAACACACATGACATTGGCCGCATTCCGTACATGGCGCCGGGCCTGGTGGGCCGGGAGAAGGCGGCCCGCGGCAAGTTGCCCACCGATACCTGGTGGCACTCAATCGTCGGCACGAACTCGGCCGAGAGGACGGGCTACCCGACGCAGAAACCGCTGGCCCTCCTGGAACGGATAGTCCGGGCGTCCTCCAACGAGGGAGATACGGTACTCGACTTCTTTGCCGGCAGCGGCACCACCGGCGAGGCGGCGTACCGCTGGCGCCGGTGCTTTGTTCTGGTGGACAACAACCCGGAGGCCCTGCGGGTGATGGCCAGGAGGTTTGCCGACTTTGAGGGGGTTGAGTACGTGGGGTTTGACCCGGGGTGAACCGGTTCGTTGGCGGACCGGTACAGTCCTTCTTGACTCTAGGTGACTGCCCGGCGGTAATGTACTATACTGTTGGGTAGCTCTGCGTGACCTCAGTGCGCAGTCTGGCCGGTGTGGGTAACAGGACTTGAAGATACTGGTCGTTGGTGGGGGCGGGCGTGAGCATGCCCTCGTCTGGAAGCTGGCCCGGAGCCCCCGCGTTTCGCAGGTCTATGCCGCGCCGGGCAACGCCGGCACCGCCGCCGTTGCCTGCAACCTACCTCTTCGTGACACTGACGTTGACGGGCTGGCCGGCGCCGTTCGCGAGCACGGGATAGACCTGGTGGTGGTTGGCCCGGAGGCCCCCCTGGCGGCCGGGATAGTTGACCGTTTCCAGGAGCTGGGCATACCTATCTTCGGGCCCACCCGGCGGGCGGCCGAGATAGAGTCCAGCAAGGCCTTTGCCAAGGAGCTGATGCAGAGGTACGGCATTCCCTGTGCCCGCGGCGTCACCTTCTCCGACCCGGCCGAGGCCAGGGAGTACGCCCGGCAGCAGGCGCCGCCCATCGTGGTCAAGGCTGATGGCCTGGCGGCTGGCAAGGGCGTGACCGTGGCCGAATCGGTCGAGCAGGCCCTTGAGGCGGTATCGGGGCTGATGGAGGCGGGTAACCTGGGCGAGGCTGGCCGAAAGGTCGTCATCGAGGAGTGCCTGACAGGGCGCGAGGTGAGCTGCTTCGTTTTCACTGACGGCCGGAGCGTTGTCCCGCTGGGGTTTGCCTGTGACTACAAGCGCATCTACGATGGTGACTGTGGCCCCAACACCGGCGGCATGGGCAGCTACAGCCCGCCGCCCTTCCTGAGTGACGCCCTGAAGGAGCAGATTTTCCGCACCATCATGGAACCAGCGGTGCGGGCACTGGCGGCCGAGGGCAGGCCCTACCGCGGTGTCCTCTACGGCGGCCTCATGCTCACCGCCACGGGCCCGAGAGTGATAGAGTTCAATGCCCGCCTGGGAGACCCGGAGACACAGGTGTTATTGCCGCGGCTGGAGACTGACCTGGTGGAGATAATCGAGGCGGTGCTGGAGGGCGGGCTGGAGCGCCTGAGGGTGAAGATGTGCCCCGAGGCCTGCGTGGCGGTGGTGGTGGCATCACGCGGCTACCCCGGCAGCTACCAGACGGGGTATCCTGTGTCCGGGCTGGACAGCCTTGATGACGGGGTGCTGGTGTTCCAGGCTGGCACCCGGTTGGACGAGGCCGGCCGGGTGGTTACCAGCGGCGGGCGCGTGCTGGCGGTGGTGGCCACCGGCGCTACACTGGCGGAGGCCCGCCGGAAGGTGTATGCCAGCGTGGGCCGGGTACAGTTTGAGGGGTGCTACTACCGTAAGGATATTGCGTTACTGGAGGCATGACCATGCCGCTCGTCGGGATTGTGATGGGTTCCAGGTCAGACGGTGAGGCAATGCAACCGGCCATGGCGGCCCTGAGGGAGCTCGGCATCGAGTACGAGGTCTCGGTGATTTCTGCCCACCGTACCCCGGAGAAGGCGCGGGAGTACGGGCTGGCGGCGCGGGAGCGGGGCCTCGAGGTGATTATTGCAGCGGCGGGGCGGGCGGCCCACCTGCCCGGCGTGATGGCCAGCTGGACCACCCTGCCGGTCATCGGCGTGCCGATGGCTGGCGGCGAACTCAACGGGGTGGATGCCCTTTACTCCATCGTGCAGATGCCGGCCGGGGTGCCGGTGGCCTGCGTTGCCATCGGTAGCGCCGGTGCCAGGAACGCCGCTTACCTGGCGGCGCAGATTCTGGGGCTGAAGCACGAAGATATCCGGCAGGCCTACGAGGCCTACCGCCGGTCGCTCCGGGAGGGTAGATGATAGAGCGCTACTCGCGCCCGGCCATGAAAAAAGTGTGGTCGGACGAGAACAAGTTCGAGCGGTGGCTGGAGGTGGAGATAGCCGCCTGCGAAGCCTGGGCGGAGCTGGGTGTCATCCCGCGGCAGGCTATCCCCAAGATAAAGATGGCGCGGGTTGATATCCCGCGGATGAACGAAATCCTCAGGCAGACCCATCACGACGTGACGGCTTTCCTCGGGGCTATCAGCGAGACGCTTGGGCCTGAGTCCCGTTTCATTCATCTCGGGCTTACTTCCTCGGATGTCATCGATACCGCCCTCAGCCTGCAGCTGGTGGAGGCCTCGCGCATCATCGACGAGGACATCAAAGAGCTCATCGCGGCGCTGGCGGAGAAGGCCATCCGCTACAAGTACACACCGATAGCCGGCCGCACCCACGGTGTCCATGCCGAGCCGATGTCCTTCGGGCTGAAGCTGGCGCTCTGGGTGGAGGAGATGGGCCGCAACCGCCGCCGCTTTCAGGCGGCCTGGCAGGAGATTGCCGTGGGCAAGCTTTCCGGGGCGGTCGGCACCTATGCCACCCTCTCGCCGGAGCTGGAGGAGAAGGCCTGTGCCCGGCTCGGGCTCAAGCCGGCACCGGTGTCCAACCAGGTACTGCAGCGTGACCGCCATGCCCACTACCTGGCGACGCTGGCCATCCTGGCGGCCTCGCTGGAGAAGTTCGCCACCGAGATACGGGCGCTGCAGCGCACCGAGGTGAGGGAGGTGGAGGAACCGTTCAGCGCCGGTCAGACCGGCTCTTCGGCGATGCCACACAAGCGTAACCCGGAGCTCTGCGAGCGGGTTTGTGGCCTGGCCCGGCTGGTGCGGGGCTATGCCGTTACCGCCATGGAGAACATTGCCCTCTGGCACGAGCGTGATATCAGCCATTCCTCCACCGAGCGGATTATCCTGCCGGACGCGTGTCTGGTCGTTGACTACATACTTGCCCTCTTCACGCAGGTTGTCCGGGGGTTGCTGGTCTACCCGCGGCGGATGATGAAGAACATGGACATCACCCGGGGGCTGCTTTACTCGCAGCGTGTCCTGCTGGCGCTGGTTGATAAGGGCCTGTCCCGCCAGCAGGCCTACGAGCTGGTGCAGCGCAACGCCATGAAGACCTGGAAGGGGCGGGGCCGTTTCCTGACCCACCTCAAGAACGACCCCGGGGTAACGGCCGTCATCGGGCCGCAGGAGCTGGAGGGGCTGTTTGACCACCGCTATTACCTGCGCTATGTCGATGATATATTCCAGCGGCTGGGCCTGACCGAGGCGCAGTGGCGTGAGGAGGTCGGCCGCTCCGGACCACTCGACCTGGCACCGCGCAGCGTCTAGCCGTGTTAGGGTTTATCTGGAATGTACTCAGTCTGTTCGGGCGCCCGCTGTTGAGCACGGAAGTCGGCCCCGGTATCCATGTCCTGACGTTGCGGGCAACCAACGTCGTCCTCATTGCGGAAGAGGCACTGACGCTGGTGGACACCGGCTTTCCCGGCAGCTCGCCCCGGATTGTTGAGCTGGTTGAGAGGCTAGGCCGGTCAATCTCCGAGCTAAAGACGGTGGTCATCACCCATAACCACTTTGACCACGTTGGTGCCCTGCCCGAGCTGCGGGAGCTGGCCTCGTTCAGGGTGGCGGCCCACCGGGCGGGGCTGGCCGGCCCCGGGCGCGAGCCGGCCTACCCCGAGGGGATGCGGCGGTTGCTGCGCGCCCGCTTTATGAGCCCGGTGCGGCGCCGTTTCATTCTGTCGGCAGACGATGTTGACATCGTGCTGGAGGGGGGCGAGGTGCTGCCGGTCCTCGGTGGCCTGGAGGTGGTGCCCACCCCCGGCCACACGCCGGACAGCATCAGCCTTTTCTCGGCCCGGCACCGCCTGCTGATTGTGGGTGATGCCGTGCAGAAGCGGCGCCAGATGCTGCGCCCCCCGGCCAGGATGGTCAGCACCGACCTGGCGGCGGCGGCTGAGTCTATCAGGCGCATGGCCGGGCTTGGTTTCGACACGCTCGTCACCGGGCACGGGCAGCCGTTCATCGGTGACGGGCGGCAGGCGCTGCTGGCCCTGCTGGAGCGCCTCGACGCCGGCCGGGGGCGGTAGTACCGGCCCGGGAAAGGTGACGGCATGCGGGTTATCTCCGGCTCAGCCAGGGGGCATATTCTCAGGGTACCGAAGGGTGTTTACGTGCGCCCGGCCACTGACCTGGTGAGGGGGGCCATCTTTTCGATGCTGGAATCAATGAACGCAGACTTCTCCCGGGTGCTGGACCTGTACGCCGGCAGCGGGGCGATGGGGATTGAGGCCCTGAGCCGGGGGGCCGGCCGGGTTGATTTTGTTGACCGCGAGCCGCGCTGTTGTGCTATAATCAAACAGAACCTTGACAGGACCGGCCTGGGAGCACGGGCGCGCGTTTACTGCTGCAGTGTGACCAGAGCCCTGACTTTCCTTGAGGGGGAGTATGGCATCGTTCTGATGGACCCGCCTTACGCCGATAGCTCAATTGGTAACGTCATCGCGCAGCTTGCCCGGTCCCCGCTGGTAACCGAAGACTCGGTTATCATCGTAACACACTCTCCCCGCCTTACCCTTGAACCATCCTACGAGGCTCTGACACTCAGCCGGGAACTTCGCCACGGCGACAGCTGCATTGCTGTCTTCAGAAAGGATGGCGGCGTGTGATTACGGCACTTTACCCCGGTACGTTTGACCCCATTACCAACGGTCACCTGGACATAGCCCTGCGGGCCGCCCGGCTCTTTGACAGGCTTGTCATTGGTGTTTACAACCTGCCGGACAAGCGGCTGCTCTTCACCACCAAAGAGAGGGTAGCGCTGGCCCGGCAGGCGGTGGCTGACCAGCCTAACATTGAGGTGGAGGCCTTTTCTGACCTGACGGTTGAGTTCGCTACCAGGATCGGGGCACGGGCAGTGGTGCGTGGCCTGAGGATGAGCGCTGACTTCGAGCGTGAGTTTGAGATGGCGCTCATGAACAAGAAGCTGCGCCCCGAGCTGGAGCTGGTATGCCTGATGACCTCCTGGCAGTACCAGTTCCTCAGTTCAAGCCTGCTCAAGGAAGTGGCGGGGCTTGGGGGGGCAATTGATAGCCTGGTGCCGCCGCATGTTGCGGCGGCACTGAGGGAAAAGCTGCTGGACGGCTGAGTAAGGTCGGGGGACTTCCCCCAAGAATATAAGGAGGTATGCCGGATGGCGTACAAGATTACAGATGAATGCATCAGTTGCGGGGCCTGCGAGCCAGAGTGCCCGAACCAGGCCATCAGCGAGGGCGAGACGATTTACGTAATTGACCCGGCAAAGTGCACCGAGTGCGTTGGCGCTTTTGAGTCCTCGCGGTGTGCCGAGATTTGCCCGGTTGATGCCTGTGTGCCTGACCCGGACCACGAGGAGAGCCGCGACGCCCTGCTGGAGAAGTGGAAGACACTTCACCCCGGCGAGACGCCGGCAACCTAGCCGCCACAGGCGGGGTATTTCTAGAGAACCCTCTGGAAGACGTGCTGAACGGGAGTCCACTCAGGGCTCCCGTTCAGCGAGTGCCGTCTGGCCCGGGCCGCGGAGGTGTGCGCCAGGTGGCTACTTACTGCCCCAGTTCCCTCGCCCGGTCATAGGCGGCCCTGACAGCGCGCCGCACGAGCTCGGTGAACCCGCCGCCCTCGAACACCTTGAGGGCGGCGGCGGTAGTGCCCCCCGGCGAGGTAACGCGCCGGCGCAGTTTGGCCGGTTCTTCCCCGGTGGCCTGCACCATCTCGCCTGCCCCGAGCACGGTGGCCAGTACCAGCTCGCGGGCTACCTCGGGCGTGAAGCCGAGGGATACGGCAGCATCCGTCAGGGCTTCGATGAAGAGGAAGAGGTAGGCGGGGCCGCTGCCACTGACGGCGGTGGCCTTGTCAATTTCGTCCTCGCTGGGGACGGCCATCTCCTGCCCCATTGCCCCCAGGATTGAGATTGCCTGCTCGCGCTGGGCGGGTGTGACCTCCGGGGCGGCCGTCCAGACCGTGAGACCGCGGGCTATCTGGGCGGGCGTGTTGGGCATGGCCCGGACGACGGCGCGGTGGCCCAGGCTGGCGGCGAGCGTTTCCAGGCGGGTGCCGGCCAGGATTGAGAGCAGCAGTTGCCCCGGCTCGAGGCGCCCCTTTAGCCCCTTGGCAACCTCCGGCAGCGCCTGCGGCTTGATTGCCAGGACGACCACATCTGCCCCGGCGGCGGCTTCCGGGTTGCTTTCGGTGGTCTTCACCCCGTAGCGCTGCGCCAGGTGCCGGCGGCGCTCCGGGTTGATGTCGCTGACGGTGACCATTTCGGGCGAGGTCACCCCGCGCGACAGCACGGCCGCCAGCATGGCCTCGGCCATGTTGCCGCCGCCGATGAAGGCCAGCTTGAGGTCCTGGTCCAAGCTTTTCCCCCTTGTCTCTCCCCCGGCACGGGGATATGGGGCCGGTCCCGGTAGCTCCCGCCGGGGGGCTGTTTCCGGTGCCCCGGCTACTTCACCACCAGGTTTACCAGCTTCCCGGGCACGTACACCTGCCGGACGATTTCCCGGCCCTCGGTGTGGGCGCGGACACGCTGGCTGCCCCGTGCCATCTCCAGGGCCTCTTCTTCGGAGATGGAGGCCGGCACGAGCAGCCGGTCGCGCACCCTGCCGTTGACCTGTACCACCAGTGTCACCTCCTCGTCCCGGGCCAGTGCCTCGTCCCACTGCGGCCAGGACTGGTTGTGGATGCTGTAGGTGTGGCCGGTGCGCTCCCAGAGCTCTTCGGTGATATGGGGTACGGCCGGTGCCAGCAGCAGGAGCAGTGTCTCGATGGCCTCGTTCCAGCTGGCCACGGAGACATTCCCTGCCTCCTTCACCCTTGCCAGATAGTTACAAAACTCCATCAGGGCGGCAATCATGGTGTTGAAGTGGAAACGCTCAATGTCACTGGTGACGCGGCGTATGGTCTGGTGGGTGACACGTTGCAGGTCGGCCCGGGCACGTTCGCTGGCGGGGCCCGTCTTCGCCTCGTAGCCACCCAGCACCAGGTTCCAGAGGCGCCCCAGCCACCGGCTGATGCCGCTGATGCCGCTGTCCGACCAGTCGCCGCCCTGGTCCCACGGGCCGAGGAACATCAGGTAGGCGCGCACCGTGTCGGCCCCGAGCTCGGCCACGTAGGCGTCCGGGTTGATGACATTGCCGCGGGACTTGCTCATCTTCTGGTGCTCGGCGATGATAATGCCCTGGTTGAAGAGCCGCTTGAAGGGCTCGCCGAAGTCCACCAGGCCCATGTCACGGATGGCCTTGATGAAGAACCGGGCGTAGAGCAGGTGCATCACGGCGTGCTCGGCCCCGCCGGTGTACAGGTCAACCGGCATCCAGTACCTCACCTTCTCCGGGTCAAAGGGGCCCTTGTCGTAGTGGGGGCTGGTGTAGCGCAGGAAGTACCAGGACGAGCACATGAAGGTGTCCATGGTGTCGGTCTCGCGCCGGGCCGGGCCGCCGCACTTCGGGCAGCTCGTGTTGACGAAGGCCTCGTTGTAGGTGAGGGGTGACTCGCCGGTGGGGCGGAACTCGGCGTTCTCCGGCAGCAGCACCGGCAGGTCTTCTTCCGGCACGGGTACGGTGCCGCACTTTTCACAATATACAATCGGGATGGGCGCGCCCCAGTAGCGCTGGCGCGAAATCAGCCAGTCGCGCAGGCGGTAGCTGACGGTACGCTTGCCCCACCCCTGCTGCTCGAGGAAGTCCGTGATTGCTTCGCTGCCCTGCTGGCTCGGCAGGCCGTTGAACCGGCCGGAGTTGACCATTGTCCCCGGCTCAGTGTAGGCCTCCGCTAGCTCGCCGCCGTCCCAGCCGGGCGGGGCTACCACCACGCGTACGGGCAGGCCGTACTTCCTGGCAAAGGCGAAGTCACGCTCGTCGTGGGCGGGCACGCCCATGACGGCCCCGGTGCCGTAGCCCAGCAGCACGTAGTCGGCAATCCAGATAGGTACCTTCTCGCCGTTGAGGCGGTTGATGACGTGGGCGCCAGTAAAGACACCGTCCTTCTCTTTCTCGGTGGAGAGGCGCTCTATCTCCGTCTGGCGGCGCGACTTCTCGATGTAGGCCTCGACCTCGCGGCGGCGCTCCGGGCTTGTCAGGGGCAGTACCAGCGGGTGCTCCGGGGCCAGTACCATGAAGGTTACGCCGAAGGTGGTATCGGGCCGGGTGGTGAAGACCCGTATCTCTTCCTGTTCCACGCCGGGGTGCTCCAGCTTGAAGGATATCTCGGTGCCGGTGCTGCGCCCCACCCAGTTGCGCTGCATCACCTTGATGCGCTCCGGCCAGTCGATGCCCTCGTGCTGCATCAGCTCATCGGCGTAGCGGGTGATACGGAAGAACCACTGCTCCAGGTCACGCCGTATTACCGGGGTCTGACAGCGCTCGCACTGGCCGTTGATTACCTGCTCGTTGGCCAGTACCGTCTGGCAGGTGGGGCACCAGTTTACCGGCGCACTGGCACGGTAGGCCAGGTCATGCTCGTAGAGCTTGAGGAAGAACCACTGTGTCCACCGGTAGTACTCGGGCAGGCAGGTGATGACCTCGCGGTCCCAGTCATAGATGGCGCCGATTGTCTTGAGCTGGCGCCGCATGTTTTCAATGTTGTCCATCGTCCAGCGGTAGGGGTGGATGCCGTGCTTGATGGCGGCATTCTCGGCCGGCAGGCCGAAGGCGTCGAACCCCATGGGGTGCAGCACGTTGTAGCCCTTCATCCGCATGTAGCGGGCCTGCACGTCCGGGGGGACATTGTTGTACCAGTGGCCGATGTGCAGGTCACCGGAGGTGTAGGGGAACATTGTCAGGGCATAGTACTTGGGCTTCGGGCTGTCCTCGGTGACGCGGTAAATACCGGTCTCGGCCCACCGCTGCTGCCACTTGGGTTCTATTTCGCCGGGGATGTACTTTGGTGGTGTTGCCATGCTGCGCTGTCCTCGCCTGCTCTGGTGCGCCCTCTTTCGGGCCGGCCCTGCCAAAAAAAAGGCCGCCCCCGTGGGACGGCCGCGGCCGGCTCGAACCCACCTACCGGCAACGTGTCTTCAGGCTAAGGGAGAGGGTGCACTCTAGCTGCATCTTGTCTGGAAGATACCACAGCCCTGGCAGCTTGTCAATCCGGGTGGCGGCCGGGCTCGGGGCGGCACGGCCGCTTGGAGGGGCAGAAGAAGGGGGGTGGTGGTACCTCAGTCCCGGGGCGTGCCCGGGCCGGCCAGCAGGCGGAGCACGTCCTCGCGGCGGAAGCGCCGGTCACGCCGGGGGCCAATACGGCAGGCGGGCAGGAGGCCGCGGTTGCTCCAGCGGCGGGCGGTGTTGATGTGGATATGGAGGAGGTGGGCAACCTCGCCGGTTGTCAGCAGGTTGCTGTGGCTGTACCTGTCCTGCATTGATGTTGCCTCCTGGTATGGAGTGCGGGCTGTTTACCAGTCTTGCCGGGGCCCGCCATGGTTGCCATCCGCCTGCGGAAGGAAATCGGTTGCGCACCGGGTATGAAATTGGCGCCGCCCGGTGGGGGACTGGCCGGGGGCGGGGCTTTTTGAGTACACTGTCGCCATGGAACGGCGCCGGTTCGAGGGGCTGGTGGTGCGGGCGGTGCGGGGCCTGCCGGAGGACATCCGGGCAGCGCTGGCGAACGTGGATATTGTTGTTGCGGCCCGCCCCAGCCCGGTCCAGCGGCGCCAGGCCGGGCTGGGGGACGACGAGCTGCTGCTGGGGCTGTACGAGGGCGTGCCGCAGACCGAGCGCGGCACCGGCTACGGCATGGTGCTGCCGGACAAGATTACGGTCTTCCAGGAGGCGGTGGAAGCAGTCTGCCGGGATGAAGCTGAGATAGTTGAGGAGGTGAGGCGGGTGGTGCTGCACGAGGTGGCCCACCACTTCGGCATCGGTGATGCCCGTCTGGAAGAGCTTGGCCTCTGAGGCTAGTAGACCTCGACGAGGACGTCGTCAAGGTAGAACTTGCTCTTCTTGTTGGTGACGCCGCTGGCGTCGAAGCGCAGGCGGAAGTTGCTCCTCAGGAACTGCGGGTCGGTCAGCGTCAGGCTGAAGTAGCCCCACCTGCCCTTCCGGTAGGTGGGGTATTCCGCCAGGTCATAGAGGGTCACGTAGCTGGTGCCGTTGTAAGCCTGGACGAGGAGCCGGTCAGACTTCTTCAGGTCCGGCCGGAACCAGAAGGAGATGGTAACACCACGGGCACCGCTGGTGTCCAGGTCGTCGCTTGTCAGCCGGGCGGTGTCAGCCGGCTTGGCCCCTTTGAAGTAGGCAGACCACTGGCCGCTGTGCACCTTCTTGCCGCTTGGCTCCCACGAGGAAGCCCCGTTGTCATCCCAGTTAACGTCCCAGGGAGACCCCTCGAAGCCGTCCGCCAGGATGCTGACCGGGTCCCAGGCAGTGAAGGTGCTGCCGGCTGAGACCTCGCTGTCATTGAAGTAGCCGAAGGTGCCCCGCAGCGTCAGCCCGAGGACTACAACTGTCAGCAGGCCCAGGAAGAGGAGCTTTTTCACGCCGGGGTCACCTCCCTTCTCCGCTAGTCATCGGTCACCTGCTCGGCCGTGAATATGAACGAGACGTTGCTGGTAAGCCCCTGGAACTCACGGCCGGTGCTGGCCGGCATGGTGACGGTGATGGCAACGGGGCGGGACTCACCGGCTGCCAGGACAGCCTCTGCCCCGGGGTCTCCAAAGCTGGCAGCGCCGAGCGGGCCGCTGTAAAGCTCGGTGCTGGTCTCGTAGTCATAGACCCGGCACTGGAGCTGGTTGGCCAGCGTTTCGCCGGAGGCCACTTCAACCGTCATGGCATAGCGCAGCGGCAGGTTGCCGGTGTTGTTGATGGTGAGGCGGGCCTCGTGGCTCTCCCCCGGGGCCAGTGATGGCACATTGAAAGGAAGGTTAACGCCGCCGGTGTTCTGCCAGGTCAGGTCAAGCGTGCCGGCGAGCAGGGAATTGTGGCTGGATAGCTCTGAGTCTGTGAAATACGCCCAGGTGCCCACCGTGCCGAAGGCGACGATGAGCAGGACGGCTGAGGTGAGACCCAGTAGCTTCTTCAATGGCGGGCTCCTTTCTCCTGGCCGGGATTACCGGCGGGGGCGAGCAACCTCCCGCCCCCGGGCTCCACGTTGCCGTGGCCGTTTAGTCGGCGTCGGCCTGCTCCAGGGTGAAGGTGATGTCGAAGCTGACGCTATCGCCCTGGATGTTGTTGCCGGCGCTGGTGGGCACCTGCCACTCGATGGTAAAGTCGTCACTGGCGGAGCCGCTCAGGCTGGCGACAGCGTCATAAGTGAGGCCGCTGTAGCTGTCGATGGTGGCGTACTGCAGGCTGCCGCTGGTGTAGGTGGTGCCGTCGGCCTTGAGGCCGATGTCACCGGCGTTCCAGCCACCGCTCTGGTCCACGTCGAGGTAGATGGCCATCCGGGCCACGCTGCCAAGGTTGCCGACACCGTCCTCGAACTCGGTGCTGCCGGTGGCCCCGGTGTTGGTGATGGCGGAGAGGGCAATATCGAGCTCGCCCGTCAGGTTGCCGACATTGCTCAGGGTGGTGCGACCACTGCCACTGTCACCGGGCTGCACCGCCGAGGCCGAGAAGGTGGTGACGGCGGTGTTGCCGCCATCGACATTCAGGTCCATGGTGCCGGCCGTGAGCGAGTTATCGGCACTGGTCTCGGTGTCGCTGAAGTAGGCCCAGGTACCGGCACCGACCACGGTGATAACTATCAGGGCGGCGATGGTCAGTCCAATTATCCTCTTCATTGTTTTACTCCTTTCGTTTTGCTTTTGTTTTCAGGCCGTGGCCTCTTCGGGGCGCAGGGCCTCTTTGATGATTTCTCGAACGAGCATCCCCACCAGGACGGCCGCCGGCAGGACAATGCCCACGAACCAGCCGGTCTTGCTGCGGAAGAAGTTTAGGGCGTAGCCAAGGTAGGGGATTCTGAACAGGTACTTGCCCTGGACATCGGCCGGCTGTACCAGCCAGGGGTCAGCCTCTTCGGCGGCGTCGCCCCTGGTCTGGAAGAGTCCACCCTCGGTGGAGATGACGCGGTGGGTGATGGTCGCCTTGCCGCGGGTGAAGGTCACGATGTCGCCGGGGGTAACGGCCGGGGCCGGGCCGGTGATGATGAAGTCGCCCAGGTTGATGGTGGGTGCCATGGACTCGCTCCGGACGAGGTAAAGGCCGTAACCGGGCAGGAAGTGGACCAGGCCCACCCCGATGATGACGGCCGCCAGCAGGCCCGAGACAACCCATCCCAGTGTCGGCAGGATGCGCCGGCCCTTCCTGCGGGGGGCGGCGGCTGCCGGGAAATGGCACCACTGGCAGTGCTCTGTCCGGGTAATCTGTCCGCAATTCTGGCACCTGATGCTCATTTCTGCTTGCCTTTCGGGCTGTTTCCAACCTTACTTGCAGTCTAGCAGCCTGCCTGACCGGCGGGCATAAAACTCATAAGAAGCACATAAAGATGGCATAAAGACTTTATAAAGCCGGGTAACAAAGGGTTACGGGGGTTTGTGCCGGGTTAAGCATGGCCCCGGACGGGCCGGCTTGCCCGGGGCCGGGGGAGTGGTGCGGTGCATCCAGGAGTTGCGGGAGCGGCACCCGCATTGGGGGAAGGGAAGCCGGAGGTGCTTCTTGAGGGTGAGGGCATCCGTGTCCCCGCCGGGAGCACTGACCGGGTGGTGGTACGGTTGAGGGCTCGCGGAGCCTCGGAGAGGCTGGCTTACCAGAGCATCACCGCAAAAGAGAAGGAGTACTTCCGATGTGTCTTGCCCCGGAATACCCGGGTAGAATTCTCCGGTGCGGCATGCTAGAATAGAGTAGTACCCAGCTTTTGGCGGTGCTACACCTCGTCCCGGGAGTGGCCCATATCTGCGGCCTGGCGGAAGGGGTGTCCCACAACCGGGGTGCTAATCTCTTCGCCCCCCGACTCTTTGAGGATTGTATGGCCCAACCTCAGTGCGGCCTCCGTTGCTGCCCTGAGAGAGGGGAGGTCACCTGATGCCTGGTGTCGTCTGACGAGGTAGAAGAAGGTAAAGCACCTGAGAAAGGAGGTAGTAGAGATTGAACAAGGTTTGCCCCAGTGTGGATGAAGCAGTAGCCGA
>CAZBPZ010000014.1:0-26935 GCA_964493955.1 uncultured Dehalococcoidales bacterium | reverse complement strand
CGAGGAAGAGCATCCGTGCCTACAAGCCGGACCCGGTACCGAAGGATGTCATCCGGCAGATACTGGAGGTGGCCCGGCGCGCCCCTTCAGCCATGAATACCCAGCCGTGGGAGTTCACCGTGGTCAGCGGCGAGGTGCTGGAGGCAATACGCCGGGACAACATTGCCCGGCTCGAGGCCGGGACACCGCCACAGATGGAGGTGGCGCGCGGTCCCTACGCCGACCGCTACCGTGAGCGCCAGACCGCCCTGGGACGGCAGCTCTTCGAGCTGCTCGGCATCAGCCGCGAGGACCGCGAGAAGCGGCGCGAGTGGACAAAACAGGGGTTTGCCTTCTTCGGGGCACCGGTAGCCATCATCATCACCACCGACAGGGACATGACCGCCAGCGCCCAGTTCGACCTCGGGGCCGTTACCCTCGCCATCGCTCTGCTTGCCCTGGAGCACGGGCTGGGCACCTGCATCATGGGGCAGGGCATCATGTACCCGGATGTCGTCCGGCAGCATGCCGGCATACCGGAATCAAAGACCATCAGCATCTGCCTGACGCTGGGTTACCCGGACTGGTCGCACCCGGCCAACCAGCTCCAGAGCGAGCGTGACCCGCTGGACAGCATTACCACCTGGTGCGGTTTCTAGGGGACAGAACGTGCACATACTCGTCACCAATGACGATGGCATCGACTCCCCCGGCCTCTGGGCGCTGGCCAGGGCAATGCAGCACCTCGGCAAGGTGATGGTGGTGGCCCCGGACCGCCAGCAGAGCGGCGTCGGCACGAGCGTGTCACTGCACCATGCCATGCAGATTGACGAGGTGGAGCCGCCGGTCCCGGGAGCACTGGCCTACGCCGTGCGGGGTACGCCGAGCGACTGTGTCATCCTGGCGATACGCCACCTGGCGCAGGGGCGCCGCTACGGTCTGCTGGTCTCGGGCATTAACCTCGGGGCCAACGTCGGGCACGATATCCCCTACTCCGGCACCGTCATGGCCACCCTGCAGGGCTACCTGCGGCGCATCCCCTCGATGGCGGTCTCGCTGGCAACCTTCGAGCGGGACGAGGTGCCCGATTTTACGGTGGGGGCAATGGTGGCCGAGTTCCTGGCCCGGCAGATGCTGGCCGGCGAGATACCCACCGATTCCATCATCAACGCCAACGTGCCGAATATCCCGCTGGCCGAGATAAAGGGGGTGGTGACCACCCGCGCTGCTGCCACCGCCTTCCTGCGGGCCAGCGCGGTGACCTCTGATGGAGGCCTCAGGTACTCGCTGCAGGCGCGGCACCGGGGCCACAAGCTGGCCGGCCAGGCGGTCGACCTGCCCGAGCCGGGGACGGACATCTGGGCCATCCACCAGGGGATGGTATCCATCACGCCGGTAAGGATAGACGTGACCGACCACGGCCTGATACCGAAGCTGGAGCCGCACGCCGCCGCCCTGCAGGCCGAGCTTTTCCGGCGGCGGGGCGGGGCGTAGAGGGCCGGAGGGCAAAGTAACCCCGCCGGATACGGCCAGCCCCCGGGGAGCGAGCAGGAGGACAGCCAGGACAGCATGCCGGGACGTGCCAACTGGTACGACGACTACTGGAAGAACCTGGACGAGGCGGCGGCACGGCGGCTACGGACACGCTGTCCCCGCTGCGGCAGCACCAAGACCTACTACAACCAGCAGTACGGCACCTGGCGCTGCGGCCGCTGCGAGCACTCCTTCCATGTCCAGGGGGTAAAGGACAAGCGCCCCTGGTGGAAGCGGTGGTTCGGGAGGGGGTAGGGCCTTGGCCTCTCTCCCCCGCTCCCTGAAGTTCTACCGCTGGCTGGCCACCCGGAAGGGCAGGCGGGAGGCAGGCCTCTTCATGGTGGAGGGCGAGCGCGCCATCCGGCAGGTGGCGGGAGCCAGCCCCGGGTCTATCGTCGAGATACTGGCCGTACCGGGGCAACGGCCCATCGGCCGCTACCCGCACCGTACCCTCACGCCGGAGCAGTTCAAGCGGGTGGCGGCCACGCAGACACCGCAGGGCGTGCTGGCAGTGGTACGCATCCCGCCTGAGGTTGAGTCCCACCGGCCGCCGCACCCGGTCGGTGACCGCCTCCTCCTGCTGGAAGATATCCAGGACCCGGGTAATGTCGGCACCCTCATCCGCACCGCCGCCGCCTTCGGCTTCAGCGGGGCCGTCCTCTCCGCAAAGTGTGCCGACCCCTTCTCCCCCAGGGTGGTACAGGCCACCGCCGGCAGCGTCCTCTCGCTCTGGCTGCGGCGCACCGGGCGCTACCTGGAAACGGTTGATATCCTCAGGGGCCAGGGCTTTTGCCTCGCCGCCGCCGACCTGCGGGGCGAAGAAGACACGGCCCTGCTTGGTAGCGGCCAGCTGCTGCTGGCCCTGGGTAACGAGGCCGCCGGCCTCTCGCCGGCGGTGCTGGCGCGGGCCGACGGTCGCCTCAGGCTGCCGGTAGCCGCGGAGAAGGCACAGTCCCTCAACGTGGCCGCCTGCGGGGCGGTGCTGATGTACCTCAGCCGCCGCTAGCCGGGCCGCCCAGCAGGTAGCGCCTCACCGCAAAGGCAACCCCGCTGTCGGCAACGCCCGGTACCACGCAGTCGGCCACCTCCTTGAGCTCCTCGCAGGCGTTCCCCACGGCAATACCGAACCCGGCCGCCGCCAGCAGGGGCACGTCGTTGGCCCCGTTGCCAATGGCAACCGTTTCCGCCAGCGGCACCCCGAGGAACGAGGCCAGCTCTCGCAGGGCCTTCCCCTTGGAGACACAGCGGCTGAGTACATTAATGAAATCAACATCCGGGAAGGCGGGGGTCTGCGTCCAGGAGAAGGCCAGCCGGCCGGCAAAGTGCTCCACGAAACGGCGCGCCCCGGCCTTTTCCCCGGCCGAGCGCACCACCAGGGTGGCCTTGAGGATACGCTCCCGCTCCCAGATGCCGTCAAAAGAGACGAGGGTGGGGGGTGTGCGGAAAAAGTCACGCCGGATATCGGTCACCCAGTCCAGGTGCTCGGCAAAGAAGTGGGTGGAGGAATACAGGTCAATCCGCATGCCGTGCTGCCAGAGGTACTCCACCACCTCGCGCACCAGGTGGGGCGGGATGGGCTCGGCATAGACCTCGTGGCCACGGAACGGGTCGGCCACCAGGGCACCATCGAAGAACATGTGGTAGCCGTTGAGCCGGAGGTGCTCCAGCACCCAGCGGCTGGCCGCGACGGCGCGGCCGGTAGAGAGGGCCACGGTAATCCCGGCACGGACGGCCCCGGTAATTGCCCGGCGGTCAGCTTCTGAAATCGTTCCCTGCTGGTTCAGCAGCGTGCCATCAATGTCCACCACCAGCAGGCGAGGCCGGTCTGGCAAGCGCACCCCTTTCAAGCGGGGGCCGGATTGACGCTCCCCCGAGGCTATGCTATATTGACGTTGAAGGTGGTAAGCCACCCGGCAGCGTAGCTCAGCTGGCAGAGCAGAGGACTCATAAGCCTTTGGTCGCTGGTTCGAATCCAGCCGCTGCCACCACCCCAACCTCACGCTTTGTTCCGGCACATAGCGCCCTCCCATTCTAGCAGACGGCGGCACGCCCGGCTAATCCCTGCCCCCGGCGGACCCTTTCAGAAAATATTAAGAATTCCCCCGTACTTTTTCAGCCAGCATTCAGCCCCGGCCCACCATAATCTGGGTGCAACTAGGTGCCAGGCAAGAGAGGGGAGCGACGGACCGGACACGGCCGATTTCTCACGCCCGGCGCTGGAACATCTCTTCAGTACAGCTACGTATTGACCGCCGGGCCGGTGGGACGGAAGATTACCCCCAGAGCAGGCCGGCTCCGGCCCCGTTTCAAGCGACCGCTCGGATATCTGCTAACCGTGGTTAGGAGGTGACGAGCATGAGAAAGCTACCATTCAGGTACAGGCTGGCCGTGGTCGCTTTGCTCGTGCTGGCGCTGCTGCCGGCGCAGGTAGCCAGTGCCGGCGGCGGCAGAGCACAAATCAAGAACAAGGTCCCGTCGATTGAGTCCGTCACCATTTCACCTGATGCCGACGCAACGCTCGACGGGGTGCAGGTCAACCCCACGCCCCAGGGAACAACCACGGTGACGGTCACCATCGAAGCCAAGGACCTGAACGGCTACAACGATATTTCATCCGTCTCGGTGGTGGTCTACCAGCCGGACGGCACCACCGTACACGTGCCGGCGGGTGACGCTTCCCTGGCATCCGGTCACGGGGTAAGAGGGACATGGACCTACAGCTTCGGCATGAACTACTACGACACCCCTGCCACCGACGGGGCCTCCTACAAGGTAGTGGTCACCGCCACCGACGTGCAGGGCGCCACCGCCGACAACTCGGCCTCTCCCGCCACCTTCAACTACACCGAGCTCCTCTCAATAACGGTTGACACGGCCACGATTGATTTCGGCGCAATCGACCCGGGTGAGACCTCTGATGTCAGTGCGGTGACAGTCACAAACCAGGGTAATGTCACGCTGGACGTGGTGGTCAGTGGCACGGCGCTCACCTACCAGTCAAACAGCATTGATGTCAGCCAGATAGACTACTCCCTGGACGCTGACTTCAGCTCGGCCACCGCCCTGAGCACGGCGGGGCAGACAATCGACACGTTCGACCTGTCCGCCGGTGCCGGTTCCACGAAGCCGCTCTACTTCCGGCTGAGGGTGCCCTCGGCCGAGAACCAGTACCTGCCGGCCGGCAGCTACGAGGGGACCATTTCCATCATCGCGACCACCTCACAATGAGCAGGAGGGTGAAATGAAGACGAAAAGGCTACTTTCCCTTGTGACCGCCGTCCTCGTCGCCTGTCTGCTGGCTCCCGCCCCGAGCGCGTGGGCCACCAGCGGCCTGGGGGTCGCGCCGACCAACCTCCACTTCACCGATGTACTGCCCGGCTCGGGTGTACAGAAGCAGATAACGCTGCACAACTACGCCGAAACCACCCAGCAGGTAAGTATCGAGAAGTCAGGCGATACAGCCGACTGGCTCAGTTTCCCGGCCGGCCAGACCCTGTCTATCCAGGCCGGGGCCAGCATGACGCTGACCGCCGTTCTTGAGGTACCCGCCAGCGCCGGCCTCGGCACCTACTTCGGCTCGATCCGGATACGAGCGGAGCCATCCGGGACAATCTCCAGCGGTGCCGGGGCCCAGATAGCGCCCGGCGTGGTGCTGCCCGTCAGTGTCACCGTGACCGATACCGTACGGGTGGCCCTGTCCCTGGTGGATGTCAGTATAACCAACCCCGAGGTCGGCCAGCCGCTCGAGCTGACGCTGGCCCTGGAAAACTCGGGCAACGTGGCGGTCAGCCCGGTGGCCAGGGTAGAAATACTTGATGCGACGCAGACCACCGTCCTCAGGACAGCCGAGGCTGAGCTGCCGGAAGTTGTAGCGGGGGCAAGGGTTGAACTGCCTGTCAGCATTTCAACCGAGGACCTGAAGACAGAGACCAACTACTGGGCCAGGACTAGTGTTACTCTGGCCGACGGGACAACCACCGGCCAGCTGGTGCGGGCCTTCGACGTCGTCGAGCCGGGGGGCGGGGCGTGCATCGCCTACCTTAGTGCCCTCTGGGCACCATCGCAGGCAAACGCCGGCGAGCCGGTGAACGTGGTGGCCACCGTCGAGAACGCCGGCGACGTTGTCACCTATGCCCAGCTCCGGGGGACCGTCACCGGCCGGGACGGGGTGGAAGTGGCCAGCCTGACCAGCCCCATCGTTGCCATCCAGCCCGGGACCAGAGGGCAGGTGGTAGCCTCGTTCGTGCCGACCGAGGAGGCCAACTACACCATCACCGGCCGGGTCTATCACGGCCCCAGCGACCAGCAAGGCCCCGAGGGGCTGACGGCCATGACCGAGACCAAAACAGTCTACCTGAGCACCTACCCCTTCAACGGGACCACCGGCTCGCCGGTCACCCAGTGGCTGCTCATCGGCGGGCTGGCGGTGCTGGTGGTAGCCCTGGCCGTCTTCGGGCCGCTCTTGTGGCGGCGCTACCGCTCCCGGACACCAGCACGGTAGCACCAGGGCCCCTGCCCGGCACAACACGGGCCTCCTCCACACGGAGAAGGGGCCCGCCTTTTTCTCTTTACCGGGCCTTCTCAAGCCTGCCCTGCCCGCCCCGCAGGCAGGGCCATCCCGGCCCAGGGGCCGGTCCGGGTGGCCCCACAAACTCAGGCCGGATTGTGCTTTAAAGGGCAAGATTTGCATCATAATACTTACCAGTAGCGGTATCCACCTACAAACTCACGCCAGATTGTGCTTTAATAGGGCCGTCACTTCCAGACTGGTGTTTCCACAAGGAGATAGACCCCATGGAGCAGATAGAGATAAAGGCGAGCCCACGCACCATCACCGGCAAGAAGGTCAAGGTGCTGCGCCGCCAGGGCAAGACACCGGTACACGTTTTCGGGAAGGGCATCGACTCGCTGGCCCTGGAGTGCGACACGAGCGAGCTCCGCCGTGTCCTCGCGGCGGCCGGGGCATCGCGCCTCATCAGTCTCTCGGTGAAGGGTGAACGCCGGCCACGCACCGTCATGGTGCGCGAGGTGCAGTTTGCCAGCCTGACCGGCGCCCTGCTTCACGTGGACTTCTACCAGGTACAGATGGAGCAGGAAGTAAGGGTGGATGTCCCCATTGAGCTGGTGGGCGAAGCACCGGCGCTCAGGCACAAGGAGAACTCCCTCATCCAGGAGCTGACCACCCTCTCCGTCCGCGCCCGGCCGGGCAAGATCCCCTCCAGCCTGCCGGTGGACATCAGCTCGCTGGCCGAGGCCGGGGCCGCCATCAGGGTGGAAGATATCCGGGTTGACGAGGGTATCACCATTCTCAACGAGCCTCACCAGGCGATTGCCCGCATCGAAGTAGCAACCGCCGAAGTAGTGGAGGCCGCCGAGGAAGAAGCCGCCGAGGTAGCCGAGGCAGCCGAAGGGGCCGCCGCACCGGCCGAGACCCCCGGAGAGCAGTCCCCCACCACCCCACAGACCGAGTAGAGGCACCGCCACGATAGCCGCGGGAGCGGCACGCCGCTACATTCGAGCTTAGGCCGGGGCCAACGAGCCCGAGGAGGGAACCGAGGATGCCAGCATTCCGCGTTATTGATGCCCATCTCCACACCTACCAGAGCCGCCAGATTGGCCTGCAGGCCAAGCAGGGCAACGACCGCACCAGCTACGCTGGCCTGGTGGAGGAGCTGCTGCCGATTATGGAGAGGGCCGGCATCAGCCAGGCGGTGATGGTGAACATGCTGCCGCTGGCCGAGATGCAGAAGGCAGCCATTGAGAGGCTCCCGGCCGACCAGTCCGCCGAGGAACGCCAGGCCGCCCTGAAAGAGATAGACAAGCGGATGCTGGGGCGGCTGGAGCGCCGCAACACCTGGACCTGCCAGCTCGCCGCCCAGTATCCACAGCTGGTGCCGTTCATCAACCTGGACCCCCTGCAGGACGAGGCCGCGGTGCGGGCCGAGCTGGCCGACAAGGTGGAGCGGCAGGGGGCACGGGGTATCAAGCTGCACCCCGGCTCGCAGTGGTTCTACCCCGACGACCGCCGCCTCTGGCCCATCTACCAGGCCGCCCGCGAGCGCGGCCTGCCGATTGTCTTCCACTCGGGGCGCTTTGCCAGCCCGGAGCAGTACGCCCGGCCCCGACACTTCGCCGAGGTGCTCCAGGCGTTCCCCGGCCTCACCATCGTCATGGCACACCTGGGCCTGGGCTGGATAGAGGAGGCACTGGAGCTGGCGGCCACCTACCCCGACCTGGTGTTCGACTGCTCGGCCATCATCAGCCACGCCGCACCGGGGGCCGAGATAACGCCTGCCTGCCTCACGGCCATCATCCGGCAGGCCGGCGTGGAGCGGGTGATGTTCGGCTCGGACTTCCCCTGGTTTGACCCGGCCGAAGCGCTGGAGAAAGCACTGGAGCTGGACCTGGGCCAGGAAGAAAAACAGCTCCTCCTGGCCGAAAACGCCGTCCGGATCTTCCGGCTCTAGCCAGGCCCCCGGCCAGCCTGTCGCACCAGCCGGCTGCCGCAGGCAGGGCAGTAGGCGGCCCGGGCCGGCACCCCGGCCCCGCACTTGCTGCAGTAGCCGGCCTGCTCCCTTCCCGCACTGATGGCCGCCCCGCAATGGGGGCAATGGCTGGCAAAGCCAGGCGCCCGCTGGCCGCAGGCCGGGCACTCCACCTCAAGGTAGGCCACCATGTCACGGAAGGGTGAATGGCGGCGCCCGTGGCGGAACATCAGCACGAAGGCAGCCCCGCAGGCAGCAAAGAGAGGGATGACCAGCGGCCAGTAGCCCCCTTCCGCCAGTATGAGGAAATCGAACAGGCCGTGGGCAGCAATGGCCGCCCCCAGGCCCAGCCACACCCAGAAGGCAGAGCTGCCCAGCACCCTGTGCCGTGCCAGCGGGTACCCCCAGAGGCCGGCAAAAATGACGTGCGCCACCGTGGAGACGGCCCCCCGCACCAGGATGGCCTGCCAGCCGAAGGAAAGCAGGTAAACGAAGTTCTCAAGTGAGGCAAACCCCAGCGCCGCCGCGGCGGCGTAGACCAGCCCATCGGTCGGCTCGTCAAAGTAGGGCGAGCCATAGACGGTACGACGCACCACCAGGAACTTGCCCGCTTCCTCCACCACCCCCACCACCAGCGCGAAAGTGACCGCCGTTGCCAGCGGGGCCCGGCTCGACATCAGCACACCCAGGGCGTCAGGCACCAGGAGCAGCAGGACGGCCGCCTCAAGGACGGCCACCGGCACCACGGCCGCCATTCCCCAGAGGAAGGTGCGTACCACCAGCGCCCGCGGCTCCGGCCGGAAGCGGTCGCGCCGGTAGACCACCCACAGCCAGAAGAGGCCCGGGGCCAGGGCAAGCACAAAAACGACCAGCACCGGCAAGCCGACTACACCCCCGCCTCAGCCCCGGATGACCCTGGTATCGCAGGCGTAGTCATGCAGGGCACGCCGGTCCGGTGTCAGGGCGATGACGATAAAGCCGAGGCCAAAGGTGAACCATGTGACGAACACCGCCAGGTACCGGCCCAGTGCCCGCCGGTACGAGACACGGGAGCCGTCCGCCCGCACCACCTTCACCCCCAGCAGCGCCTTGCCGGCGGTACGTCCCCACGCCCCGATGCAGACCGTAAAGTAGGCCGCCTCAATGGCGAAGGTGACCAGCATATCACGCCACCAGGCAGGTGAGCCCACGTAATACGGTTCCCCCACCAGGTCAGCCACGGAAAAGCCACTCAGCAGCAGTGTCACCCCCAGCGTCACCACCCCCAGCAGGAAGGCATCGAGCAGGTAGGCCAGCACCCTTATCCAGAAACCGGCCGCCCTGAAAGCGACCTTCCCCGGCGCCGGGGCCTCGTCCGGCAGGCGCACCCCGCAGCGGTAGCAGTACCTGAAGGAAGGTCTATTGGCCGCGTGGCAGGCGGGGCAGACCTTCACCCCCTGCCCTTCCTCCGGCCCGAACCCTGTCGGCTCACCCGGCCCTGTCATACTCCAGCCCCGGGGCAGTCTCCAGACATCACGTCTTCACCCTTATCCGGCCGGTGGCACGGTACCAGGCCAGCCGGGCAATGCCCCGCAGCAGGCGGCCCCGGCCCATCAGGGAATAGACCTTACCGGTCGCCCGGCCCGGCACCTGCGAGGCGATACGCACCACCCCGGCCGCCACCTCCTCAGGCGACATGCCCAGGGCCTTGAGCACCCACGGCAGGCTGCTGGCGGCCCCCTCCAGGGACGAGCCCACCTCCACATCCCGGAAGAAATCAGTGGCTACCATGCCCGGCAGGACGGCGTGGATTGAAATCGGCTCGTGGCGGAACTCGCGGGCCAGGCTCCGGGTAAGGCTCGTCACCGCCGCCTTGGTGGCGGCATAGGTTGCCAGGTAGGCGGCCGGTTCACCACGGCCACCCCGCCCCGAAATGTTGAGGAGTACCCCTCCCCGCTGCCGCACGAAGAGCGGAATGACCGCCCGGCAGGCGAGGAGGGTACCGTAGAGGTTTATGTCAACCAGGCGGCGGATGTCCTCCACCGGCACGTGGTCAAGCGGGCGCATCCCGCCGGAGACGCCGGCGTTATTTATCCAGACATCCACCCGGCCCCACTCTTCAATGGCGTGCCGCACCAGGGCTTCCACGTCGTCTGGCCGTGATACATCCGCCACCACGCCGGAGGCACGCCTCCCCTGCGCCCTGATGGCCTGCACCGTCTCCGCCACCGCCTCCCCGGTACGGGAGCAGACAACCACGCTGGCACCCTCGCGGGCACACGCCCCGGCCACCGCCCGGCCGATACCGCGGGTTGAACCCGTGATGACCACCACCTTGTCAGGCAACTGCATAGGCTTCTCCGCGGGCGATGGCGGCATTTTACCACCCGGCCCCAACCGGTGGCAAAGACCGCCCCCGGCTGGCACGATGGAACATCCCGGCGGCGGCATGTCCGCCGGGACATCCAGTTTCAGGGGGAAAACATACCGCGTGAAAGAGCCAGACAACAAGTCCGGTGGGCCTACTCGGCCGGAGCAACGAGGAGCTGGCCACCCGCTACGACCGGTGGGCCGCCACCTGCGAGGCCGACCTTGAGAAAGACTTCGGCTACGGGGGGCCGTAGCTGGCGGTGGAGCACTTTGTGCGGTCCGTGCCGCCACCGGCCCGGGTGCTTGACGCCGGGGCCGGCACCGGCCTCGCGGGAGAACTCCTGGCCGGGCGCGGCTACACAAACCTGGTGGCCATGGACCTCTCCGAAAGCATGCTCAGGGAAGCCGCCCGCAAGCTGGTGGAGGTCAGCGTACCCGAAAAGCCCATGCCCAGTGGTGAACCCGGGGTTTACCACCAGGTCTGGGTGTACCGCGTCCGGTAGCGCGCCACCCGGCCGCGGCCGCTTCAGGTGCGACGGACACTCAGCAGCCGCCGTACCAGGTAGGGGCAGAGGTCCACCCACGATTTCTGCATCCGCCCCTTCTGCAACCGCCCCAGCTCCCGGCGCGGGCTGTACCGTGTCTCAACGTAAGAGCGGGTTATGACGTCAATCGACTGTGCCCGGGAGGGTAACGCCGCCGCCAGCCGCGAGCCGTACTCCAGCGGTGTCTCCCAGGCCAGCGGGCCCAGCCGGCCCAGTGCCGCCAGCTGGCACATCCGCCAGAAGACCTCGGCCGGGTCTTCAACCCGCTTCAGCCGGGCCAGCCAGTAGGCGTAGCCCAGCCGGAAGAGCAGGTAGAGCGCCACCGGGACACCCAGGACGGCGAGATAGACCAGCAGGTCAGGCGTGCCGCCGCGACCGGCGGCGCCCCCACCAGCCCCCCCGCCAGTACCGGAGCGTTCCAGCCCCAGCAGGAAGTCAAACTCGGGCCCTATCTCTTCGCCCTCAGCGCCGCCCTCGGCCGCAAGCTCCTCCTCGGGCAGGGGCGGGGGGACGGCCGCAAACTCCACCCAGCCGTAGCCGGGGAAATAGACCTCGGTGCGGGCGTGGTAGTCACGCACCCGCAGCACCCACCGGCCCTCTTCACCATAGGGCACCCCTTCCAGGTAACCGGTGTTGATGCGGGCCGGCACGCCCACACTGCGCAGCATCACCGCCATCGCCGAGGCAAAGGAGGTGCAGACCCCCCGCTTCGACTCAAAGAGGAAGTGCTCGACCCCGTCAACACCCTCCGGCGGGGCCGGGGCCTCAAGGTCATAGGTGAAGCCTGCCAGGTACTCCTTCACCGCCATAACCCTGTCGTAAGGTGTTTCGGCATCCGCGACGACACGCCGGGCCTCAAAGAGGATATTCAGCGGGAAGTCATCCGGTAGCTGGAGGTACCGCTCCACTATCTCCGGCGGGTAGTCCTCGCCGGCGGTAGCCAGCTCCTCCGGGGTGAACGACCGGACAAGGCTGGTGACGGTGTAGGTCTCGTACGGGGCCATAACCCGCGGGGAGACCACGGCCACGATGTCCCCGGCCCCGGCGGGGGTGGCCGCACCCTCGCCCTCGTCCTCCGGCCCGGCCAGTGCCAGCAGCCGTACCGGGACATCGGCCGCCACGAACTCCCCCAGCGTCAGCAGCATGTCTGTCCTGAGCTTGTTCTCCACCGTAAATGTCACCACCCGGCCGCCATCCCCGGCCGGCCTGTCCACCGGGGCTGCCTCCGCCTCAAGCCGGACCACCTGGCTGCTCTCCCAGCCCCAGGGATGGTAGACATCGTAGCGATGCAGGCGCCAGTAAGCGGGCTCCTCGGCGGTGATGATAAACTGCGCCCGGTAGCTGGTGCTCAGCCCGTCGGAGAACCGGAAGCGGGACTGCTTCTGGCTGTCAAGCTCGGCCCACTTGGAGTAAACGCTGGCAAAGATGTTGAACCAGAGGCGCTGGACGGTATCAGTCCGCAATGTCCTGCCCAGGGAAACACCCAGGCGTTCCACCGGCGGCTCCGGGACATACCAGGCAACCAGCACCACCGCCAGGCTGATGACTACCAGTACCGCCGTCACCCTCACCGCCACCGCCCGCGAGAAGCGCAAGAGCGCCCCCTGCCGGGCCAGGTTGACCTGGCCGACGAGCAGTACCGCCGCCACCAGGTAGACCGGCAGGAAGAAGTGCTCCTCGCGCGGCAGGTTGCTCAGGTTCACCAGCACCATCACCGCGCCCAGCACGGCTACCACCCAGGGGTTGCGGCGCTTCATGACATACCAGGCCGAGGCCGCGCCGATTACCCAGGTCACCAGCACCAGGAACATGGCAAAGTAGATGGTGGTCTCGTTGGGGCGCAGACCGGTAACGAGGTGTAACCAGGTCCGGAACATGGAGTCATCCCCGGCCGGGGTCACCAGCCCCACCGTCTGCCAGACCGCCAGGCCGAGCCCCGCCAGCAGCACCAGTGCCATCACCCGGCGGGGGCCCAGCCGCGTCATGGATAGCAACCAGCCGGCGGCCACGGCCATGGCCATGATGCCCAGGTAAGAGGGTTGCGGCAGCACCCACTGGGCATACTGGACGGACCACGCCGCAATCCCGAGCGCCACCACCGTCAGTCCCAGGGTGAGCCACTCCGCCGGCCCGCCCAGATAGGCACGGATGGTGGCAAAGGCACGCGCCGGGGCCGTAATCCGGCCCGCCAGCCAGGCACGCCGGTAGCGGCGCTTGTTCCCGGTGTCCGCCCTGTCCTCCATCACGTGCGTCCCGCCGGCAGCAGGGAAATCCGGTGGTCCAGCGCCCTGCCCAGCTCATCCCCGCGGTGCACCAGGTACACCTGCACCCCGGTTGAGCCCAGGTTGCGGGCGGCCGTCAGGGCGCTCGTCGCTGCCCCGAAACTGGCAGGGTCAAGCTGCACCACAACAATACCATCAACCCGGCTACGGAGCTGGCGCACCGCCTCGAAGACGGCCGTGCTGACGGACGGGGTGACGATGATAACGGTGGAATCACCCCGCAGGTAGTCGGTCCGGCCCACAAGGAGGCGGCCCACCGGTGTCTGCCCTTCCGCCCGGACCACCGCCAGCCGCTCCAGGAGACGCCAGAGCTGCTCCTCGCCCCGCTCCGGCGGCACCAGGATACTGGCATCACCGGCCGCCAGCAGCCCGACTTTCATCCCCGCATCCAGGTACTTCTTTGCCAGCGAGGCCGCCAGGGTGACAGCGTACTCCTCGGTGGACTCGTCACCCTCGCCGGCCTGTACCCCGGCCATCATGTCCAGGACAACCCAGATTGTCTTGGAGCCGGTGGAGGAGCGGTCGGCATCGAACATCTTGACCATCAGCCGGCCGGTGTGGGCCGTGCTCGCCCAGTGGATATGGTTAAGGCTGTCCCCGGAGTAGAACTCGCGCACGCTGGAGGCGTTCGGGCTGAGGAGGTTGACGGACTGAAAACCGGAGCCGAGGCCAATCTCATCAAACGAGGCCGCCTTGAAGAGGGGCAGCTCCAGGGTGGCCGGGTAGACCAGCACCTCGTGCCGGTCCCCCAGGACGCGCTCCCGCGTGAACAGCCCGAACGGGTCCGAGGCGCTGACCTTCACCCGCCCCACGGTGTACCGGCCGCGCCGCCGGCAGTCTAACTGCGAGTCCCAGCGGAGCGACCCCCTGCCCGCCAGGTTCACCACGGTGGCATCGTGCCGCCCGGGCAGGTCCGAGAACTCCTCCAGCCGCAGCCAGAGCCCGGGAAAGCGCGAGCCGTTGTGGACGGTCACCGCCTGCTGGAAACCCCGGCCGACCTGGCAATGGCCGGGGGGTGCCTCCGAGGTAACGCTGATACCCCTGAGGCTCAAGACCGTCCACAGATAGCTCACCAGCGGTAACAGCACTGAAAGGAAAAAGGCCCGCAGCACAAGCACCGAGCCCCCCGCCAGCGCCACCGCCAGCAAGACCAGAGGAACAGCAATAACAGCCCGAACCTTCATGCCAGCACCGGCCACACCCCCGCCCGCAAAAGAGAGCCGGCTACCGCCTGGCGGCCGCACCGGGCACAGGCACCGATTCGACTATTTCGGCCACGCTGGCACGCCCGGTCCGGTCCTGGGTTACATCGGTGAGGCGGATGATAAGACGGTGCGCCAGCACCGCCTCGGCCAGCGCCTTGACATCATCCGGCAGGACGTAGTCACGCCCGTGCACCAGTGCCCTGGCCTGGGAGGTGCGGAAGAGGGCGAGCGACCCGCGCGGCGACGCCCCCAGGTAGATGGCGGGGTGGCGGCGGGTGGCCCCCACCAGGGCGGTGATGTACTGCTTCACCAGGTCATCCACATAGACGGTCCGCACCACCCGCTGGATTTCTATCAGCTCGTCCCCGGTGGCCACCGGCCCAATCCCCTCGATGGGGTGGACAACCTGCTGCTGCTCCATGATGGTAACCTCGTCCGCCGGCGACGGATAGCCCAGGCTGATACGCAACAAAAAACGGTCCAGCTGGGTCTCCGGCAGGGGGAAGGTACCCTCGTACTCTATCGGGTTCTGGGTGGCAATAACATGGAAGGGCCGGGGGGTCCTGTGGGTGATGCCGTCCACCGTGACCTGCCCCTCTTCCATGCACTCCAGCAGGGCCGACTGCACCTTGGGGGTGGCGCGGTTGATTTCGTCGGCCAGCACCAGCTGCGCCATCACCGGGCCGGGACGGAACTCAAAGTCCTGCGTCTTCTGGTTGAAGATAGACACCCCGGTGATGTCACCGGGCAGCATGTCGGGTGTAAACTGGACCCGGCGGAACGTGCAGTCCAGCGATTTCGCCAGGCTACGGGCCAGCATCGTCTTGCCCACGCCGGGGGCATCCTCAATCAGCAGGTGGCCCTGACTTATGAGGGCGATAACGGCCATCTCCACCGCTTCCGGCTTGCCGACAATTACCTTCTGGACATTGTCCAGAATGGCCCTGACGGTTGCCTGAGCCTTCTCGAGCGCCTCGTCCATGCCACCTCCTCACAGCCAATATTCTAAGGAGAGCCGTAGGGAAACAGGGGGGTGGTTACCTCTTTGCCACCACCATTTTAGCACAAAGCCGCCACCCCCACACCGGCGCCGCAGCAACGCAAGTGTGCCGCACCACGGCCGTGGTGCGGCACACTTTCTTTCCCGCTATGTTCAGGCCCGCCTGGCCCTACAGGGGCCAGCGGCGATGGCTACCGGCGCCGGGGGTAACCGGCTGCCTTTCCGGCCGGGGCGGCGTGCCTGTCTCTATCCGGTGCGAGCACTGAAGGCACTGCATGTACCAGCTATCAGCCTCGCGGTCCACAAACAGGTCTCCCCCGCAGCGCGGGCAGCTTTTCAGCTTCCAGACTACCATCACGCGTCCTCCTCTGCTGCAAGCCGGGGCCGGGGCAGGTGTTTTACGAGGTGGTAGCGCCAGCCCAGCGTCATCTCTTTGAGGGTGTCACCAATTACGGTTGGCAGGGCCGGCCCCCGGTCGGTCAGGGCGAGCCTGGGAGCAGCGTAGTACCGGCTCAGGCCGGCGCGATAGCAGGCCAGCGCCCCCCGGGCGGTGAGGCTGGCCAGTATCTCCGCCGCCCGGTCAACACCGCCGTCACCAATATACCGGGCCACCTCCCAGACGGTGGCCGGCCGGTCCTCACAGAGCAGCACCGCCAGCACCTCGTCGTCCGAAAGTGACGGCGGCACCACCGTCCTTGTTGCAGAAGTCACGTCATCTGCCTCCGAAAATGCCGGCCCGGGAAACGCCTCTCCGCCTCCCCCAAGACCGGTCTTTCACTGTACCCCCCAATATGTCACCTGCTCCGGGGGCCAGCAAGAACCGCAAAGCTGATTTTGGTGACCAAAATGGACAAAACAAGCCCACTTCTTCCGGCTGGCAGCCCGGCGGATGGGCCACCCCGTGTAAGCCAGGACCGGCGGGGAAGGCTCACCCGGACGTGCCATGGACCATCTGGGTCATGACGATGACCCACCCGTGCCTTACGGTCACACGCCGGTGGTACCAGAATGGACTCAAATGGTCCGGCCAGTGAGGCGACAAGCCCAAAAAATACCCCTGGCCGGCAGGAGAGAAGCGCGCCGCCGTTGCTGCCGGCGGCGGCTGGGTTATCTCTGACGGGAGGGCAGGAAACATGGACGGAACCGTCACTGACCTGGTCAACATGGGGTTCGGGTGGTTCATCGTACTGCTTGCGGTTGTCGGCTACTTCCTGACACTGCGCCGCATGGGTGAGCGGTGGAACTTCTGGATCATCCTTGCCTCGGGCTGGATGTTCTTCGCCCTGGCGGAGACGCTGGTCATCGCCGGGGTGCCGGCCGGGGTCCCCTACCTCATCGGCATCTGGCTCTCATCCTTCGTCCTGGTGATAGCATCCCTGGTGATGCTGTTCCTCAAGCTGACAACCCGGGTCCAGTAGTCACCGCCGTCCCGGCGACCGGGCGCCACGTGTACCTGCACCCCCACACGAGAGGGAGCGGGCGTGCCGCGAGCGGCCTCGGGGCGCCGACTCCACAACCAGGCGGCAACGGCAATACTGAAGAGGCAAGGGCAGACTCTTGAGGAACAAGCTGAAGGTTATTGCCAGCTTCCTGGGCCTGGCTGCACTGGCCTGGCTGGTGCTGACACTGGCCAATTCCTGGTTCCCGGCGCAGTCCGTGCTGGATACCGTCTGGCACATGCTGGCGGCGGCCACGATTTGCAGTGTGGCCGCCGTGCTGTTCCTGCCGGGCCTGGTGCGGGGCCACCGCCGGCCCGGTGGGCCGGTCAGCCCGGCCGAGCTGGAAGAGGCCTTCGACGCCACCGCCAGCCCGATACGCATCATCAGCACCGGCTATGATGTCCTCCGCAGCAATCGGGCCTTCAATACCCTCAGCACCACCCCCCTCCACCCCGATACCACCCGCAAGTGCTTCGAGCACTTCCCCGGCCCGCTCTGCCACACCCCGCAGTGCCCCCTCGCCATAATAGCCGCCGGGGAAGAGTGCGTTGAGACCGAGGTGGAAAGCCAAGATGCCTGCGGCCGCCAGCGTGTCTTCGTGGTAATGGCCCGGCCCCTGCACGGCCCCAACGGCAGGCTTACCGGCATCGTGGAAAGCCTGCACGACATCACCGAGCTGCGCCGGGCCCAGAGCCAGCTCTATCACTCGCAGCTCCTGGCCAACCTCGGCGAGATGACGGCCGGGATTGCCCACGAAGTCAACAACCCGCTGGGCAGCATCCTGCTCTACTCGGAGCTACTCCTGGCCGGCGAGACCTCCCCGCAGACCAGGAGGGACCTGCGTGTCATCCACGACGAAGCCAAACGGGCGGCCCGCGTCATCAGCGACCTGCTCACCTACAGCCGGCGCGGCAACCGCCAGGTGCGCCGTATTGACCTCAACCGGGTGCTGGAGAAGGTGGTGCAGATGCGAAACTACCCGGAAAGCGTGCGCAACATCGCCACCACCACCGACTTCCAGGACAGCCCGCTGACTGTGCGCGGGGACTCGTCGCAGCTCAACCAGCTCTTCATGAACCTGGTCCTCAACGCCGAAGAGGCCCTGGCCGGGCAGGGCGGTGGCCACATCGTCATCCGCAGCTGGAAGGACGGTGAGTGGGCCAAGGTAGCCGTCTCGGATGATGGCCCCGGCATACCGCCGGACAACCTGAAGCAGATATTCTACCCGTTCTTCACCACCAAGCAGCCGGGGGAGGGTACCGGCCTGGGGCTGAGTACCTGTTACGGGATTGCCACCGGCCACCGGGGGCTGATACGCGCCGAGAACAACCCGGCCGGCGGGGCCACGTTCATAGTGGAGCTGCCCTTGGCGGAAAGCAGCCCCCGGCAAAAAGACGGGCAGCCGGACATCGGGGCGAAAGCACCCGGACCAGGAGGCAGAGGATGAACAAAAGCACCCGGCATATCCTGATAGTAGACGATGAGCCGCACCTGTGCCGCGCCCTGCGCCGCATCCTGGAGGGAGAGGGGTACCGGGTGACAACCGCCAGCGACGGCCACTCTGCCCTCCAGGCCGCCGCCGCCGACCAGCCGGACCTCGTCCTGCTTGACCTGATGATGCCGGGCATGGACGGGCAGGAGGTCTGCCACCGGCTGCGGGAGGCCGGCAACCCGGCCCGCGTCATTTACTTCACCGCCCGCGGCCAGCCCGCCAGCCCGGCCAGGGCACGCCAGCTCATGGAGGAAGCAGACGGTATCATCACCAAGCCGGCCACCAGCCGCCGCATCCTCGCCCGGATACGCAGCGTTCTGGAAGACCAGGCCGGTCACCGGGGACTAGAAAAGTAAGGACAGGTACCATTGACAGCCTGCACTGGCCAGACTATATTCAAAACACCAGCAAGCCGAGCATGAAGCACCAAGCAAGCCCGCAAACAGACTATCTTGCCGCCCTGGAGGTGCTCAGCCAGCATCCCGCCAGCAACGGCACCACCAGCTTCTGCGAAGCCGTCACCGCCGCGGCCCGGAAGGCCCTGGCGGCCGACTGCGCCTGCCTGCTGCTGCAGGACGGTCCCGGCAAGGAAGGGCGGGTACGGGCCCGCCAGGGAAGCTGCGATGCCGCCCGGGCCAGCCTGTGCCAGCGCTCCCTGCGGCCGGCCCGGGCCGTTGCCCTGCCCGGCGGTCACCGCCAGCCAGAAGGGGCCCGCCCGGCAAAGAGCTTCAAGCAGCTCAGCGCGCCGGTGCAGGTGAAGGGAGAAAGGCTGGGGGTGCTGGCAGTGACCAGGGCAGCCCGCCACGGTGACTTCACGCCGGACGAGCGGGCAACCCTTCATGTCCTGGCCGGCTGGACCGGTCTGGCCCTGGAAAACGACCGCCTCTACCAGCTGCTACACCAGCAGTATGTGCGGGTGGAGCGCCTGCTGGAGGAAATTAAGGTAGCCCAGGAGAACGAGCGCCGCCGTGTGGCCGTCGAGATACATGACGGGGTCGCCCAGTGGATGGTCGGGGCCTCCTACGACATCAAGGCCGCCGGCCGGCGCTTCTCCAGCTCGGGCCTGCCCGACATGGAAGAGGAGCTGACACGCATCCGCAACACGGTGCAGCGCAGCATCCGGGAGCTACGCCGCACCATTGCCAACCTGCGCCCCCTGCCGCTGGAAGAACTCGGCCTGGCCGAGGCCGTCCGGCAGGCCGCCAGCGAACTGGCGGCCGACGGCATCAACTGCCAGACGCGGACCAGCGGTCCCCTCCCGGCACTCACACCCGCCGAGGAAGTCACCATTTACTGGGTTGTTCAGGAAATGCTCAACAACGTCAGGCGCCACTCGGGTGCCAGTCAGGCCACGGTGGAGATAACCTGCCACGACAACACCTTCACCCTTACGGTGAGTGACAACGGGCGGGGGTTCGAGCCGCCACCGACGCTGGAAGGCAGCCTATCACTGTCGCACCTGGGGCTGCTGGGCATGAAAGAGCGGGCCGAGCTTTTGGGCGGGCACCTGAGCATACAGAGCAAGCCGGGGCAGGGCACGGTGGTGAGCCTCACTCTGGCCCTGCCCGCCAAGGAAACCGCCAACACCACAGCCTGAGGGAGAGTGCACAGATGAAGAACCCTACCATCAAGGTACTGCTTGTGGACGACCATCACGTTGTGAGGGAAGGCCTGCGGCGCATCCTGGAGATGGACGAAGGTATCGAGGTTATCGGCGAGGCCAGGAGCGGCGAGGAGGCCATCGCCAAGGCGGAGGCCCTCTCCCCGGATGTTATCATCATGGACCTCAAGATGCCCGGCATGGACGGCATCGCCGCCACCCGCGAAATCAAGCAGCGCCTGCCCGATGTGAACGTTCTGGTGCTGACCCTCTACGCCGAGGACTTTGTCAGCCAGGCGGTCGAGGCGGGTGTCTCCGGCTATCTCCTCAAGGATAGCGACAGCGAGCAGATAGCGCGCGGGGTGCGGCAGGTACACGAAGGTCTCTCACCAATTGCCCCGTCGCTGACACGCGGCCTCGTCACCGAGTTTGCCCGGCTCAGTCGGAGCAGCCGCGCCTCTATCCTGACACCACGCCAGGTTGAAATCCTGAAGCTGATTGCCGAAGGTGAGAGCGGGCGTGACATCGGCCAGCGTCTCTTCCTCAGCACCTCCACCGTCAAGCGTGAGGTGCGCCACATCTTTGACAAGCTGGGCGTCAACGACCGCGCCCACGCCGTGTCCGAGGCCATCAGGCGGAACCTGATATAGAAACGGGGCAACCGGAGATAGCCGTGGAGAAAGACAGGGCTCACCGGATGGTGCTGGCAGATAAGGCAAGTTTACCTCAGGAGGTCACGGTTGTTGCCTTTTTTGACCTTCCGGCCGGTACCACCCCGTGCAAGAATAAGGCCAGTAGGTGAAGCCTATGAGCACCACTATGGAGAGACTGGATACCATGAGCACTGACCTGCTGTCTGGCCCGCTGGCCGCCGCCCTGGACGAAAACCGCAGCGCTATTATCCGGGTCCTGGTGGTGGACGACCATCACGTGGTCCGCGAAGGGTTACGCCGGATGCTGGAGCTTGAGAGCGGCATCCAGGTAGTGGGTGAGGCCCGCAGCGGCGAGGAGGCCGTTGTCAAGGCCCTCTCCCTGCAGCCGGATGTCATCGTCATGGACCTCAAGATGCCGGGCATGGACGGCATCGCCGCCACCCGCGAAATCAAGAAGCAGATGCCCAAGATAGGCATCCTGGTGCTGACCCTCTACGCCGAGGACTTCGTCAAGCAGGCGGTCGAGGCCGGTGTCTCCGGCTACCTGCTCAAGGACAGTGACTGCGAGCAGATAACGCGCGCCATCCACGAGGTCTATGCCGGCCTCTGCCCGATAGCCCCCTCCCTCACCCGCGACCTGGTAATGGAGTACGCCGAGCTGAGCCGCACCAGCCGCGCCTCCATCCTCACCCGCCGCCAGCTCGAAATCCTGCGGCTCATTGCCGAGGGCGAGAGCGGCAAGGAAATTGCCCGGCGGCTCTTCATCAGCACCTCCACCGTCAAGCGGGAGGTACGCCAGATCCTCAGCAAGCTCAAGGTCAATGACCGCGCCCAGGCCGTCTCCGAGGCCATCAGGCGCCGCCTCATCTGAACCGCCGGTAACACCTGATACCACCGGTACAGACCCCTGACCTCGTGAGGTCAGGGGTCTTGTCGTCTGGAGCCCGGCGGCCGCCCCCGGCAGGCCACAAAAGGTGCGTCAGCACGCCCTTGTTTAGGGTCTGTTTAGACCTTACCCCTCGCAATGGGTCATGACAGAATGGGGATACAGGTGGGCGCCGTTTGGCCCACCGGGTGCTGCTCAGGGGAAACGAGAGAAAAGAATGAGCCAGGCAGCCAAGAGTCCGGCGGGCCCGGCGAAAGCCACCCGCCAGGTGGACCGCAACTCCCTGCTCCTGCTGCTGATGCTGACAGTACCGGCCGGCATCATGGCGGTGGTACTCTTCATCTGGCCGCAGACGCAGTGGGTTGCCCCCATACCACACACCGCCACCGGCATACTGGGGGCGTTTGCGGCCGTCCTGCTCTCCACCTCTATCCTGGCCCGCTTCCGCTCCGCCTGGCTCCTCTACGCCAGCGCCGGACTGATGTCCATGGGAGTCCTCACCGGCTTCCAGGCCGTGTCCACCCCCGGCTCCCCGGAGTCTGCCTGGCTCTACATGCTGGCCCAGGTATTCGGCGGGGTGTTCTTCCTCATCTACGCCTTAGCCGAGACCAGGCTGGTGAAGCTGCCGCGGGTCAGACCGACCGGCCGCAGCATCGCCTGGCTGATAGGTGCCCCCGCCGGCACGGCCCTGCTGGCAGCGGTACTGACGGCCGGCTTCACCGGGTCCCTGCCCGCCGTAACCGTAAACGGCGGGTTCACGGCGGCGGGGATTGCCCTCAACGCCGCCCCGGCGCTACTCTTCCTGCTGGCCGGGGCCCTGCTCTTCCGGCACTACCGCCGCACCGGCTCGCGCGAGCACTTCCTGCTGACCGCCATCCTCATCTTCCTCTTCCAGGCAGCCGAGGTCTTTTCCTTCGCCACCCCCTGGAGTGTCATCTGGTGGTTCTGGCAGGGCCTGCGGATGCTGGTCTACCTGGCGGTGCTGATATTCGTCGTCACCGAGGCCATTGACACGGCGGTATCCCTGCGCACCGAGGTCAGGCGGCGCCGGCGTACCGAGAGCGCCCTGCGGGCCGCCGAGTTGCGCTGGCGCGAGTCCTTCAACGCCCTGGCCGAGGTGATGGCCATCCTCAGGCCTGACTACACCATCGAAAACATCAACAGCCGTGGCCTGGCCCTGCTGGGCCAGCCGCGTGAGCAGGTCATCGGCCGGAAGTGTTTCCAGGCCATCCACGGGGAGAGCGAGCCGTGCGAGTTCTGCCCCTTTACCCGGACCCTGCAGACGCGCCAGGCCGAGTCCGTGGAGCGGTTCGACGAGGTCTATGACCGCCACTTCCGCATCAAGAGCGTGCCGATACTGAACGAGCGCGGCGAAGTGACCATGGCGGTGTACTCCATGAGCGACATCACCGCCCAGGTCCAGAACGAGGCCCGGCAGAAGGCACTGGAGCAGGAGCTCAACCGCACCAGCCGGCTGGCCTCAATCGGGCGCGTTGTCGCCGGCATCACCCACGAGATAAACAACCCGCTGACCGGTGTCATCGCCTTTGCCCAGATGCTGATGCAATCGGACATCCCCGAACCGATGCGGGAGGCGGTGGAGGTCATCCACGACGGTGCCACCCGGGTGGTGGGTATCGTCGACAAGCTGCTGACCTTCGCCCGGCGCGACCGGCCAGAGAAGGAATACGCCGATATTAACTCCATCCTCACCAACACCCTGGCGATGCGCTCCTACGAGATGCGGGTCAATAGCATCGAGGTGACGACCCACCTGGCCCACCGCCTGCCGCGCACCATGGCCAATGTCGGCCAGCTCCAGCAGGTCTTCCTCAACATCATCATCAACGCCGAGCAGGCCATGACAGCCGCCGGCGGGCACGGGGAGCTGGTGGTCTCCACCGAGGCTGTCAACGGCAACATCCGCACCACCATCTCTGACACCGGCCCGGGCATCCCACCGGATATCCAGGACAAGCTGTTTGACCCCTTCTTCACCACCAAGGACCAGACCGGGGGTACCGGCCTCGGCCTGAGCATCTCCTACGGTATCGTCAAGGAACACGGCGGCGAGATACACGTCAGCAGCGCGCCGGGCAAAGGTGCCACCTTCATTGTGGACATCCCGGTTGTGGCCGAAGCGGGCGACAGCCAGCCGCAACCGCCTGCAACACCGGCCCGGCCGAAGACCACCCCGCCACACCGGGCCAGGATCCTGGTAGTTGACGACGAGCCACACATCTGCCGGGCCCTGAACCGCCTGCTGAGCCGGGAAGGCCACGAGGTGGCCACCACCACCGACCCGAAGGCGGCCCTGGCACTCCTGGCCGAACGCCACTATGACCTGCTGCTGCTGGACCTGAAGATGCCGGCCATGAACGGGATAGAGCTCTACCACCAGGCAGAGAAGGCGGACCCCGGACTGCACGAGAGGGTTATCTGCATCACCGGCGACGTCATCAGCCCGCAGAACCGGGAGTTCCTCAGACAGAACCGCCTGCCGTTTGTGACCAAGCCCTTCGGGGTGAAAGAGCTGCTGGACCAGGTGCGGACGGCACTTGAAAAGAAGGAGCGGAGAGGTGAGAAAGTCACGCATACTCGTGGTTGACGACGACATCGGTGTACTCAAGTCAGTACGGGCCAACCTCCAGGCACGAGACTACGAGGCGCTGACCGCCATGGACGGCCTTGAAGCGCTGGAGGTAATCGAGCGCGAGATGCCGGACCTGGTAATCCTGGACATCTCCATGCCGCGCCTGAACGGCTTTGAGGTCTGCCGCCGGGTGCGTGAATGGTCGCAGGTGCCCATCATCATGCTGAGCGCCCGCCAGGATGTCGAGGAGAAGGTCAGGTGCCTCAACAGCGGCGCCGACGACTACGTGACCAAGCCCTTCGGCGTGAACGAGCTGGCGGCCAGGGTGCAGGCGGTGCTGCGCCGCGCGCGTGACAGGGGGGATGATACCCAGACCACCCCCAGCTTCACCTGCGATGACCTGCACATCAACTTCGTGGAGCGCCGGGTCCAGGTGCGTGGCCGCGAGATAAAGCTCACGCCGACCGAGTACAACCTGCTGCAGGAACTGGTGCTCGGGGCCAACCGTGTCATGTCCCACGCCACCCTGCTGGGAAGGGTCTGGGGGCCGGAGTACGCCGACGAACGGGAGTACCTGCACGTCTTCATTGGCCGCCTGCGCAAGGAGATTGAGCCAGACCCGGCCCAGCCGCGGTATATCGTCACCATCCCCGGCGTGGGCTACAAGTTCCAGACCCACGCCTGAGCTTTCCCTCACCCCTTCTGTAGCCCGGGGCGCTCCAGAAGCTGGAGCGCCCCCGTTTTTCCCCGCACCCCCGGCCCCTTACCGGTCATGACCCTTTTTTGACCCTTTTTTGACCCCTTTTTGACCCCCGGCCGACCCCCGCTGGCTGGCCTTCCTGGACCCAAAGGTCTATCATGGTGGCACAAAGGGTCATCCCTCCGGGCCGAGGGGGCCATTCGTGCAGTCCCTCCGGCCCGGCAGGAGAGGTCAAACACCCGGTGCGGGGATGACCGGGGAAGCGGGGAATAAATATGGCCAGGGCAATCGGTGGCCTGCTGGCAGGCGTGGTCATCGCAAGCGGCCTCTTCCTGGGACCGCTCTCCTGGATGCCATCCGCGGCGCTGTCGCAGGAAGGCCCTATTGACGAACAGATAGAGCCGACCGACCTGGTGGACATCTCTGGCATGGCGGCCGACACCCTGCAGGACGCCCGCTCCGAGTTTGAGGACGAGGGGCTGGCCCGCTTTTACGATACCCTGGTGGCAGCCTACCAGCTTGACGACGACGAGCCGATTGCCGTCAGCGACAACCTGACGGTCATCCTGCCCGATGCTAGCCGCATCAACTACCAGGCAATGACCCTGCCGCTGATTGAGGCAGGCAAGACCATCCGCGACGACGACCTCAGGACCTTCTACTACGGCTACCTGGCGAGGGCCGGCCTCTACTCCCCCGCCGGTGCAGAAAAATAGGCACCGCCATGAAGCTCCTGCTCGGAATGGTGGGTCTGGAGACGGCCGATGGCATCATCACCCACCTGCTGGTGCGCAGCGGCCTGGTGAGTGAGGGCAACCCCCTCGTGGCACCACTCGTTGGTGATGGCAGCTTCATCATCCTGAAGGTGACGGGCGCTCTGGCCTGTGCCGTCGCCCTCTGGTGGGTGTACCGGCGCCTGCCACGCCTGGGCCTGGCGGCCGCCGCGGCCGTCACCATCTTCTACGTTGCCGTGCTCGGCTGGAACGCCAGCGTCCTGCTGGCGGTCTGAATTGAGCCCGAAGTACCACCCGCCTGCTCGAATGGTGCCAGAGAGTGGCTGCCCCGAGCCATCCCTTCAGGACCAACTGGCCTTATGAGGCTGGTATGCCTGTGTCACAATAAGATAAAGCGCCAGGCCACGTGCCTGCGGGTGGACCTGACGTGTCCGCCAGGCCGTAGGGGGAGATGGTCAGGACTCACGCCGGGCAGGACCCCGGACCAGGAAGCCACATCCGGCCCCGCCGGCGCCGGCCAGCCCCGCGGCGGCTGGCTCCGGCCGACCGGCTGGTAATCATCGGCGGCTCGGCGGGCGGCCCTACCGCCCTGCTCGAACTCGTGCCACACCTGCCGCCGGACATCCCGGCCGCCATCATCATCGTCCAGCACGTGCCGGCCGGCTACTCCACCCCGCTGGCCCAGCGGCTGGCCGAGGTGGCGCAGGTGGAAGTCAGGGAGGCCAGGGACGGCGACGAGCTGCTGACGGGGCGGGTGCTGGTGGCCCCGGCTGACCAGCACCTTACCTTCACCCCCGCCGGCCAGGTACGCCTGACACGCCGTGCCCCGGTGAAAGGGTTCCGGCCCTCGATTGACGTGACGATGCAGTCGGCCGCCGCCGTTTACGGCAAGCAGGTGATTGGCATTGTGCTCTCGGGGCGGGGGGACGACGGTGCCAGCGGCGCCGCCGCCATCAGGGCAGCGGGGGGCTGGGTCTGCGCCCAGTCCACCGATACCAGCCACGACCCTACCCTGCCGGGCCGGGTCATCGCCGCCGGCCAGGCTGATAGCGTCATCCCCCTCGGCCGCATGGCCGGGGAAATAACTCGCCTCTGCCGGGAGACACCGGGGGGGCCTCAAACCACGCCCGCCGGCCGGGGAGAAAAAGGGGCACAGCACCCCTAGCGGCGCCCCGCCCGGCGCCAGTTCATCTCCCGGAAGAGCTCCTGGGCCTGGGTCAGCAGGTCGGCCGCCTCTATCTCATTCAGCATGGCAGCCAGCTTGCTGGCGTCGCTCTGCTCCTCGACCTCGGCCGTGAAGAGGGAAAAGAGGCTGTCCGGGTCGGAGGCTTCTTTACTGGCATCGGCCGGACCGCTCTCAGGCTCTTCGCCCTCGTCCGGCTCGTCTCCCTCCCCGACCTCCGGCGGCCCAGCCCCAGCAGCGCCGTCCTTCAGGTCACCCAGCAGTTCCTCCAGGGAGT
>CAZBPZ010000013.1:0-27998 GCA_964493955.1 uncultured Dehalococcoidales bacterium | reverse complement strand
TCTCCTGTTACTCAACTCATTGGGCCATGCTCTTGATTTTCAAGACAGTTGCTTTCCGGTACTATCACCCTGGTTAGGACATGCCCCTCCTCCCTTTTACACACAATACGTCACACTACCGCGGGGCCAGCCGCCCTTGCATTGGCCTTTCCGGTGTGCTATGATAGTATTAGCCTTTAAGCTGGTCCCGTGAGGCCGGCAAGGGAAGCGAGACTATCTAGCGTTGTTGCACCTCTTGTCGGGCTCCGGCAAGGGGTTTTGTTATGCCCAGCAAAGTAATAATGACCCCGGATGACATCCGGCGCACGCTGGCCCGCATTGCCCACGAGATTATGGAGAGGCACCGGGTGCTCGGGGACGTGGTGCTGGTGGGGATGCGGACCCGCGGGGTGCCCCTGGCGCGGCGCCTGGCCGCCAACATCGCGGCCTTCAGCGGTACCAGCGTCCCGGTGGGGCAGCTTGATATCAACCCCTACCGTGACGACCGCTCCCCGGCCGAAAAGCCACCGGGTGCCAGCTCCACCGACATCCCCGTGAGCGTGGAGGGCCGGGCGGTGGTGCTGGTGGATGACGTCCTCTTCACCGGCCGCAGTACCCGGGCCGCCATGGATGCCCTGATTGACATGGGCCGGCCCCGCTGCGTTCAGCTGGCGGTACTGGTGGACCGTGGTCACCGCGAGCTGCCCATCCGCGCTGATTTTGTCGGTAAGAATGTCCCCAGTTCGCGTCATGAGGAGATAAGAGTCAGGCTTACCGAGACCGATGGCGTTGACGAGGTGGACATCGTGGAGGCGGTGGCCTCGGGTGTGGCCCGCGGGAGCGGCGGCCACCGGGAGCCGGGAAGGAGCCGACATGGCACTGGCGGGTAGAGACCTGGTGACCATGGACGACCTCAGCATCCAGGAGATGGAGGCGGTCTTTGACCTGGCGGACGAGATGGCAGAGAACATGCCGGCCCAGGTGGGGGTCTGCCGGGGTAAGGTGATGGCGGCCCTCTTCTTTGAGCCGAGCACCCGTACCCGCCTTTCGTTCGAGACGGCCATGCACCGCCTTGGCGGCAGTGTCATCAGCGTGGCCGATGCCAGCGTAACCTCGGTTGCCAAGGGTGAGAGCCTGGCCGACATGGCGCGGGTGGTGGGCAGCTACGCTGATATCATCGTCATCCGGCATCCCTGGGAGGGTGCGGCCAAGGTAGTGGCTGACTACGCTGACGTGCCTGTTATCAACGCTGGCGACGGGGGGCACCAGCACCCTACCCAGACCCTGTGCGACCTCTACACGCTGCGCAAGGAGCGCGGTCATATCCAGGGCCTGCGTATTGCCCTGTGGGGCGACCTCAAGTACGGCCGTACCATCCACTCGCTCATCTTTGCCCTGGCCAAGTTCGGGGCGGACATCCTCTTCTGTCCCAGCCCCGGCCTGGAGGTGCCGGAGAACATCATCCGCAAGCTGGTGGCCGAATACGGGGGGCAGGTGGAGAAGGTGGAAGGCTCTGACACGCCCTTCCCCGCGGATGCCATCTACATGACGCCCAGCAGCCCCCACCAGCTGGCGATGATGCCGGACATTGATGCCGAGCTGCAGCTCCGGGAGGGGGTGGATGCCCTTTACGTGACCCGGCCCCAGAAGGAGCGGTTCCAGGCGGCGGAGAAAGAGCGTGATATCAGGGCTGCGTATCCGGTGGTGGACAAGAAGCTCCTGAAGCGCCAGCAGTTCCGGGAGACGATAGTCATGCACCCGCTGCCGCGGGTGGACGAGCTGGCCTACGAGGTAGATGCCGACCCGCGCAGCCTTTACTTCAAGCAGGCGGCCCGGGGGGTGCCGGTGAGGATGGCGTTGCTGGCGCTGCTCCTGGGTGCCCGGGAGCCGGCCCGGCCCGTGCCACCACCGGCGCCGCCATCGCTGCCGGTCTACCGGCGTGATTCCGGCATCCGTTGCACCAACCCGGCCTGCGTCACCGCCCAGGAGAGCGAGAAGCGGTATATTGCCAATGAGTTTGTGCTGGTCAGCCGGGAGCCGCTGACCCTGCGCTGTGTCTATTGCGAGCACGGGTTCCAGCCTGCCTTTGTCGCCAGCACCGATTGGCACGAAGGTAAGCTCGAGTACAAGCGCTACCACGGTGCCCGTAGCCGCTGGGCACGTGACATCAAGCCAGAGAACCTGGTGGTCTTTGCTTCAGCCGCCGATGCCGAGGCGCGCGGCTACCGGCCGGGCCGGGCACAACGCGGAAAGGCGGCCGAGGCGTGAGACCCCTGCTGATTCGTGGCGGCCACCTCTTTGACCCCGGCCGGGGGCTGGATATGACCGGCAGCCTGCTGGTGACCGGTGGTCTCATCTCGTGGATCGGAGAAGAAGGCGAAGAGGCACCGGTGGCGGAGGTTGACCTCCTGCCGGCCGAGGGCCTTTACGTTTGCCCCGGCTTCATAGACCTGCACTGTCACCTGCGTGAGCCGGGCTTTGAGTACAAGGAGACAATCGCCACCGGCACGGCGGCCGCTGCCAGGGGCGGGTTTACCACCGTCTGCTGTATGCCCAACACGCAGCCGCCGCTGGACACTCCCGGGCGGATTGCCGACCTGGCCGCCCGCGCCGCGGCCGATGCCCTGGTACGGGTGCTACCCGTCGCCGCCATTAGCCGGGGCCGGAACGGCCGGGAGCTGGTTGATATGGCGGCCCTGGCGCAGGCCGGGGTGGTGGGGTTTAGTGACGACGGTGACCCGGTGGCGGATGCCGAGCTGATGCGGCGTGCCCTCCTGGCCAGCCGTGACCTGCACCTGCCGGTCATCAGCCACTGCGAGGACCGGCAGATCAGCCGCAACGGGGTTATGAACCGCGGGCCGGTCTCGGAGCGGCTGGGGGTGGCCGGGATACCTTCTGCCGCCGAGGTGATGATGGTGTCGCGTGACATCGGCCTGGCACGGGAGACCGGCGGCTGGTTACACATTGCCCACATTTCGGCCGAAGACTCGGTGGACCTGCTGGCGCGGGCCCGGGCCGAAGGTGTCAACGTTACCGCCGAGGTTACCCCGCACCACCTCACACTCACGGAGGAGCTTGTCATCAACCTGGCGGGCGGGGCCAAGGTCAACCCGCCGCTGCGCAGCCTGCGTGATGTCCGCGAGATGGTGCGTGCCCTCAGGAACGGGACGATCGATGTCATCGCCACTGACCACGCCCCTCATGCCGCCGCCGATAAGGCCGGCACGCTGGAGGAAGCGGCCTTCGGCTTCAGCGGGCTGGAGACGGCCTTCGGGAGCGTCATGTCACTGTACCACTCCGGCGAGGTGCCGCTGGCCACCATCATTACTTCGCTCACGGGCGCGCCGGCCCGCATCCTGGGGGGGCGTTTCGGGTGGCTGGGTGAGCTGGCACCGGGGGCACAGGCCGACATAACCATCTTTGACCCGGACAGGGAGTGGACGGTGGACCCGGCGGCCTTTGCCTCCAGGGGGCGTAACACGCCGCTGGCCGGCACCCTCCTCAGGGGTAAGGTGCTGGCCACCATCTTCAGGGGCAGGCGGGTCTGGCAGGACAGGGCCATGAGGGCCCGGGCGGCGCGCCGGGGATGAGAAGGAGCCAGGGGACGGCCCGGGGAGCACCCGCCCCCGTGCCTCTGGCCCCGGGAGAAGGAGATGCAAAGAAAACACGCCAGGCTTGTCCTGGCCGACGGCTCGGCCTACGAGGGCTACTACTTCGGTGCCCCGGCTGAGGCAATCGGCGAGGTGGTGTTCAACACCAGCATGACCGGCTACCAGGAGATGCTGACCGACCCTTCCTACGCCGGCCAGATTGTGGTGCCCACCTATCCCCTGATTGGCAACTACGGTACCAACCCGGATGACTTTGAGTCGGCCCGTATTCAGGTGAGCGGCTTCGTGGTACGCGAGGAGTGCCCCGAGCCGAGCCACTACCGGCAGGACCGGACGGTGCACCAGTACCTGGCCGATAGCGGTGTCCCCGGCCTGTGGGGAGTGGATACCCGGGCTGTCACCCGACGCCTGCGCCGGGCCGGGGTGATGATGGGAATGCTGACGGAGCGTCCGGTGACCGAGGCGCTGGAGGAATTGAAGAAAGCACCCAACTATGACGAGATTGACTTCGTACGCCGGGTCAGCACGGCCGAGCCGTACGAGTGGCAGCCGGACGGGGCCGATGCCTCCCTGCCGCATGTGGTCGCCTTTGACTGCGGTCTCAAGTACTCCATCCTGCGCATGATGCGCCGGCGCGGCTGCCGGATAACGGCCGTGCCCTGTACCACCACCGCCGACGAGATACTGGCGCTGCAGCCAGATGGCATCATCCTTTCACCCGGCCCCGGCGACCCGGCCCTGCTGGACTACGCCGTGGAGACGGTGCGCCGGCTCATCGGGAAGCGGCCCATCATGGGGATTTGCCTGGGGAACCAGCTCCTCGGCCGGGCCTTCGGAGCGAAGACCTTCAAGCTCAAGTTCGGCCACCGCGGCGGTAATCACCCTGTGCGGGAGCTGGCCGACGGCCGGGTGCATATCACCGCGCAGAACCACGGCTACGCCATTGACCCGGATACACTGCCGGCCGAACTGGAGGTCAGCCACATCAACCTGAACGACGGCACGGTGGAAGGGTTGCGGCACCGGGAGCTGCCCGTCTTCTCCATCCAGTACCACTCGGAGGCGTCCCCCGGGCCGCGCGACAACACCTACCTGTTCGACCGCTTTCTGGACATCATCCGGGCGTCAAGGTGAGGTGACGGCAATGACAGGCGTTCCGATAGGCATGACGGGGAGAGAGCTTGAGCAGACGCTGCTCTCAACCGGCTGGTACCAGTTCCACTCACGCGGTGGCCACTACTTCTACCGGCACCCCAACCGGCCCGGGCGGCAGCTCACCATCCCGATGTTCTTTGCCGAAACGATACCCAACCGGGCGTTGCGGGCCATCATTGAGGAGGCGGCACTTTCGGGGATGGACCTGTAAGGGAGGACGGGTGGTCCCGGGAGGCGAATGCTAAGGCTGGAGAAGCAGCACTTTCGGGGATGGACCTGTAGTGGAGGAGCAAAGATGCGGAAGTTCTCGGTGATACTGATACCGAACGACCCTCTCAAGGGCTACACCGTGCGTGTGCCGGCGCTGCCGGGCTGCGTGACCTACGGTGCCACCCGGCGTGAGGCCCTCAAGCGGGCACAGGAAGCCGTGCTCGGCTTCGTTGAGGCGATGGCGCGTGCTGGCGACCCTATTCCCGAGCAGACGCGGCCGGTGGAGGTCTACCAGGTGCAGACACCGTGAGGAGGCGCCCCGGCACGTGGTCCCGGGGGTGGAGTCCGCCAGAATAAGCGACGCGAAAGGCACACATGACCAGCAGCAATAAGCCCTCGAAGGTACTTATCATTGGCTCGGGGCCGATTATCATCGGGCAGGCGGCCGAGTTTGACTACGCCGGTACGCAGGCCTGCAAGGCGATGCGTGAAGAGGGCGTGGTCTCGGTGCTGGTCAACTCCAACCCCGCCACCATCATGACGGACGAGAACGTCGCCGATGTTGTCTATATCGAGCCGCTGACGGTGCCGACACTCACCCGCATCATCGAGCGGGAGCGCCCCGACGGCCTGCTGCCCACCCTTGGCGGGCAGACCGGCCTCAACCTGGCGGTGGAGCTGGCCGAGGCTGGCGTGCTGGAGAGGTACGGGGTGCGCAGCCTCGGCACACCGGTTGATACCATCCGCAAGGCGGAAGACCGTGAGCTCTTCAAGCGCATGCTGCAGGAAATCGGCGAGCCGGTGCCCCGCAGTGCCACCGTCAACACCATGGGAGAGGCGCGCCAGGTGGCCCGTGAGATAGGCCTGCCCGTCATCATCCGGCCGGCCTACACCCTCGGCGGTACCGGCGGGGGGTTTGCCACCACCTGGGAGCAGTTCGAGGAAATTGTAGCCGCCGGGCTGGCGGCCAGCCCCATCAACCAGGTGCTGGTGGAAGAATCGGTGGTGGGATGGAAAGAGATTGAGTACGAGGTCATGCGGGACGGGGCTGATAACTGCATCACCGTCTGTAACATGGAAAACCTTGACCCCATGGGAGTGCACACCGGCGACAGCATCGTGGTGGCCCCCAGCCAGACGCTGACAGACAAGGAATACCAGATGCTGCGCACCGCCAGCCTCAGGATAATCCGTGCCCTGGGGATTGAGGGCGGCTGCAACATCCAGATGGCACTTGACCCGGCGAGCAGCCGCTACTATGTCATCGAGGTCAACCCGCGTGTCAGCCGCAGCTCGGCCCTGGCCAGCAAGGCCACCGGCTACCCGATTGCCCGGGTTGCGGCCAAGATAGCGGTGGGCAAGCGGCTCGACGAGATTCCCAACGCCGTCACCGGCAAGACGCTGGCCTCCTTCGAGCCAGCCCTGGACTACTGCGTCCTCAAGATACCGCGCTGGCCCTTCGATAAGTTTGCCTCCGGTGACCGCGTCATCGGCACCCAGATGAAGGCCACCGGCGAGGTCATGGCGATTGACCGCTCCTTTGAGGCGGCCCTGCAGAAAGCGGTGCACTCCCTTGAGTTTGGCCGGCGCTCCCTGCTCTGGGAGGACCGCGCCTGGAGCACGGCGTCTGACCTGTCTGACTTTCCCCTCCACCCCAATGACCTGCGCCTCTGGGCCATCATGGCCGCCCTGCGCCGCGGCTTCACCCCCGCGCAGATTGTTGAGCGCACCCGGATAGACCCCTGGTTTATCAACAAGCTGCGCAACATCGTTGAGATGGAGAGGCGGCTGCTCAGCCAGCCGCTCACGCCGGAGCTGCTGTGGCAGGCCAAGCGCCTCGGCTTCTCCGACGAGCAGATTGGCACCCTGGCCGACCGCCTGCCGGAGCAGGTACGGCAGCTCCGCCACGACTGGAATATCCGGCCGGTCTACAAGATGGTTGATACCTGCGCCGCCGAGTTCGAGGCTGCTACCCCTTACTTCTATGGCACCTACGAGCAGGAGAATGAGGCCGCACCCCTGGCCGGTGATAAGGCGCTGGTTGTCGGCAGTGGGCCGATTCGCATCGGCCAGGGGATTGAGTTCGATTACTGCAGCGTGCACGCTGCCTGGGCCCTCCAGGAGGCGGGTTACAGCAGCATCATGGTCAACTCCAACCCGGAGACGGTCTCGACCGACTTTGATACCAGCAGCCGCCTCTACTTTGAGGCGCTGCACGAGGAGAGTATCCGTGACATTCTGGAGAACGAGGGTGCCGGAGGGAACCACGTTACCCCTTCGATAACCCAGTTCGGCGGCCAGACGGCCATCAACCTGGCGGCCCCCCTGCAGCGGGCCGGGATGCCGCTCATCGGCTCCGATGCTGATGTGATAGACCTGGCCGAGGACCGCCGCCGCTTCGAGAACTTCCTCAGCAACCTGGGCATTCCGCAGCCACCCGGGGCCGGTGTTACCTCGGTGGATGAGGCCCTCAATGTGGCCGGGCTTATCGGTTACCCGGTACTGGTGCGCCCCAGCTATGTTCTCGGCGGCCGGGCAATGGAGATAGTCCAGAACGCCAGCGAGCTGGTCCAGTACATGCGCCAGGCAGTGGACCTGGATACCGGCCACCCCGTGCTTATTGACAAGTACCTGGTGGGCAAGGAGGTGGAGGTTGATGCCGTAGCCGACGGTGAGCGGGTCTTCATCCCCGGCATCATGGAGCACATCGAGCGAGCGGGGGTGCACAGCGGCGACTCAATGGCGGTCTACCCGGGAGTGAACCTGACCGAGTCCGAGGTCCAGACAATCGTGGACTATACGGTGCGCATCGGCCTGGGGCTGCAGGTCAGAGGGTTGATGAACATCCAGTTTGTGATTGTGCCCGGGAGAACGGTGCGCGAGGCAACGGTTTATGTGCTGGAGGTAAACCCCCGCGCCAGTCGCACCATCCCGTTCATCTCCAAGGTCACGGGGGTGCCCATGGTCCGCCTGGCCGTGGGCGTGATGCTCGGCCACAGCCTCAGGGAGCAGGGCTACGAGACCGGCCTCTACCCGGAGAGGCCGCTGGTAGGCGTCAAGGCGCCGGTCTTCTCCATGTCCAAGCTGGCCGGAGTTGACACCTACCTCGGGCCGGAGATGAAGTCCACCGGCGAGGTGATGGGGATAGACCGCACCTTCGGGGCGGCCCTGGCCAAGGCACTCCAGGCCGCCGGGTTGATGCTGCCACCCGAAGGCGGTATCCTTCTCAGTATCGCCGACCGTGACAAGGCCGAGGCGCTTCCCATCGTCCGCCGCCTGCACGAGGCGGGCTATCACCTCTACGCTACCGAGGGTACGGCCGCCCTGATAGGTGCCGTGGGCCTGCCGGTCACCATGATAACCAAGAAGCTGAGCGAAGGGCACCCCAACGTGCTGGACGTCATCCGGAGCGGTACCGTGAGCGGAGTGCTCAACACCATTACCGGCGGCACCAGTGCCCTGCGGGACGGGTTTCACATCCGGCGCGCTGCCGCCGAGCGGCGCATCCCGTGCTTTACCTCGCTCGATACTGCCCGGGTGGCCGTGGAAACGCTGGCGGGTGGGGCACCGGCCACCAGCGCGCGGCCGCTGTCTGAATACCGGCGGGGGGCCTAGCCGTGGAGCTGCTGTCGGTACCGGTCGCTTCGCTGGAGGCGGTTGCACCCGGCATCCACCTCATGTGGCTTGAGTGTCCGTCCCTGGCGCGGGCGGCCCGGCCCGGCCAGTTCATCATGGTGCGCTGCGGCGAGGAGACGGTGCTGCGCCGTCCCTTCAGCTTTCACCGGGTTGAGGGTAACCGCTTTGCGCTTCTTTTCAACGTGGTGGGTACGGGCACGGCCTGGCTGGCACAGCGCCAGCCGGGGGAGGAGCTTGATGTCCTCGGGCCGCTCGGCAACGGCTTCAGCCTGCCGGAGGTGGCGCGCCATGTCCTGCTGGTGGCCGGCGGCATCGGGGTGGCACCGCTCTATTTCCTGGCCGAGGAGGCGCTGGGGCAGGGCCGGGAGGTGACCTTCCTTTACGGTACGTCGGGTGATGGCCGCTGCCCGCTACCGGCGGGGGTGACCGAGGTGGCCGCCACCGAGGATGGCAGCACCGGTCACCACGGCATGATAACCGAGCTTGTCGCAGAACACCTGCCGCTGGCCGATTTCGTGGCCGCCTGCGGGCCGCTGGCGATGTTCCATACCCTGGCGGTGATGCCCCAGCTCAGGCAGAAGCCGGTGCAGGTATCAATCGAGACCAGGATGGGCTGCGGCTTCGGGGTGTGTTACGGCTGCACCATACGCACCCGCCGCGGGCTGAAGCAGGTCTGCACGGATGGGCCCGTGTTTGAGCTCTCGGAAGTGCTCTGGCAGGAAATGGTCTTCTTCTAGCGGCCAGTGCCACACCAATCACAAGGAGGTTTACATAATGGCTGAAAGTCAGCTCCCTCTCCGGTACGGTACCAATCCCCACCAGGTGCCGGCCCGGGTCTTCGTGTCCGGGGGTGACCTGCCCTTTGCGGTGCTGAACGGCTCGCCGGGGTACATCAACATGCTGGACGCTCTCAATTCGTGGCAGCTGGTGCGTGAGCTGAAGCAGGTACTCGGGCTGCCGGCGGCGGCCTCTTTCAAGCACGTCAGCCCGGCCGGGGCGGCGGTGGCCGTGCCCCTGAGCGATACCCTGAGGCGGGCCTACTTCGTGGAGGGGCTTGAGCTTTCACCGCTGGCGACGGCCTACGCCCGTGCCCGCGGGGCCGACCGCCTTTCGTCCTACGGTGACTGGGTGGCCCTGAGCGACACGGTGGACCTGCCGACGGCCCGCCTCATCAGCCGCGAGGTATCGGACGGGGTTATTGCCCCCGGCTACGAGCCGGCGGCGCTCGAGCTACTGAGCAGGAAGAAGGGCGGGCGCTACCCCGTGGTGCAGATAGATGCCACCTACGAACCGCCGCCGCTGGAAAGGCGCGATGTCTTCGGGGTGACCTTTGAGCAGAGGCGTAATGACCTGGTGGTGGACGAAGGCCTGCTCGGTAACGCCGTCACCGGGCGGAAAGACATCCCGCCGGCCGCCCGGCGCGACCTGATAGTAGCCACCATTGCCATCAAGTACACGCAATCAAACTCGGTTGGCTTCGCGGTGGACGGCCAGGCCATCGGCCTCGGCGCCGGGCAGCAATCACGCATTCACTGCACCCGGCTGGCGGCGGCCAAGGCCGACCGCTGGTTCCTGCGGCAGCACCCCGCCGTGCTGGAGCTGCCGTGGCGGAAGGCCATCAGCCGGCCGGAACGGGACAATGCCATTGACCTCTTCCTGCAGGACGAGCTGAGCGGGGTAGAGCGGTCGTACTGGGAGGCCTGCTTTACCCGGGTGCCACGGCGGCTGACACCTGAGGAGAAACGCCAGTGGCTTGACCGGATGCGGGGGGTATGCCTCAGCTCCGACGCCTTTTTCCCGTTCCGGGACTGCATTGACCGGGCCCACCAGAGCGGGGTTGAGTATGTCATCGAGCCGGGCGGTTCGGTGCGGGACGCCGAGGTAATTGCCGCCTGCAACGACTACGGCATGGTGATGGTCTTTTCCGGCAAGCGGCTTTTCCATCACTAGCCGGCAGGAGGTGCCGCTGCCATGATTGTTACACGCCGGATCCAGGTCAACACCCGGGGCGAGTGCGATATTCAGGACATCACCCCGCAGGTGGCACAGCAGTTACGGGACTCCGGGGCGCGGGACGGCACGGTCACGGTCTTTGTGGCTGGTTCCACCGCCGGCATTACCACCATCGAGCACGAGCCGGGCCTGGTGGCCGATTTCCGCCGCGCCTGGGAGCGGCTGGTCCCGCGGGACGAGCGCTACGAGCATGACGGCCGCTGGGGCGATGGTAATGGCTTCTCGCACGTTCGGGCGTCGCTGCTGGGGGCCTCGCTGGTGCTCCCGTTTGAAGGGGGGCGTCTCTGCCTGGGTACCTGGCAGCAGATAGTGCTGGTTGATTTTGATAACCGCCCGCGCCGGCGGGAAATCGTGGTGCAGGTGGCGGGGGAGTAGGTGGCCACGTGGCTGGCCCCGGCCGGCTACTCGAAGACACCCTCGGCCAGCAGGGTCACGAACTCCTCGTCCGAAATGCCGAGGAGCTCCCCGCAGACGTACTGGTTGTGCTCGCCCAGGCAGGGGGCCGGCCGGGTGAGGCGGCCCGGTGTCAGTGACAGCTTACCGGCGGCGGTGTCGTAGGTGGCGGGGCCGGTCTCGGGGTGGTCAAGCACGGTGTAGTGCTGCCGGTGCTGGAGCTGCGGGTCAGCGTGCAGGTCACGGGCGTCCTGGACCATGCCGGCGGGTACGCCGGCGGCCTGAAGCCGCCGCATGACATCCCCGCTCGTGTGCTGGAGCGTCCAGGTCTCCACCAGCCTGTCCAGCTCATCGGCGTGTTCGAGCCGGCCCGCCAGGGTGGCGAAACGCCGGTCATGGGTCCAGGGCGGGTTGCCGATGGCACCGCCGAAGGCCCGCCACTCCTCGTCCGTGAAGACCGCCAGGGCGCACCAGCGGTCTTCACCCCGGCAGCGGTAGGCGCCGTGGGGCGCTGCCTCGGGGTGGCGGTTGCCGCTGCGTACCTGCTGGCGGCGGTTGACGGTATAGTCCAGAATGGCGGTCTCAAGGCAGTGGATTGAGGCCTCAAGCTGTGACAGCTCGATGTACTGCCCCTGGCCGGTGCGCCGGCGGTAGTCCAGCGCCGCAATGACGGCGGTGGCGGCGATGTGGGGTACAAAAAAGTCGGTGTACGGCCCGTGGCAGCCGGTGGGGTAGCTGTCGGGCCAGCCGGTAAGGTGGTTGACCCCGCACAGGGCCTGCTGGACATGGCCGAAGGCGCTGTGGTGGGAGTAGGGGCCGCCCCGCCCCTGTGCCCCCATGCTTATCATGATGATATCCGGCCTGACCCGGCGTATGTCATCATAGCCCAGCCCGAAGCGTTCCATCACGCCGGGGGTGAAGCTCTCCAGCACCACGTCCGCCCGGGCCACCAGCCGGAGGGCCAGCTCCACCGCCTTCGGGTGCTTGAGATTGAGGGTAATGCCGTACTTGTTGGGGTTCTGGTTATTGAAGTAGCCGCTGCGGTTCGGGCCGTTGATGCCGTCCTTGAACGGGCCAGAGCGGCGCAGGCCGTCCGGGCTCAGGGTTGATTCAACACGTATCACCTCGGCCCCGAACTCCGCCAGGTAGAGCGCCGTCCTCGGCCCGACGACGTACCAGGAGAAGTCCACCACCCTGATTCCAGCGAACGGTTGGTCTTCGGACATGTTGCCTTTACACTACCCCGGCCTGCTCCAGTTGTGCCAGCTCGTCCGGGCTCAGCCCGAGCTCGCCGAGGTAGATTTCGCGGTTGTGCTCGCCGATGAGGGGTGCCCGGTTCCAGATGCGCCAGGGTGTCCGGCTCAGCTTGCAGGGGGCACCGGGGTAGGTTATGGTCTCACCCAGCTCGGGGTGCTCCACGCCGACGTAGTACTGCCGGGCGGCCAGCTGCGGGCTCTCCAGCAGGTCCTTCGGGGTGTTGACGGGCGCCCAGCCAAAACCGAGCTCCACGGCCCTGTCATAGATTTCCTGGCGGGTGAGGCGGGCCAGCAGGGGCAGGCGTGTCTCCTGCATGCGGATGATTTCTTCCTGGGTGAAGCTCTCATTGAGCGTTGTCTCGCCGTCGGCAATCTTCTGCCGGAGCTCAATCCAGCGCTCCATCTCGGCCTGGTCGTAGGGGATCTTGTGTTCGTCCATCCAGTCGCGGATGACGGCCAGTTCCTCCGGGTTCCAGCAGGCCACGTAGCCATCCTGGCACGGGTAGACACAGCGCAGCAGGAACTCACCGAGGGGGCGGAAGGGGGCGGAGCGCCGGTAGACCATCCGCTGCAGGTCCCAGGCCTGCTGGGCGGTATCCAGCGTGTTGCTGATGGCCTCCTGCATGGAGACGTCAACGTGCTGGCCGCGGCCGGTGGTCTGCCGGTAGTAGTGGGCCACCATGGTGGTGGCGGCGGCCTGGACCCCGGCCTGGGCGTAGGCCTGGGAGGCCCGCACCCGCACCGGCGGGCGCCCCGGCTCCCCGTTGAGGTAGAGGAGGCCGCCCATGGCCAGGCCCACGATGTCCGTGGCGCGGTAGTCACGGTAGGGCCCCGTCTGGCCGAACGGGGTGATGGAGGTCATCACCAGGCGGGGATTCAGCCGGCTGAGGGCGGGGTAGCCCAGCCCCAGGCCATCCAGGTAGCCGGGCGGAAAGCACTCCACCAGGAAGTCGGCGGTGGCCACAAGCCGCCGGAGAAGCTCCTGGCCCTCGGGGCGGGTGATATCCAGCGTGATGCTGCGCTTGCTGGTGTTGAAGGTGAACCAGAAGAGGCTCTTTTCCGGGTGTACCTCGTCGTGGTAGAAGGGGCCGATGCGGCGCATCGGGTCTCCACCCGGCGGCTCAACCTTGATGACGTCGGCCCCGAAGTCGGCCAGCAGCTTGGTACAGAGGACACCCTTCTCGTCCGTGAGGTCCAGTACACGGAAGGGTCCGAGGAGCGAGTCTGTTTTTCTGTCTGTCATGGAGTCGGTGAGCGGGCCCCGGGTGGTCCGGCCTTTCCCTACTGCCGGGGTCTGTAATCGGCCCCCTGTACCCGGCCCGTGCTGGCAATGATATTATTGTCGGTGGTGGCCTGTCAATCTGCCGCCGGGGCCGGGAAGCTGTCCCGGGGTGGGTGTGGCAGCCTGACCGTGCTAGAATGACGGGACCGGGGAGTTTTTGCAAAATGAGGCGGACGAAGGGCCACCCCGGCCCGGCCGGCAGGGTGGTGCCGGCGGCGGGAGCTTGTCTGGTGGTCTTCCATATGGTAAAGTCTTACTGTCAGTGCGTGACGTGCGGGGCGCATTCGTCTAGCGGTTAGGACACCTCCCTCTCAAGGAGGAGATCACGGGTTCGAATCCCGTATGCGCTACCAGATTTGACTATTCGCCTGGCCGGTCTTTATAATACACCGGTTCTGCAGCGGGGCTGTCCCGCCAGCGTGCCCGAGTGGCGCAACGGTAGCGCAACCGACTTGTAATCGGTAGGTTAGCGGGTTCGAATCCCCTCTCGGGCTGGGACAGACCGGTGAAGATGGCATCTGGAGGGGTGCCGGAGTGGTTAATCGGAACAGACTGTAAATCTGTCGCCCTAAGGGCTACGCAGGTTCGAATCCTGCCCCCTCCACCATCTTGGACAATCAGCCGCTATCCGCTATAATAAGACTTGTGCCAGTTGACGGACGCCCACATAGCTCAGTCGGTAGAGCACGTTCTTGGTAAGAACGGGGTCACCAGTTCGAATCTGGTTGTGGGCTTGTAGTTAGTAAGGGGGATTTGATGGCAAAGAAGAAGTTTGAGAGGACCAAGCCACATTGCAATGTGGGTACCATCGGGCACGTTGACCACGGCAAGACAACCCTGACATCGGCCATAACGTACGTCTTGCACCAGGCAGGTACGCAGACTGAGGTCCGTACCTTTGACAGCATTGACAACGCGCCGGAAGAAAAGGCACGTGGCCTGACGATTGCCATTGCCCACATTGAGTATGAGACGGCCAAGCGGCATTACGCCCACATCGACTGCCCCGGTCATGCGGACTTCATCAAGAACATGATTACCGGTGCCGCCCAGATGGACGGGGCGATTCTGGTAGTCAGCGCCCCGGATGGCCCGATGCCTCAGACGCGCGAGCACGTCCTGCTGGCCCGCCAGGTTGAGGTGCCGAGCATTGTCGTCGCCCTGAACAAGGTTGACATGATGGACGACGAGGAGCTTCTGGAGCTGGTGGAAATGGAGCTCCGCGAGCTGCTTTCCAAGTACAACTTCCCGGGTGATGAAATCCCGGTGGTGAGGGTCAGCGCTCTGAAGGCACTCGAGTGCGGCTGCGGCAAGCGGGAGTGCGAGTGGTGCGGCAAGATTCTGCAGCTTATGGACGCCGTGGACGAGTATATCCCCACGCCGGTGCGGCCCAAGGACCAGCCGTTCCTGATGTCAATCGAGGATGTCTTCAGCATCAAGGGGCGCGGTACCGTTCCCACCGGAAGGGTGGAACGGGGCACCCTCAGGGTTGGCGATGAGGTTGAAATCGTTGGCCTGCACCATGAGCCCCGCCGCACGGTTGTTACCGGCCTGGAGATGTTCCACAAGGTGCTGGACGAGGCCGAGCCGGGTGATGCCATCGGTGTGCTGCTGCGCGGGGTTGACCGCGACGAGGTAGAGCGTGGCCAGGTGCTGGCGGCCCCGGGGACCATCAGCCCGCATACCTACGCCGAGGCCCAGGTCTACGTCCTCAGCAAGGAGGAGGGGGGCCGGCACACGCCTTTCTTCAACGGCTACCGTCCCCAGTTCTACATCCGCACCACCGACGTCACCGGTACGATTGAATTGCCGGAGGGTGTTGAGATGGTGATGCCGGGGGACAACGTGACCATGAAGGTAAGGTTGCTCTACCCGGTGGCCCTGGAGCCAGGCCTGCGCTTCGCCATTCGCGAGGGCGGCCGCACCGTCGGCGCCGGTACCTTCACCAAGATACTTGAATAGTAATGGCCAGAAAGACTGATGCGCGCGTAATTATCACGCTGGCCTGTTCGCAGTGCCGGGAGCGCAACTATACGTCAACCAAGAACCGGCGCAATGACTCGCAGCGCCTGGAGCTGAAGAAATACTGCCCGCGCTGCCGGGGGCACACTCTCCACCGGGAGGTGCGGTAAGCGCTGCGAGGCGCACAAGATGCCTGCAAAACGTACCAGCCAGAAGCGTGCCGGCGCGCCGGCAGGACGGGCTGCCCGGAAGGCGGCAAGGTCGGCGGCGGTCCCACGGCGTCCCTCACGGTTTGCCTTCATTGCTGAGACCATCGCCGAGATGAAAAAGGTTACCTGGCTGAGCCGGCGCGAGCTGGCCTATCTTACCGGGCTGGTACTGCTGGTGACAGTTACCGTGGGGGCAATTCTGGGCGTGATAGACCTTGGTTTTAGTGCCCTGGTAAACGCCTTGCTGGGCAGGTAGGTGCCGGGGGAGTGGCCGTGAGCGAGAACGGGAAGCAGTGGTACGCCATCCATACCTACTCCGGGTACGAAGAGCGTGTCAAGAAGAACCTGGAGCAGCGCATCAAGTTTATGGATGCGGCCGATGACATCGCGCAGGTGGTGGTCCCCACCGAGGAAGAGGTGGAGATACGGGGCGGCCAGCGGCGCAATGTTGCCCGCAAGATATTACCGGGCTATGTCCTGGTGGAGATGCGGCTGACGGATGATAGCTGGAGCATCGTGCGTAACACCCCCGGCGTGACCGGTTTCGTGGGCAGCGGGGGCAAGCCGGTGCCCCTGTCTGACGAAGAGGCAGAGCAGATTCTGAAGCAGATGCGGGCCGAGACGCCGCGGGTCAAGGTGGGCTTCCGGCCGGGCCAGAGTGTCCGGGTGACGGATGGCCCCTTCGCTGACTTCGTGGGTATCGTTGACGAGGTTGGGGCGGACAAGGGCAAGGTGAAAGTGCTGCTGACCCTGTTCGGGCGGGAGACGCCGGTGGAGCTTGACTTCCTGCAGGTGGAGAAGCTCTAGGCCGGCACTGGAGGTAAATTGGCAAGGAAAAAAGTCCTGACCGTAATCAAGGTGCAGATTGAGGCCGGCAAGGCCACGCCGGCGCCGCCGGTGGGGCCGGCGCTGGGCCAGCACGGCATCAACATCATGGCCTTCTGCAAGGAGTACAACGAGCGCACTGCCTCGCAGGCCGGCCTGATTATCCCGGCCGAGATTACCGTCTACGAGGACCGCTCCTTCACGTTTGTTACCAAGACCCCGCCCACGGCTGACATGCTGAAGAAGGCCCTCGGGCTGGAGAAGGGTGCGGTTACGCCCGGGCGGGAGAGCCTGCCCCGCCTCTCGCGCCAGAAGCTGCGCGAGATTGCCGAGGCCAAGGCCAAGGACCTGAATGCCACCACGCTGGCGGCGGCCGAGCGCATCGTTGCCGGGACGGCGCGCAGCATGGGTATCGAGATAGAGGAGACATGACGAAACACGGTAAGCGGTACCAGGCAGCCCTGGCGGTGGTAGACCGGGTGCGGGCCTACTCCCCGCAGGAAGCGGTGGAGCTGGTCAGGCAGACTGCCTCGGCCAGGTTTGACGAGACGGTGGAGCTCCACCTGCGCATGGGGCTCGACCCGCGCAACGCCGCCCAGCAATTGCGCGGCGTTGCCCTGCTGCCCCACGGCCTGGGTAAACCCGTGAGGGTACTTGTCTTCGCCCAGGGTGAAGCGGCGCGGATTGCCGAGGCAGCCGGGGCTGACTACGTGGGCGGGGATGACCTGGCCAAGAAGATAGAGGACGGCTGGCTTGAGTTTGACGTGGCGATTGCCACCCCGGACATGATGGGGCGGGTGGGGAGGCTGGGGCGTATCCTGGGACGCCGCGGGCTGATGCCGAACCCGAAGTCCGGGACGGTGGTGGCGGCCGAAGACCTGCCGCGCGTCATTGAAGATGCCCGCAAGGGTCGGGTTGAGTTCAGGCTTGACCGGACCGCCATCATACACCTGCCGATTGGTAAGGTCAGCTTTGACAGCGAGAAGCTCCTGGGCAACCTGGCGGCGGTGGTGGAGGCGATTGTTAAGGCCAAGCCCAGTGGTGCCAAGGGCCAGTACGTGCGCTCTGCCTACCTCACCACCACGATGGGCCCCGGTATCAAGCTTGACTTGAGGTCCACTCTTGCCCTGGCTTCCGGTTGACATGCCCGCCACGGCGTAGCACAATAGTCTGGCAGGTTCGGGGTGGCCCGGGGTGGGTCCGGCGGGCCGGCCCGATGGCGTGGTAATACAACCTAATGGAGGAGAGATGGCAGGTATTGTGTCTTTTGGAGCCTACGTTCCCTACTATCGGCTGCCCCGTAGCGTTATAAACGCTGCCTGGGGCAGAGGGGGAGGACGGGGGGAAAAGGCAGTGGCCGGCTTCGATGAGGACTCTGTTACGATGGCGGTCGCCGCTGGTTTTGACAGCACCCAGGGGGTGGACCCGAAGACGATTGATGCCCTCTACCTGGCCAGTACCACTGTCCCCTACGAGGAGCGCCTCAACGCCACCATCGTGTCAACCGCGCTTGACTTCCGCTGCGACGCGCGCAACGCGGACTTCTCCAACTGCCTGCGGGCAGGTGCCCAGGCGCTGTTCTCGGCCCTGGACGCGGTGAAGGCCGGTTCGCTCGGGAGTGTGCTGGTGGTTGCGGCCGATTGTCGCCTGGGGGCGGCCACCACCGAGATTGAGCAACAGGTGGGTGATGGTGCGGCGGCGTTTCTCATCGGCAACGATAACGTGGCCGTGGAGCTGGTGGGCAGTTACACACTATCGGAAGACCTGGCCGACTACTGGCGGGTACCGGGGGACAAGTACCTGCGGGCCTGGGAAGACCGTTTCGGTCGGGACGAGGGCTACGCTAAAATCCCGGTGCAGGCCGCCCGGGGTGTCATGGAAAAGCTTAACCTCACCCCCAAGGACTTCACCAAGGTCTGCATCTACGGCACCAACATGCGGGCGCTGTCAACCCTGGCCAGGACCCTTGGCTTCGCTCCGGAGCAGCTACAGGACCCGCTGCTGGACAACGTTGGTAACACCGGTACGGCCCTGCCCTTCATGATTTTTGTCTCCGCCCTTGAGGACGCCAAGCCGGGTGACCGCATCCTGGTGCTGACCTGGGGTAACGGCTGCGACGCCATGGTCTTCCAGGTGAATGAGAACATCCAGAAGGTCCGGAAGGGCCGCGGTGTCAAGGGGCACCTTGCCATCCGGCGTGAGCTGGACAACTATGGCAAGTACCTGCGCTGGCGCGACATGGTTCCCGTCTCGCCGGGCGGGGGGCGCCCCATGGGGGGTGTCTCGATGTCAGCCGAGTGGCGTGAGCGTCACACCGGCCTGCCGCTCTACGGTTTCAAGTGCCGGCGCTGCGGCACGGCCCAGCTCTTCCTCACTTCTAGCTCCATGCGCGCCCATGTCTGCCTGGAGTGCCAGGCCAAGGACGAGTTCGACCCGTACCGCTTTGCCGACAAGCGCGGCTCGGTGGTCAGCTTCAGCCACGACTATCTGGGCGGCGGCATCGACCCGCCCGCGACGCGCACCGTGGTGGACTTCGAGGGCGGTGGCCGCGGCTTCTTTGACATGGTTGACCGTGACCCCGAGGAGTGCAAGGTGGGCATGAAGGTGGAGATGACCTTCCGCAAGGTCCACGGCGGTGTTACCCCCAGCTATTTCTGGAAGTGCAAACCGGTAAGAGACTAAGCAGTTGGGCCGGCTGAGACGGCCGGTCGAGGGAGGTATTGAGAGATGGCAGGGAGTATCAGAAACAGAGTTGCCATCGCCGGCATGGGCTGCACCAAGTTCGGCGAGCGCTGGGATGCCAGCGTCAACGACCTGCTGGTAGAGGCCGCTTACGAGGCTTTTGAAGATGCCGGGATTGAGCCCAAGGATATTGAGGCAGCCTGGCTTGGCACCACCACTGGCGCCACCGGGATGACCCTTTCGGAACCGCTCCGGCTCCAGTACATTCCCATCACCCGCGTGGAGAACGCCTGTGCCACGGCCTCGGACGCGTTCCGCAACGCCTGCTATGCGGTGGCCGCCGGCATTCATGACATCGTGCTGGCCATCGGCGTGGACAAGTTCAAGGACAGCGGCATCAGTGGTCTGACGGATGGCAGTGTCCCCGGGCCGGGCCACGGCATGCTGGCCGGGGCTTCTGGCCCGCCGCCGGCACAGTTTGCCATGCTGGCCACCACCTATTTTGCCAAGTACGGCCTGAGCTTTGAGGAAGGTAAGCACATGATTGGCCGGGTCTCGTGGAAGAGCCATGCCAACGGTGCCCGCCACAAGAAGGCCCACTTCCAGCGTGAGGTGAGCATGGAGACCATCCTCAATGCGCCGATGGTGGCCTGGCCGCTGGGCCTGTACGACTGCTGTGGCGTCAGTGATGGTTCGGCGGCAGCCATCGTCACCACGCCGGAGATTGCCAAGAGCCTGCGCAAGGGCAAGGAGCCGCCCGTGTTTGTCAAGGCGCTGCAGATTGCCATGGCCCCGCGTGACGGTAACTTCAACACCAAGTTTGACTACCTGCACGTGCCGGCCACGGTGCACGCCGCCGCCCGGGCCTACAAGGAAGCCGACATCACCAACCCGCGCCAGCAGATAAGCATGGCCGAGGTGCACGATTGCTTCTCCATCACCGAGGCTGTCACGATGGAGGACCTGGGCTTCAGCGAGCGCGGCAAGGTGAGGGATGACATCGAGAACGGGTTCTTTGACCTGGATGGCGGGCTGCCGGTACAGCCGGATGGCGGCCTGAAGTGCTTCGGGCACCCCATCGGGGCCAGCGGTATCCGCATGATTTACGAGATGTACAAGCAGCTCCAGGGCAAGGCAGACGAGATGCTGAACCCCGGCCAGCCGTCACGCCAGATTAAGAACCCCAAGCTGGGCCTGACACATAACCTGGGTGGTAGCCCGGCCGGCTGTGCCATCTTTGTGGGCATTGTCGGGCTCGAGGAGGCCTAAGCGGGGCCCCGGGCCTTGGTTTGGTGAACTGAGACCGTGGGGGGCTGCTGCGAGGCGGCGGCCCCCGGGCGGCCCCCCCGGGGTGGGACGCCGGGGGGTGTATGGTGAAATAAATCCAGCGGAAATGGAGTCCGCAGACAGCGGGTGACCGCTCCGGCACCGGCCGGCGGCTTAAAATTTGTGCCCGCCGAGGACCTTTATCCAGATGGCACCGCTGCCAGGGGTGGTGGGCCAGGGAAGGCGAGGTCTTTGTGCGAATGGCACAGGGGCCTTTTTCTTTGGCCGGCCTGAAGTAGGGGGTGAAGATTTGTCCGCAGCAAAAGAAAAGAAGGCCCGGATAATCAGCCAGCTGGAAAAGGCGTTCGCTGATTGCAGCATTGCCGTGCTGACTGATTACCGGGGCCTGAGCAACGCCCAGATTACGGCGCTGCGCCGCCAGGTGCAGGCGGCGGGCGGCTCTTACCGTGTCGTCAAGAATACACTCGCCCGTTTTGCGGCGGCGCGTCTTGAGCGGCCGGAGCTGGCGGAGGCGTTCGTGGGGCCGGTGGCGGTGGCCTTCGGTGATGGGGATGCGGTGGCGGTGGCCCGGGCCGTGGCCGATTTTATTCGCACCGCCGGCACGACGGCCGCCATTACCGGGGGCTACCTGGAGGGGCGCCTGCTGACGGCGGCCGAGGTGAACGCACTGGCCCGGCTGCCCTCGCGCGAGGTCCTCATCGCCCAGGTGCTGGGGGGTATGAAGGCACCCCTTACCGGGCTTGTGGGGGTCCTTGCCGGCCCCCTGCGCGGCCTGGCAGTGGTCTTGCAGGGTAGAATCAAACAACTGGAGGGAGAACAAAGTGGCTGAAGAGGAAGCCAAGGTAACTCAGGAAGCAGCGGCCGAAGCGGCGGCCGAAGAGAAAAAGCCCCGGGCCAGAGCAACCGGCAAGGCAAGCGGGAAGTCAAAGCTTGATGATATAATGACGGCCATCAAGAGCATGACGGTGCTTGAGCTGGCCGAGCTGGTCAAGGCACTGGAAGAGGAGTTTGGCGTGAGCGCCGCGGCACCGGTGGCCGTGGCAGCGCCCGGTGTCGCCGCGGCCGGTGCCGAGGCGGCCGCCGCCGAGGAAGAGGAGCAGACCGAGTTCACGGTTATCCTCAAGGACTTCGGGGCCAACAAGATTAATGTCATCAAGGCGGTACGGGAGATAACCTCGCTTGGCCTGAAGGAATCGAAGGACCTGGTGGAAAGCGCTCCCAAGCCGGTCAGAGAGGGCATCAGCAAGGACGAGGCGGCGTCCATCAAGGCCAAGCTGGAAGAGGCCGGGGCTACCGTAGAGGTAAAGTAGGCAGGCTCCCACCTGGCACCCTCCCTCCCCCGGTGGCCGCCTTCTCGGCGGCTCCGGCGGGCGGGCCGCCCCTGATTCCTTGCAGGAGGTGAGAGGATGGTGTGGCAGGGCTGGCTGACCACGCTGGTGGTCGGCGCCGGTTTCGTGCTTCTGGGGCTCGGTGTGGTCTTCTGGGGCCGGCGTGAGGAGCGCCGGTACTATGAGTCATTGACGGCGCGTCGTGACCTGCGGGAGTTCTTTTCACGGTGGCCCCTGCGCCCCGAGCCGGGGGCCATAAAAATCGGCGGCTGGATAACCATCGCCGTGGGGCTGGTTATCGCCGTGGTCGGGGCGGTCTTCGGCCTCATTGCCTAGGCGTCCCCGCTGACCTGAAGTGGTCAGAAGATAGGGTGGCGCCCCCACTATGGCGGTGGGGACGATATATCTCACCCCATCAACCTCGTAGAACGCGTGGCGCCCCCGCTATGGCGGTGGGGGCCGCCCGCCCGGGGCTGATAGTGAAAAAGCCAGCCTGGCGCCCCCACTATGGCGGTGGGGGCGCGCTTTGCTTTGACTGATGTCCCCGGGGCCTTACTTCCAGCCGGAGCGGGCACCACGCCCCATGCCCAGCGGGCCGGCCGGCCAGTTGAAGCCGAGCATCATGACGGTATCAACGTCTTCCGGCGTGGCGATACCCTCTTCCACAATCTTGATGGCCTCGCGCCGGGCCGCCCCGAAGATGCGGTTGCCGACAAACCCCGTGTCCCCCGGCACATCCTTGACACGTACCGGTGTCTTCTCCCAGCTTCGGGCCAGGTCCTCTATCAGCTGGATGGTCTCTTCGGACGTATCGGGGGTGTAGATGACCTCCACCAGCTTCATGATGTTGGCCGGGCTGAAGAGGTGCATGCCGATGAACCTGTCCTTGCGGTTGGTGACAGCTGCCAGGTCGGCAATGGTGAAGACCGAGGTGTTGCTGGCAAAGACCGCCTCCTTCTTGACAAGCTCGTCCAGCTCTTTGAAGACCTTGAGCTTGAGGGGCTTGCTCTCGAGCTGGCCGGTATCGCCGCCGCCGATGGCCTCGATGATAAGGTCGCAGTCCTTGAGGTCTTCCACCCTGGTGGTGAGTGTCAGCCTGGCCAGGGCGGCCTCCATGTCGGCCTGGGAGTACTTGCCGCGCTCCACGCCCCCCTTGAGGCCGAAGCGCCCGTTGATGATGGTGTCCTTGGCACGGGCCAGGATTTCATCTGTCAGGTCGCGGCAAATCACGTTGTAGCCGTGCAGGATGGCTGTCTGTGATATGCCGCCTCCCATGACACCGGCCCCCATCACGCCGATGCATTTAATGTCTGCCAGTTTCACTGTTTGCCTCCGTGTTACGTTATTCGGGCCTCTATGATAATAGACGGGTAGGGGGCTGTTGTGCAACCGGGGGGGCGCGGCTAGAGCAGGCTGCGGGGGCGGTACTGGATGGCCTCGGCCAGGTGGGCGGGGCCGATGGTCTCGGCACCGGCCAGGTCGGCAATTGTCCTTGCCAGCTTGAGGATGCGGTGGAAGGCACGCGCCGAGAGATTGAGCTGGTGCATGGCGGCCTGCAGCAGGCTGCGGGCGGCTTCCTCCACCCGGCAGAACTGCCGCACCTCGGCGGGGGTCATCTCGGCGTTGCAGGTGATACGGCTCCCGCGGAACCGTTCCGTCTGCTGCCGGCGCGTCGCCGCCACCCGTTTCTGTACCTCTGCCGAAGGCTCTGCCGGGCGGTCGTCACTCAGTTTCTCGTAGTCCACCCGCGGCACGTCCACGAAGATGTCCACCCGGTCCAGGAACGGCCCGCTGATACGCTTCTGGTAACGCCAGACCAGGCCCGGGGCACATTTGCACTCCTTGACCGGGTCACCGTAGTAGCCGCAGGGGCAGGGGTTCATGGCCCCCACCAGCATGAAATTGGCGGGGAAGGTCAGGCTCCCCTGCGCCCGGCTGATGGTGATGACCTTGTCCTCCAGCGGCTGCCGTAACAGCTCCAGCAGGGAGTGGCCGAACTCCGGCAGCTCGTCCAGGAAGAGCACGCCACGGTGGCTGAGGCTCACCTCGCCGGGGCGGGGGTACCGCCCGCCGCCCACCAGCCCCACGTTGGAGACGGTGTAGTGTGGCGCGCGGAAGGGGCGCTGCCGTACCAGCGGGCTGTCCGGTGGCAGCAGGCCGCTGATGCTGTATACCTTGGTAACCTCCAGGGCCTCTTCACGTGTCATCGGGGGGAGGATGGAAGGCAGGGCACGGGCCAGCATCGTCTTGCCGCTGCCGGGCGGGCCCATCATGATGACGTTGTGGCCCCCGGCGGCAGCGACCTCCAGGGCCCGCTTGACGTGTTCCTGCCCCTTGATGTGGGCCAGGTCAGTGCCGGTGGTGAGCGGGGCCGGTTCCTCGGTGGAGGCGGGGGTGGGGGGCTCGGGCGGAGGGCTGTCCCCGCGCAGGTAGTCTGCCAGCCCGGCCAGGCTGTCAAAGGGCAGCACCCGGATGCCGTCTACCAGGGCAGCTTCACGGGCGTCTTCCCGGGGTACCACGACGTCCGCAAACCCCTTGGCCTGCGCCAGCGATACCATTGGCAGGATACCATGGGTGTGGCGCAGGCCGCCGTCGAGCGAGAGCTCGCCAAGGAAGACGGTGCCGGACAGGTCACCCGGGACCTGCTCCGAGCCGAGCAGGATGCCGACGGCAATGGGCAGGTCATAGCTGGGGCCCGCTTTCTTGATGTCGGCCGGGGCGAGGTTGACGACGATGCGTTTCAGGGGAAAGGTAAAGCCCGAGTTGCGGATGGCGGCCCGGACACGCTCGCGGGCTTCCTGGACGGCGGCATCCGGCAGGCCGACGATGGTGAAGGAGGGCAGGCCAGGCGAGATGTCCACCTCAACCTCGACGATGACCCCTTCGAGGCCGATGGTGGCGCAGCTCATTACCTTGGCCAGCATGGTACGGGCAATATCTTACCGGCGCGGGGCCGGGGTGTCAATCGGCGCCGCCGGGGGCTGCCCTCCAGGCTCGGCGACGGCCGCCCGTCTCCAGGCTCCGCTTCTGGCGGTCTTCCCGCTGCGGGGTGCGGGCGGCTGCCTAGACGAAGGCGCTGCCGCCGTCAACATCCAGCGTGTGCCCGGTGATGTTGCGGGCCTCGTCCGAGGCAAGGAAGAGCACGGCGTGGCCGATATCTTCCGGCGTCTGCTCGCGGCCCAGGGGTACACCGGCCACGATGTTCTGCAGGAAGAACTCCCGCGGGGTGATGTCCTTGAGCTGGAAGGTCTCGATGAACTTGGCGGCCCCCTTCTCCCAGAGCGGGGTGTAGATAACGCCGGGGCAGACGCAGTTGACGTTGATGTTGTCCTTGGCGAGCTCGCGGGCCAGGAGCCGGGTAAAGTGTACGACGGCGGCCTTGGCGGTAGCGTAGCAGACGAGCAGCATCGAGGGGGTTCGGGCGCTGGTGGAGGCGATGTTGATAATCTTGCCGCTCTTCTGCTTGACGAGGTGGGGCACCACCGCGTTGCACATCAGCACCTGTGACTTGAGGTTGAGCCGGTAGTTGGTGTCCCACTCTTCCTCGGTGCGCTCTATTATGGCCGGCCCGCCGGTCATCAGCTCGGTCGGGTAGCCGCCAGCGTTGTTCACCAGGATGTCAATCCGGCCGAAGAAGTCCAGTACCTCCTGGACGGCTCGTTTTACCTGGGCGCTATCGGTCACGTCGGCCTCGATGACGAGGGCACGCCGGCCGAGGGCCTTCACCTCCTCGGCGGTCTCCCGGGCGGTGGCGGCGTCAACATCGATGATGGCGATGTCGGCCCCCTCCCTGGCCAGGCACATGACGGAGCCTTTGCCCAGTCCCTTGGCCCCGCCGGTAACGATGGCAACCTTGTCCTTTACTCTCATCTTTCCCTCCATGCTCCGGTAATGGCGGCCGGCGGCTTCTGCGGCTGCCGCCGCTGCGGTGCGTACCTTCCTTCAGGACGTTTGCAAAAGCTGGCGCACGGTTGCTACCAGGCGTTCGGCGTCCGGCATCCAGAAGCGCTCCAGCACTGGCGCGAACGGTACGGGCGTGTCCGGCGCACATACCCGCCTGATGGGTGCATCAAGGTAGTCGAAGGCCTCTTCCGCCACGGTGGCGGCCACCTCGGCGGCCCAGCTGCCGGTGCGGGGCTCCTCGCTGATGATGACGAGCCGGCCTGTCTTGCGGACCGAGGCCAGAATCGTCTCTGTGTCCAGTGGTACCAGGGTGCGCGGGTCAATAACCTCCAGGCTGATGCCTTCGGCAGCCAGTGTCTCGGCGGCAGCCAGGGCCTGTGACACCATGAAGGCGGTGGCCACCACGGTAACGTCTTTGCCTTCTCGCTTGATGTCGGCCTGGCCGAGGGGCACCAGGTACTCTTCGTCCGGTATGGGGGCGGTGCGGCGCCCCCCGAGGCGCTTGTGGGTGAGGTAGGCCACCGGGTTGTCGTCACGGATGGCTGCCTTGAGGAGGCCCTTGGCATCGTAGGGGTTGGACGGGGCGACTATCTTCAGTCCCTTGATGGCCATGAGCCAGCCGAAGAGGCTCTTGGAGTGCTGGGCGGCGGCGGAGACACCGGCACCGATGCTGGCCAGAATGGTGATGGGTAGCCGCACCTTGCCACCGTACATGTAGCGCATCTGGAGCTGGTTGAGGAGTTCGTCCCCGGCCACACCCAGGAAATCAACGAACATCATGGCGGCGATGGGCCGCATGCCGGTAGCGGCCGCCCCGATGGCCGCCCCCATGATGGCTGTCTCGGAGATGGGTGTCTCCAGGATGCGCTCCGGGCCGTACTTGGCGAAGAGCCCCTGAAACTGTCCCATGGGCCCGCCCCAGTGCTCGCCGATGTCCTCGCCGATGATGAAGACATTAGGGTCGCGCGCCAGTTCCTCGTCAAACGCCTCGCGCTGGGCCTGGGTAAAGGTAACCTCTCTCATCTGGCGGCTGGCCTCCTTCAGGCAAATACGTCTTCCAGGGTCTCCTCGGGAGCCGGGGCCGGGCTTTCCACGGCGAAGGCAACGGCGGCGTCTATCTCGGCGGCCACTTCGCGGTCAATCTCGGCGACTGCCTCTTCGGTGAGGACGCCGGTGCGCAGCAGCTCCCGGCGGAAGTTTACAATCGGGTCACGCTTCTGCCACGCCTCGACCTCTTCGGGAGGCTTGTAGGTCTGGGGGTCTCCCTCGAAGTGGCCGTGCTGGCGGTAGGTCTTGCACTCGAGCAGGGTGGGGCCGTTCCCCTGGCGGGCGCGGGCCACGGCCTCGCTGACCGCCTCGTAGACAGCCACGACGTCGTTGCCGTCAACGGTAACATCCGGGATGCCGAAGGCGCCGGCCCGGGCGGAGAGGTCCGGCAGCCGGTAGGTATCGGCAATTCGGGTCTTCTCGGCATAGAGGTTGTTCTCGATGACGTAGATGACGGGTAACTGCCAGACCGCCGCCAGGTTGATGCCCTCGTGGAAGGTGCCACGGTTGCTGGCGCCATCGCCCATGAAGCAGACGACCACCTGGTCGGTGCCGCGCCGGCGGGCCGAGAGGGCCGCTCCGCCGGCGATGGTGATACCCGCCCCGACGATACCGTTGGCCCCGAGGATGCCCAGGTCAGTATCGGCGATGTGCATGGAGCCGCCCTTGCCTTTGCAGTAGCCGGTGGCCTTGCCGAAGAGCTCCGCCATCATGCGGTCGGTCCGCCCGCCCTTGGCGATGAGGTGGCCGTGGCCGCGGTGGGTGCTGGTGATGTAGTCATCGGGCCGGAGGGCGGCGCAGGCACCGGTGGCGGTGGCCTCCTCGCCAATGTAGAGGTGGACAAAGCCGGGAATGTTGCCGGCGGCAAACTCACGGGAGACCCGCTCTTCAAAGGTGCGGATGCGGAGCATGGTGGTGTACATTTCCCTGAGTTTCTCTGCGTCCAGCTTCACGGCGCACCTCCTGGCCCCTGGCGGTACCTGCCGCCCATTGTAGCGGCTGCACCCGCCACCTGGCAACCGGCAACCGCCTGAGGCACCATAGGGGGGAGGCACGACTTGCGTTTGGTGGCCGGTTTAGCCTAAAATAGCGGGTACGGTGGGCCATTAGCTCAGCTGGTTAGAGCGCAGTCCTGATAAGACTGAGGTCTCTGGTTCGAGTCCAGAATGGCCCACCAGGGTCATCAACAGGCATAACCACCACATCTCCCCGGCCGCCCG
>CAZBPZ010000012.1:10579-29575 GCA_964493955.1 uncultured Dehalococcoidales bacterium | reverse complement strand
GACCAACGAGCAATACCACGGCCACCTGTCGCCACCGCCCGGGCTTGCTTGCTGCAATCATAACTTCGTACTCCCCGGGCAGGTGGTTCGGTCTGCTGTCATTATGGGGTGTTAGCGCCCGGCTGTCAACCGACGGCTCCCGGCCAGGGACGGGGGTATTTGAAGCGCCGGCCGGTGCTGCGTTACCATGCTGGCGGCCGGGCTGTGCGTGGAGGCGTGTTTCATGTTGAAGGCAGGCCGGGGGCTACCGGGCGGGGGCGGGAATGTGCTCCGGCGGCCTGACGGCCTTCATATGCAGGGCACCTTCCTTGCAGCCGACAACGCAGACACCGCAGCCGAAGCACTTGTCAGGGTCGACGAGGGCCTTGTATTTCTTGCTACCGGGTGGCTTCACCATTTCGATGGCATCAAACAGGCAGCGGTCAAGACAGCTCTGGCAACCGGAGCAGTCGTCCTGGTCAACATAGGCCCGGTAACGGCTCTTGGCCCAGGCGGTCTCCAGGGGCAGGCCGGCCTGGTCCAGGGGAACGGCCGTCATGCAGCAGTCACGGCAGCACTGGCAGCTTGTCTTGGGGCCGGTCATGGCGGCGCTGTTGGCCCAGAGGTGGAGCAGGCCCGATTCTTCGATGATGTCGTTAAGCTCCAGGGCCTCGGCCAGGCTCAGCTCCCGGCCGGAGCCGCGGCTGATGACATAGTCGGCCCCGCGGCCAAACTGGAGGCAGACCCAGTGCCTGGTCTCGTCGTGAGTCTGGCACGGCTCGCCGACGGCATGGGTGCAGAGCCGGCAGGAACAGGGTACCACCGCAATCAGCTCCTGGGCCCGGAGCAGTTCGGGGAAGTTTTCGTGGGGAAGCACGCCGGGCAGGTCCTTGATGGCCCGGTAGGCGGGGACAATGCGCTGGAACGGCCGCTCGGCGCGCCGGAAGTTCTCGGCGAAATGGGGGTACATCTCGTGGTTGACGAAGTCGTACCACAGCTCGAAGAAGGGGCGGTCCCTGGTGACATCCAGTTGCTCGGTGGCCAGGGTGGAATCGTGGAACTGGCCGATGGAGCGGGCAAAGCGGTAGAAGTGGCGGTTACGGAAGTCGCCCCGCGGGAAGACAACCCCCTTGTAAAAGAGCTCGTCCAGGCTGTCACGCACCCGGCCGGCGTCTATGCCCGTCCGCTCGGCCACCTCCTCTACGGTGCCCGGCAGGGCTGCCACCATCCTGGCCTGGTCCGGGCTCATCAGCATCTCCAGTATGGGGCGCAGCCGGCTTGAGCCGGGAAACCCGAGCCGCTCCAGCAGCACGTCGTACGGGGCGGTCGTGGCGCTGTCCTGGCCTGTCACTTTCTCCTCCTCCCGGTGCTCTCCGGTACGGGTGGCCGCGGCTCTGCTCGCCGGGCCGTGTTGCCGGCAATGGTACAACCCGGGGCGGCCGGGTGTCAATCACGGCGGGCGTGGCACCGGGCAGCCTTGGGGCCTTGACAGGCTGGGGCGGCGGTGGTAGTATAAAGATACTTTAGCCATTACGCAGATGCTAAATAGAAGTGTCCGGATGACTTCAGACCGTTGCGAGGTCCACGCCATTAACCCGGAGAAGGTGGCCGAGGTGAAGCGGCGGCTCCTGGACGACGAGGTGTACGCGGACCTGGCCCAGACCTTTGCCGCCCTGGCCGACTCAAACCGGGCCAAGATTATCTACGCCCTGCTCGAGCAGGAGCTGTGCGTGTGCGATATTGCCTGCGTGGTGGGCATTTCCGAGTCAGCCGTTTCCCAGCACCTGAGGCTCCTGCGGAGCCTGCGGCTGGTAAGGCAGCGCAGGGACGGCCGGATGGTGTACTACACCCTGAACGACGACCATATCCGGACGCTCCTGGCTGTTTGCCTGGAGCATGCCCGGCATGGATAGCCCCTCACTTGTGGGCGGGCCGCTTTGCGCCGGGGCAGCTCGCGGCGCGGGCCGGTGGCCCGCCCGGGCCAAGACACCGCCTTTCCTTTCCTGATGCCCTCCACTTCGGCTAGAATAGGCCTGTTCCGATGGGCCGGCCGAAAGACCCGCATACCACTCCCATCCGCCAGCAGTACCTCCGCATCAAGCGGCAGTACCCGGAGGCGATTGTCCTTTTTCGCCTGGGTGATTTCTACGAGACGTTTGACGAGGACGCCCGCATCGTTGCCAATGAGCTGGAGATAGTGCTGACATCGCGCGAGATGGGCAAGGGCAACCGCGTACCCATGGCCGGTATTCCCTACCATGCCCTGGAGAACTACCTGGCCCGCCTCATCAACGCTGGCCACCGTGTCGCCATCTGTGAGCAGGTCACCCGGCCCGGTGAGACGAAAGGGATGCTGGAGCGTGCCGTGGTGCGGGTGGTCACTCCGGGCACGGTTATTGAGCCCGGCCTGCTTGACAGCCGTACCAACAACTACCTGGTAGGGGTCGTGGTGGGTGAAGGGGAAGCCGGTATTGCCTGGGCCGACATCACCACCGGCGAGTTCGCCACCACCCAGCTCCCCCGGGCCCGCCTTGCCGCCGAGCTGGAGCGCCTCCATCCCTCGGAGGTCGTCACCAGTACCCCGGAGGAGGTGAGGGCGGTACTGCCCGGTGTGCCGCTGGCTCCGGCCGAGTCTTTCTGGTTCGAGCTCGAGGCGGCCCGCCGTACCCTGCTGGAGCACTTCGGCACGAGCACGCTGGAAGGCTTCGGCTGTGCCCACCTGCCCCTGGCCACCCGTGCTGCCGGGGCGGTGGTCCGCTACCTGCAGGAGACGCAGAGGGAGTCTCTCGGCCAGCTTACCCGGCTCGGCACCTACTCCACCGGGTCGTACATGGCGCTGGATGCCCGGACCCTGGCCAACCTCGAGGTCTTCCGCAGCGCCTCGGGCGCTCCCGCGCCCTCCCTCCTTTCTGTTCTGGATGCCACCCGCACCGCCGTGGGCGGCCGCCGGCTGCGGCGCTGGCTGGGTCAGCCCCTGCTTGAGCTGGCGGAGCTGCAACGCCGCCAGGACGCCGTTGCGTGGTTTTACGAAAACGCCCTGCCCCGCAACCAGGTAAGGGGGCTGCTGGGCAAGGTGGCTGACCTGGAGCGCCTCATCAACCGCATCGGCCGGGGGGTTGCCCACCCGCACGAGCTGGTGGCCCTGCGCCGCAGCCTGGAGGCTGTGCCTGACCTGCGCGACGCGCTCCAGCCGGCTGACGGGCGCATCAACTGGCTCCGGGACGAGCTCAGGCCGCTGGAGGATACGGTGGCCCTGCTGTGCCAGGCAATCAGCGACGAGCCGGCCGGTGCCGTGGGCGAGGGTGGTGTCATCCGTCCGGGCTTCTCCGAAGAGCTGGACAGGCTCCGCGAGGTCGGTGGCAACGCCCGGCGCTACCTGGCCGAGCTTGAGAAGCGGGAGCAGGAGGCCACCGGTATCCGCTCGCTGCGCGTCGGTTACAGCCGGGTCTTCGGCTACTACATCGAGGTCTCCAGGGCCAACCTCTCGCAGGTGCCTGACAGCTACATCCGCAAGCAGACCCTCGCCAACGGGGAGCGGTTCTTCACCCCGGAGCTCAAGGAGTACGAGTCCCTGATACTCAGCGCGCGCGACCGCATTGGCGAGGTGGAGACAGACATCTACCGGCGCGTTTGTGGCCAGGTGGCCGCCGCCACCGGGCCGGTGCTCGCCCTCGGGCAGGCTATTGCCCGGCTAGATGTCTTCGCCGCCCTGGCCGACGTGGCGGTGCGCTACGGTTACGTCCGGCCGGAGCTGAATGACGGCACCGTCATCAAAATCAGTAACGGCCGCCACCCCGTGGTCGAGCGGACCCTTGCCGATACGGGCTTTGTTCCCAACGATACCTACCTCGCCAGCGAGGATGTCCAGCTTATCATCCTCACCGGCCCCAACATGGCGGGTAAGTCCACCTACCTGCGCCAGGTGGCGCTGATTGTCCTGATGGCCCAGGTTGGCAGCTTCGTGCCGGCCGATGCGGCTACCATTGGCCTGGTGGACCGCATTTTTACCCGTATCGGGGCGCGCGATGACCTGGCGGCCGGGCAGTCCACCTTCATGCTGGAGATGGTAGAGACGGCCAATATCCTCAACAATGCCACGCCCAGGTCTCTCCTGATTCTGGATGAAATCGGGCGGGGCACCAGCACCTATGACGGTCTTTCCATCGCGCGGGCGGTGGCCGAGTACATTCATAACCACCCCCGCCTCGGTGCCAGGACCCTCTTTGCCACCCACTACCACGAGATGGTGGAGCTGGCCGGCTACCTGCCGCGGGTGCGCAACTTCAACGTGGCCGTGAGCGAAGACCGGGGCGAGGTGGTGTTCCTGCGCAAGATTGTGCCCGGCGGGGTTGACCGGAGCTACGGTATCCACGTGGCCCGGCTGGCCGGGCTGCCGCGGCCGGTGTTGCGCCGCGCCCAGGAGGTGCTGGACGAGCTGGAAGGTAGCGGCGCCCCGGCCAGGGTGCGGGAGGCGGGGCGGGCGGGAGAGGCGGCGCAGCAACTGCCCCTGTTCGGGGTGAAGTCACCGCTGGCCGAGGAGCTGGCGGGGCTTGACCTTGATTCCCTGACACCGCTGGAGGCCCTGAACAAGCTCTACGAGCTGCAGAAGAAGGCGCGGCAGGGCTAGAGGCGGCGCCACCCGGCCAGCCGGACGAGGCAGTCCGGCCCCCCCATCAGGGCAGCCCCCTGGATAGTGGGCGGGGCATTATAAAGGGGGGCCAGTGGGCCCGGGTGATAGCGCTTTCCGGGCTTTACCTACTCGAGGTAGTCCTTGAGCTTGCGGCTGCGCGAGGGATGGCGGAGCTTGCGCAGTGCCTTGGCCTCTATCTGGCGGATGCGCTCGCGGGTGACGTTGAACTCCTGCCCTACCTCTTCCAGGGTGCGGCTGCGCCCGTCTTCCAGGCCGAAACGTAGCTGGAGGACGCGCTGCTCGCGGGGGGTCAGGCTGCTGAGGACCTCGTCAATCTGTTCCTTGAGGAGCTGCTTTGAGGCGGCGTCCACCGGGGGCAGGGCGTTGCGGTCTTCGATGAAGTCACCCAGGTGGCTGTCTTCTTCCTCACCCATCGGCAGCTCCAGTGAAATCGGGAGCTGGGCCACCTTTACAATCTCCCGTACCTTCTCCGGGGACATGCCCATCTTCTGGCCTATCTCTTTGGAGGTGGGCTCGCGGCCGTATTCCTGAGCGAGGCGGCGGCTGAGGCGCAGGAGCTTGTTGATGGTCTCTATCATGTGCACCGGCACGCGGATGGTGCGGGCCTGGTCAGCAATGGCGCGGGTGATGGCCTGGCGTATCCACCAGGTGGCGTAGGTGCTGAACTTGTAGCCCTTGTGGGGGTCAAACTTCTCCACGGCGCGGATGAGGCCGATGTTGCCCTCCTGGATGAGGTCCAGCAGGGACATGCCGTGGCCAATGTGTTTCTTGGCAACGCTTACCACCAGGCGCAGGTTGGCCTCGGTGAGGTGTTGCTTGGCCTTTTCTGCCTCGGCATCGACCGCCGAGAACCGGGCACGGAGGGTGGTCTCGTGGGGTCTTATCTTTTCGAGGAAGGCAGGGTCATCTACCAGTTGCTTTACATCTTCCAGAGAGGCGGTATCACCGATGATTTCGGTGATTTCCGGGCCAATGAGGGTGCAGTTGAGGGAGAGGTTGATGAGGGCCTGCTCGGTCTCGGGGAGGGTGCGCCCGGTCCGGTCGGCCATGGTCTGCACCAGCTGCTGGTCAATAATGCCGTCAATCTTGCTGCTGACGGCCTTATCGCAGATGGCCTCGCGGAAGGTGGCGGCGGCGGGCAGGCCGAGTTCTTCCCGCAGCGCCTGCAGGAAGTCAAACCACTGGACGAGCTCGCGCACCATCTGGACGACGATGTTGGTGGCCGTGGCCGGTTTGCCGGCCTCCTGCAGGCTGCGCCGGACCTCTTCCAGGCGCTTGCCCTCTTCTATCTTGCGGGCCAGGACCTTTTCTTCATCGGCCGTGAGCAGATCGACCTTGCCTATCTCGTGCAGGTAGAGGCGAACGGGGTCATCGCTGACCTCGGTATCTTCGGCGGCTTCCAGCTTGGTTTCAATCTCAAGCCCGGTGACGGGCTCGGCGGGAGTGACCGCCGCTACCTCGTCGTGACTTGCGTCCAGGTCTTCTTCACCGGGAAGCCCGGCCCGGTTGGAGAAGGTCTCCATGGCTATGTTCTCCTGCTCCGGCTGCTCCGCTCTTTCTGTAGAAACGTTTCTCTCAGTTCCTCGTTAGTGCGGACGGCTCTCTCCTGCAGGCTGGAGTCATCGGCCCCGGCCGCGGCGGCCCGGGTCTCGGCCTCGGCCTTTTTCAGGGCACGCAGGTAGTCCTGCTTGAGGCGCAGGGCAACATCGGCCAGCCGCTCCTCGGGACGGTCGGGTGGGGTGGGGTCTGCCAGTAGTCTTTCCACCACTTCCCACAGCACCGGGTCAAGGCGGTCCCGCAGGGTGGCCGTGTCGGCACTCTGGCGAATGGCATCAAAGATGGCACGGTTCTGGCTATGCTGGAAATACTCCGGGAGAATGTCTCCGCTCCTGTCCCTCAGGCCAGGGTGTTGCAGCAACAGCCTCAGGCAGTACTCTTCGCGTGTACCGGAACGGGCCTGGCCAGCCGGGCGCGCTAGCGGGCGCCTGGCGGCCGCACTTCCCGCGGCGGTACTCATTACCTGCCGGAGAGCTACCTCTAGTATATTATAGCCTGTCCCGGTGATTCTTTCCAGCCGCCGCAGGTAGTGGTCGCGCCGCACGACGTCCTTCATCCGGGCCAGTACCGGCAGCAGCTCGCGGACGGCCCGGGCGGTATCGCCGGCTCTGGCGAAGTCAAGGCCGGCCGTTTTCATCTCGAAGGTGAAGTCCACCACCGGCACGGCGTTTTCCAGCAGTTGCTGCCAGGCGGTGGCATCTTCCCGGATGACGTCGTCCGGGTCTTGGCCGGCCGGCATGGTGACGACCTTTATCTCCGCCTCCAGCACGTTTTCGTAGTCCACGCAGCGCAGCATGGCCTCCTCGCCGGCGGCGTCGGCATCCAGGGCGAGGACGAGGTTGCGGGTGAGGCGTTTCAGGACGGTGACCTGGCGCTCGGTGACCGAGGTGCCCATTGAGGCGACCACGTTGGTGAAGCCGTGCTGGTGGGCGGTGAGGGTATCCATGTAGCCTTCCACCAGTACGGCCCGGTCCTGCTTGCGGATGGCCGGGGCTGCCAGGTCAATGCCGTAGAGGGAGCCGCTCTTGTCAAACAGGGCTGACTGCGGGGAGTTGGTGTACTTGGGCTGGGAGTTATCGAGCACGCGCGCCCCGAAGCCGGTGGTGCGGCCGCGAATGTCGCGGATGGGGAAGATGAGGCGGTGGCGGAAGCGCTCGCGGGTGCCATTTTCCGTCTCCACGAGGAGGCCAGCCGCCAGCATCTCCGGTTCGGTGAAGCCGCACTCAGCCAGGTGCTGCCGCAGGGCGTCCTGGGCGGGGGCATAGCCCAGGTTGAAGGCGGCCACGGTCCCGGCGCTAAGGCCGCGCCGCAGCAGGTAGTTGCGGGCCGTGGCGGCCGGCCGCGAGTTGAGTAGCTGCTCGTGGAAGAAGCGGGCGGCGGCATCGTTGAGCTGGTAGAGCCTTTCACGCTCGTCTTTCCGGCCGGCCGGCCCGGGGTGGGAGGGGAGGGTGATGCCGGCCTGCCGGGCCAGCCGGCGGAGCGCCTCCCCGAAGTCAATCCCCTGCTGCTTCATGAGGAAGGAGAAGACGTCGCCGCCGGTGCTGCAGGCCCCGAAGCAGTGCCAGGTCTGGCGCTCCGGGAAGACGTAGAAGGAGGGGGTGCGCTCCTCGTGAAACGGGCAGCGTGCTTTGAAGTTACGGCCGGCCTTGCTCAGGGCAACTGACTGGCCGATGACCTCGACAATATCAACCTTTTGCTTGACGTCGTCAATGACGCTCATTGGAGCCTGCGGCGGTCTATTATCAGTCCACGAACAGCCGGGATGGCCGGACGCCCGGGGGGAGGAGGTCAAGGTCGGCGGCGGTGCGCAGGGCGTAGCGGTCGGTCATGCCGGCAATGTAGTCTATCACCCTTTGCTGCGGGTCGTCTTCAATCAGCCGGTATTCGGGGGGGAGCCTGTCCTCGTGGCGGACGAAGTACCTGTAGAGCCGGCGGATGGTCTCCCTGGCAAGCTCGGACTCCTCGTGGGCGGAGCGCACGTTGTACACGTGGCTGAAGAGGAACTCCCGCAGCATGTCGGTGGCGCGCAGCACTTCGGGGCTCATGCCGATGTGCACCGGCCCGGGAGCCCGGCCGCTGGTGGCCCAGGAGTGCTGGATGACATCGGTCACCATGGTGTTGATGCGCTCGGAGTTGGTCATGCCCAGCACGGTAACCGCCCCGAGGGGGACATCACGCTCGGAGATGGCGCCGGCCCGGACGGCGTCCTCGGTGTCATGGTTGACGTAGGCCACGATATCGGCCAGGCGGCAGATGTCACCTTCGAGGGTGCTGGTCTTGCCCCAGTCTTCTTCCAGGAGACTTGAGTGCGTTTTGGAGTGGTTAAGGATGCCGTCCCGCACCTCCCAGGTGAGGTTCAGTCCTCGCCCCTGGCGTTCCAGGTGGTCCACCACGCGCAGGGACTGCTCGTTGTGGTGGAAGCCGCGGGGGCTGAGTTCGGCCAGCACCGCTTCCCCGACGTGACCGAAGGGGGTGTGGCCGAGGTCGTGGCCGAGGCTGATGGCCTCGGCCAGGTCCTCGTTGAGGTTGAGGGCCCGGGCGATGGTGCGTGCAATCTGGGCAACCTCCAGGGTGTGGGTGAGACGGGTGACATAGTGGTCCCCCAGGGGGGCGATGAATACCTGCGTCTTGTGCTTGAGGCGGCGGAAGGCCTTGGAGTAGAGTATCCGGTCGCGGTCACGCTGGAACTCCGTCCGGATAGGGCAGGGCTCTTCGCGCCGGAGCCGACCGCGCGAAAGCCGGCTCTTCTGGGCGTGGTGGGAGAGGGTTTCTTCCCTTTCCTCCACCAGCTGACGGATTTCGGGACGCCTCACCGTATTCCCAGTCGTTCCTCGACTTCGGCGATAATCTCCCTGGTCTGGTCAATCATGTCCGGGCTGACCGAGATGGACGTGATGCCCCATTCTACCAGCTTGGCGGTCAGTTCCGGGTAAACGGAGGGGGCCTGCCCGCAGATGGAGGAGGTAATCCCCATTTGCCTGGCGGTGGTGATGGCACGCTGCAGGCACCACATTACGGCCTCGTCACGCTCATCGAAGGTGGCGGCCAGCCTCTCGCTATCACGGTCAATCCCCAGGACCAGCTGGGTCAGGTCGTTGGAGCCGATGGAAATACCGTCAATACCAACCTTGATGAATTTCTCCAGCAGGATGATGTTTGAGGGGACCTCGACCATCATCCATATCTTGAAGTTGTCGGCGCGGCGCAACCCTTCTTCGGCCATGATGCGGACGGTCTGGGCCAGCTCGTTGACGGTGCGCACGAAGGGTATCATCACCCAGAGGTTGTCATACTGCTGGCGCACCTTCTTGATGGCGGCCAGCTCCAGCTTGAAGGTCTCAATATCGGTGATATAGCGCGAAGCGCCGCGGTAGCCGAGCATGGGGTTTTCTTCCGGCTGCTCGAACTCTTCACCGCCCTTGAGGGCGCGGTACTCGTTGGTCTTGAAGTCGTTGGTGCGGTAGACCACCTGCCGGGGGTGGAAGGCCCTGGCGAAGGCGAGCAGGCCTTCGGCCAGCCTGTCAACGAATTCCTGGCCACGCCCCTGCTTGATTATGTGGCCGGGGTGCTCGCCAATCTGGGCAACCATGAACTCGGCCCGCAGGAGTCCCACGCCGTCAACATCATGCGCCGCGACCCGGTCCGCCAGTTCCGGCTGGGCCAGGTTGACGAGCAGCTTGGTGCGTGTTTTGATGCTGGCCCTGGCCCGTTTCTCCTGCCTGACGGCCAGTTCAATCCGCCCCTCGTAGACCTTGCCGTCCGTGCCGTTGACGGTGACAACCTGGCCGTCCTGGAGGGTGGTGGTGGCGTGCTGGGCCCCGACGACACAGGGGATACCGAGCTCCCGGCTGACGATGGCGGCGTGGGCAGTGCGGCCGCCGCGGTCGGTAACAATGGCGGCGGCGCGTTTCATGGCGGGAACAAAGTCGGGTGTGGTCATCTCGGCCACGAGGATGTCACCATCCACCACCTTGTCTATCTCGGCGGGGTCATGCACTGTCTTGACCGGCCCGCAGGCCACGCCGGGACTGGCGGGCGAGCCGGTAAGAATGGGTATGGCTTTGGTCTCGAGGCTGGTGACGCCCCGGGTGACTTCCTTGATGGTGGTCACCGGGCGTGTCTGCACGATGAAGAGCTGGTCCTTTTCCTTGGCCCACTCCACGTCCTGGGGGAAGTTGTAGTGTTCTTCCAGGCGTCGGCCGAGGCGGGCAATGGCGATGATGTCAGCGTCGCTGATTTTCTGGCGCGCCTGCTCTTCGGGGCTGAGCCCTACCTTGACATTCGGCGCACCGGGGCTGAGGCCATCATTGTAGATAAGCTTCCATTCCTGCTGCTTGATTTCCTTGGTGACAATCGTCAGGTCTTCTTTGTTGACAACATAGTGGTCAGGCGTAACGTCGCCGGAGACAATCATCTCTCCCAGTCCGAGCACCGCTTCGATGGTAATCTTGGTGGGGTCGGAGGTGGTGGGGTCAACGGTGAACATCACGCCGGATGCTTCGGACTGTACCATCCGCTGCACCGGTACGGCGATGCCGACTTTAAAGTGGTCGAACCCGTTCTCAACACGGTAGAAGATGGCCCTGGGCTCAAACAGTGACGCCCAGCACCGCTGTACGGCCGCCACGACCTGGTCCTGGCCGATGACGTTGAGGAAGGTGGCCTGCTGGCCGGCGAAGGATGCTTCGGGGAGGTCCTCGGCGGTGGCGGAGGAGCGGACGGCCACCAGGCCGTCCCCCATTTCCTCGTAGGCCCGGGCGATGGCAGCCGCCGTTTCGGGTGGCATGGCAGCGTTGAGTATCAGCTCCTTGATGCGGGCGGATATCTCCTGCAGCTGGCGGCTGTCGTTGGGGTCCAGGGGGTCCAGGATACGGCGCATCTGGTCACGGATACCAGTCTCTTCCAGAAAGTCGAAGTAGGCAGCCGCGGTTACGATGAATCCGGGTGGGACCGGGATGCCGGCCCGGGCCATTTCACCGAGGTTGGCTCCTTTCCCGCCAACAAGGCCAATATCATGGCGGGACACCTCGCCAAACCACACAACTGCCCCTGGATGCTGGCGCATTGCGTCTCCTCCTCGCGGGTAGATGGTTGTTTTGGCCTGCCTACTACTCTACGACAGGGGGGTGGCAAAAGCAAGTCAACCGGGCTGGCGGCGGGGGCTGCGCCGATACCCCGGGCCGGGCTGGCGGAGGGTCTTATTTGCCTAATGCTGGCATGATGTTGCTGGCCTCTGCGGGCTGATTGACACCTCCCGGTGGCGGCGTTAGAATTGAAAGGCTGAAAGGTGATGGCGGGGCCCACAGGAGGTTCACCATGATTGAGATGGTCGTTGATAGTATCAGGGTGAGCCTTATGAACTACCAGCGGGTGGTAATTCTTAGGGAGAAGGATACGGACCGCTATCTGCCAATCTGGATTGGCCCGGCGGAGGCGGATGCGATTGCGGTCAAGCTCCAGGGTGTCAGCGTGCAGCGGCCGCTGACGCATGACCTGATGCAGGCGCTGGTTGATGCGCTGGGGGCGAAGGTTGATTCGATTGTGGTGAGTGACCTGAAGAACGACACCTTCTATGCCAAGATAGTCCTCAGCGTGGACGGCGGGCGGATGGAGGTGGACTCGCGCCCGAGCGATGCGATTGCACTGGCGGTGCGGGTGGATGCCCCCATCTTTGCCGAAGAGAGCGTGATGGACCGGGCCGGAATCCTGCTGGACCGGGATACCGGCAAGATGGTCCCGGGGGAGACCCCCGGTGAAGCGGAGGCGGAGGGTAAGCCGGTCAGCGAGGAGGAGCTGCGCAAGCTGTCGGCTTTCAGGGATTTCATCAACAGCCTTGACCTGGAAGACTTTGATAAGCGTAAGTCTTAGGAAGGGGGGCTGCTGCGTGCCCCGGGGCCGTGGCCGGCCGGGGCTGGCGATAGGGGAGCCGTAGAAATCTAAGCGCGGGGATGGCGGTTTTGCTGGGGGCCTTGCTGGTGAGGGTGCGGGGCCCCTCTGTTTATGCCCGGCAGCGGGGCCGGCGCTATTGACGTTTCAGGTGCTGGTTTGCTATGCTGGGCGCCGGTATGGATAAACGGCTGGCGGCGGTGGGGCTGGTTGGGGTAGGGTTCTACGTGGCAGGTTCCATTGTGCTGGGGGTGGCGGGGGGGCGCTGGCTGGATGTGAGGCTGCATACGGAGCCACTGTTTCTGGTCATCGGGCTGCTGCTCGGTCTGGCGGTGGCTTTTTTTGGTGTCTACCGCATGTTGCGCCCTTTGATGAATGACAAAGGCAACAAGGGGAATAGCTAGTGTCTAGAAAAGGGTGTTTGGGCTGCTCATTCCCGGTGTTGATTACTGTGGTGCTGGTCCTGCTGGCACTGGGTGTTATCAGCCTGCTCAGCGGTGCCCTGGGGAAGGCGCTGGTGGGTGAGGTGGGGCTCCCCGAGGTGTTCACGGTAGGAATACCACACGTACAGCTACCGGCCGAGGTTATTTTCCACATCGGCACCTTTCCCGTAACGAATACCCTCATTGCCTCATGGATTACAATAGTGGTTCTGGTGGGGCTGGCCTGGGCGGTGACCCACCGTATGCGCCTCATCCCGACGCGCCTGCAGAACCTGTTGGAATTCGCCCTGGAGTGGTTGCTCAACTTCTGTGTTGATGCCGCCGGCGAGAAGAACGGCCGCCGCTTCTTCCCGGTGATAGCTACCATCTTCCTCTTCGTGATTATGAACGCGTGGCTGAGCCTGGTACCGGGCTTTGGCTCCATCACGTGGACGGTGGTGGAGCATGGCGAGGCGGAGGTGGTGCCGCTATTGCGGGGTGCCAACACGGACATCAACTTCCCGCTGGCACTGGCCCTGATATCCTTTGTCTGGGTGGAGTACCTGGGGATAAGCCAGGGTGGTGGGCTGCGCTACTTCACCAAATTTGTTAATGTCGGCCGGCTGGGGCGTGGCTTCGTGCGGCTGTTTACGGGCAAGCTGCGCCAGGCCATACCCGAGATGTTCATGGGGGCGATTGACATATTCGTTGGCCTGCTTGAGGGGCTGAGCGAGTTTGTTCGCGTGGTCAGTTTCACCTTCCGTCTTTTTGGGAACATGCTCGGCGGCGAGATACTGATCCTGATGATGATATTCCTCATGCCGTGGTTGCTGGCCATCCCGTTCTACGGGCTGGAGTTCTTCGTGGGTTTCGTGCAGGCCCTTATCTTTGGCGGCCTGACCCTGGTCTTTGCTGTCATTGCCGTGCAACCACACGGGGGAGGCGAAGAGGCACCGCACTAGGTACGGGCAGGCTGGTAAATGGAGACCCTGCTGCAGTGTGGCGGTATGTGTTACTAGAGTAAGGAGGAAGAAATGGATGGTATCAGTGCTGAAACAATGAGGCTCCTGGCAGCCGGCATAGCGATGGGGCTGGGTGCCATCGGCCCCGGGATTGGCATTGGTATTCTGGGGTCGGGAGCAATGCAGGCACTGGGGCGTAACCCCGAGGCCAGAGGCCCAATCATGACCAACATGATTCTGGCCATTGCCTTTGCCGAGGCTGTTGCCATCTATGCCCTGGTCGTGTCCGTGGTGCTCATCTTTGTGGCTTAGTATCGCTGGCCAGGAGGGGTTAGAGTGGAAGGACTAGGGATAAACCTGCCGCAGCTACTGGCGCAGATTATCAACTTCGTGTTGCTGTTTGTGCTGCTGTACTTCGTGGCCTACAAGCCGGTTATGCGGATGTTTGACGAGCGCTCCCGCCGGATAAAGGAGAGCGTGGAGCAGGCTGAGGCGGCCCGGGCCGAGGCGGCCCGGGCCGAGGAGGAGAACCGCAAGAAGCTGGAGGCGGCTGCCAGGGAGGGGCAGGAGGCCATCGCCCGCGCCCTGCGGGCGGGTGAAGAGGCCCGGCAGCGTGCCCAGGAGGAGGCCAGGCGGGAGGCCGAGGCCCTGCTCGCCAAGGCGCGCGAGGAGATCCAGCGTGAGCGCGACGAGGTGATAGCTGAGCTGCGGCAGGAATTCGCTGACCTGGCGGTTACCGCCGCCGAGCGCATTATCAGGAAGTCGCTTGATAAGGAAGCGCACCGGGAGTTGATTGAGCAGGTGCTCGCCGAGAGCGCCAACCTGAAGAAGGGATAGCCGGGACATTCCGGCTAAAAAGAGTTATGCCCATCAGTGCATATGCAAGACGCTATGCCCGGACCGCTTTCGAGATGGCTCGTGAGAGCCACGAGTTGAGCGCCTGGCATGCCGGCCTGAGGAAGCTGGCCGGGCTGGCGCGTGACGAGGCGCTGTGCGCCTGGCTGGCCCGGCAGGGTGTGCCTCTGGAGGAACGGATGGCCCGGCTGACGGAGCGCACCGGTGAGCTTCACCCGATGGTACACAAGCTGGCCAGTATGCTGGTGGCCAGGGGGCGCTTCGGGCTGTTTGAGGACATCTACGACGAGTTCCAGCGCCGGCTGGACGAGTACCAGGGCGTCCAGGGAGTTGAGGTGGCCGAGGTGACCACGGCGGTGGAGCTTGATGACGAGCAAAAGCTGCGGATTGCCCGGCGTATCACGGAAATCATCGGCCGGCCGGTGGTGCTGCGGCCCCGGGTTGACCCTGACGTGGTGGGCGGCATTATCATCCGGGTTGGGGACCGCGTGATTGATGGTTGCATTCGCAGCCAGCTTGAGGCGCTGCGTCGCCGGCTGAGCCGGGCAGCCAGCTAGAGCGGCCGCGGAGATGCGGCGGCCGGGTGCCTGCCGGCCGGCGGAGATGACCAGGGGTGAGGATATGACAACCAGAGGGCGAGACATAGCTTCTGCTATCAAGCGGGAAATCGAGCAGTTCGGCGTGGGCCTGACGATGGTGGATGTCGGTGTGCTCGTCGAGGTTGGCGACGGCATCGCCCGCATTGAGGGGCTGGAGGCCGTCAAGTATAACGAGCTGCTCCAGTTCCCCGGGGATGTCATGGGCATTGCCATGAACCTGGAAGAGGACAACGTGGCCGCCATCATCCTGGGTGACTACAGCGACCTGAAAGAGGGTGACGAGGTCCGCCGCACCAACCGTATCGCCGAGGTGCCGGTGGGTGATGGCCTCATCGGGCGGGTGCTGGACCCGCTGGGGAGGCCGCTTGACGGTAAGGGCCCGGTGAAGGCGGAGAAGACCCGCCCGCTGGAGCGCGTGGCCCCCGGCGTCACCCGGCGCCAGAAGGTCAACACCCCGGTGCAGACCGGTATCAAGGCGATCGATAGCATGATACCGATTGGCCGTGGCCAGCGCGAGCTTATCATCGGGGACCGCTCCACCGGCAAAACGGCGATTGCGCTTGATACCATTATCAACCAGAAGGGCGGTGACCTCACCTGCATCTACGTGGCCATCGGCCAGAAGACTTCCAAGGTGGCGCGGGTGGCGGCCGAGCTGGAGGCCCACGGGGCGATGGAGCATACCATCATTGTGGCCGCCAATGCGGCTGACTCGGTGGCGCTGCAGTACCTGGCACCTTACGCCGGCTGCGCCATTGGCGAGGAAATCATGGAGCAGGGCCGGGACGCCCTGGTGGTCTATGACGACCTCTCCAAGCACGCCTGGGCCTACCGGCAGCTCTCGCTCCTGCTGCGGCGGCCACCGGGACGCGAGGCCTACCCGGGCGACGTTTTCTACCTGCACAGCCGCCTGCTGGAGCGCGCCGCCCGGCTCTCGGACGAGTACGGCGGGGGCTCGCTGACGGCGCTGCCGATAATCGAGACCCAGGCGGGTGATGTTTCTGCCTATATTCCCACCAACGTTATCTCCATCACCGACGGCCAGATTTACCTGGAGACGGACCTGTTCAACGCCGGTACGCGGCCGGCCCTGAATGTGGGCATATCCGTTTCGCGCGTGGGCAGCAATGCCCAGATAAGGGCGATGCGCCAGGTGGCGGGGCGCCTGCGGCTTGACCTGGCCCAGTACCGCGAGCTGGCGGCCTTTGCCCAGTTTGGTACGGCCGAGCTGGACCGGGCTACCCGGGCGCAGCTGGACCGGGGCCAGCGCATCTCCGAGGTGCTCAAGCAACCGGTCTACGCCCCGATGCCGGTTGAAAAGCAGGTAATGATACTCTACGCCGTGGTCAACGGGTACCTGGATGGCGTGCCGGTGGAGCGGGTGGCTGAGTTTGAGGAGGGGTTCCACCGCTACATGGAGTCGGCCCACCCCGAGGTGGGGGCGGCGATTGCTCGTGATAAGCTCCTCAGCGAGGAGACCGAGGCAGTCCTCAAGGCGGCCATTGAGGAATACCGGCAGACCAGCTTTACAGGTTAGGTAGATGGCAAGTATCCGGCAAATCCGGCGCCGCATCCGTGGGGTGGAGAGCACCGCCAAGATTACGCGTGCCATGGAGATGATTGCCACCTCCAAGATGAGGCGGGCGCAGGAGGCAGGGGTGGCGGGCCGGCCGTACGATGCGAAGATACGGCAGGTTATCGCGGCGCTGGCGGCGATACCGGGTGGATCGCCGCACCCGCTGCTGCAGCGCCGGCCGGTGCGGCGGATTGAGGTGGTGCATATCACGCCGGACCGGGGGCTCTGCGGTGGCCTGAATGCCAACCTCAACCGGATGACGGCCGCTTTTATCCTGGAGCAGACGGTGCCGGTGACACTGGTGACGGTGGGGCGCAAGGGCAGCGAGTTCATGCGGCGCTACCGGCGGGACATCCGGGCGGAGTTCAGCCGTCTGGGTGACCGCCCCGGCCTGGTGGATACCCTGCCGATTTCACGCGTGGTGATTGATGACTACACCACCGGCGAGGTGGACGAGGTCTACCTGGCGTTTGCCCGTTTTGTCTCTACGATGGTGCAGACGCCGGTGATGGAGAAGCTGCTGCCGGTTGACCCGGTTGAGCTGCCGGCGATGCAGAAGGTGGAGTACATCTACGAGCCCAGCCCGGGGGCAGTGCTGGGGGAGCTGCTGCCCCGCTTTGTGGAGATGGAGGTCTACCACGCCATCCTGGAGTCAATCGCCAGCGAGCAGTCGGCGCGGATGGTGGCGATGCGTAACGCCACCCAGAATGCCAACGAGCTGATACAGGACCTGACGCTGATGTACAACAAGGCGCGCCAGGAAGCAATTACCACGGAGCTGCTGGATATCGCCGGGGGTGCGGTGGCCCTGACCTAGCCGCTGCTGCGGGCACGCTGCGGGAGGATATAGCATGGCCAAGGGTAGAGTGAGCCAGGTAATCGGCACGGTGGTGGACATTGAGTTCCCGCCGGGCCAGCTACCGGACCTTTTCAATGCCGTTGAAGTGTATTCGGACGGGCAGAAGATAGTGGTGGAGGTGCAGGACGACATCGGTAACAGCACGGTGCGCTGCCTGGCCCTGGCCCCGACCGACGGCCTGGCGCGCGGGGCCGAGGCAGTTGATACGGGGAAGGCGATTGCCGTGCCGGTGGGCCGGGGCACCCTGGGGCGGCTGTTCGATGTGACCGGCACGCCGATTGACGAGGCCGGTGAGGTGAAAGCGGCAGATTACTGGCCCATCCACCGCCTGCCGCCGGCATTTCAGGAGCAGGAGACAAGCCCGCAACTGCTGGAGACGGGGCTCAAGGTTATTGACCTGATTGCCCCCTTTACCAAGGGCGGTAAGATTGGTGCCTACGGCGGCGCCGGCGTGGGCAAGACGGTGGTAATCCAGGAGCTCATCCGCAATATTGCCACCGAGCACGGGGGGTTTTCCGTGTTTGCCGGGGTGGGGGAGCGCTCACGCGAGGGCAATGACCTCTGGAACGAGATGAAGGAGTCCGGCGTTATTGACAAGACGGTGATGGTGTTCGGCCAGATGAACGAGCCCCCGGCGGTACGGCTGCGCATTGCCCTGACCGGCCTGACGATGGCAGAGTACTTCCGCGACGTGGAGGGGCAGGACGTGCTCCTCTTCATTGACAATATTTACCGCTATACCCTGGCGGGGATGGAGGTCTCGGCCCTGCTGGGGCGGATGCCCTCGGCGGTGGGGTACCAGCCGACGCTGGCCACCGAGATGGGGGAACTGCAGGAGCGCATCACCTCTACCAAGAAGGGGTCGATTACCTCGTTCCAGGCTATCTATGTGCCGGCGGACGACTACACTGACCCGGGTGTGGTCACCAGCTTCGGCCACCTTGATGCCGTCATTGCCCTGGAGCGCTCTATCGCCGAGCAGGCGCTCTTCCCGGCGGTGGACCCGCTGGCATCTACCTCGCGTATTTTAGACCCGGCCATCGTGGGTGAGGAGCACTACCGCGTGGCGCGTGAGGTGCAGCGCGTGCTGCAGCGCTACAAGGACCTGCAGGACGTGATTGCCATCCTCGGTATCGAGGAGCTGAGCGAGGAAGACAAGCTCATCGTGGCGCGGGCGCGCAAAATCCAGCGCTTCCTCTCGCAGCCAATGTTCGTGGCCGAGGTCTTCACCGGGCGTGAGGGCAAGTACGTGACCCGTGAGGAAACGGTGCGCGGCTTCAAGGAAATCCTGGAAGGTAAACATGATGCCCTGCCGGAGCAGGCCTTCTACATGGTGGGCACAATTGACGACGTAGTGGCGGAGGCAGAGAGGCTGCAGCGGTGACGATTCGGCTAGATGTGGTAACGGCCGAGCGGCTGGTCTATTCGGACGATGTGGACGTGGTGGTGGCTCCCGGGGTGGACGGGGAGCTGGCGGTGCTCCCGCACCACGCCCCGTTGATGACCATGCTGCAACCAGGCGAACTGCGGGTCCGCAAGGGTGACGAGGAAGTCTTGCTGGTGGTAACCGGTGGTTTTCTTGAGGTGCGCCCGGACCGCGTTACCGTGCTGGCGGATGCGGCCGAGCGGGCCGAGGAGATAGACGCCGCC
>CAZBPZ010000012.1:0-10479 GCA_964493955.1 uncultured Dehalococcoidales bacterium | reverse complement strand
CGCCCGGGCTGAGGCAGCCCTGCGGCGGTCCCTGGTGAGGTTGCGGGTAGCGGAAAAGCGCCGCCGCCGGGGGCGGGAGCGCTAGTTCCGGCTGCAGGTCTTCCCTATAGCCCTGCCCTTGCTATTCTATGGCGTAGAGCCGGCCGTCGTGTGACGTGATGTAGACCACGCCGTTGACGAGGGCGGGCGAAGCTGTTATCTCGCCACCGGTGGCGAAGTGCCAGAGGGCCTTGCCGTCGGTGGTGCTGATGGCGTAGAGATTGCCGTCCTGGCTGCCGACGTAAAGAATGCCGCTTCCCAGGGCCGGCGAGGAGGCAATCTCACCGCCGGCGAAGAACATCCATTTCACCTCGGCGGTGTCCGGGTCCACCGCATAAAGGCGGTTGTTGAAGCTGGTGTAGATGGCATCGTCCGTGACGACCGGCGTGGAGAAGGACTGGCTGCCGAGCAGCTTGGACCAGAGGTAGCCGGAGACGGGGGGAGGGCTGGGGGCCAGGCGGAAGGCGTAGAACTGGATCCACCAGCCGCGCAGGTCACCTTCGCCGGGCCAGTTTCTGGCCCGGCCGTCGAGTACGTAGAGGTTGTACCGGCTGGTAAAGTAGACCTTGCCGTCCTTGACGGCCGGTGAGCCGGCTATCTCGTAGGCCCGGAAGCGCAGGCGGAACCGGCCGTTGTCTGCCTGCAGGGCGTAGAGGTGGTTGTCCATGGAGCCGAAGTAGACGATGCCGTTGGCAACCGCCGGGGACGAGAGGACAAAGCCGCCCGTCTCGTACTCCCACAGCTTGGTGCCGGTCCTGGCGTCGAGGCAGTAGAGGCTGTAGTTGTCCGAACCGAAGTAGACACGCCCGTCGGCAACGGCCGGGGAAGACTTGACCGGGAAGCGGGTACGGAACCGCCACATCTCGTGGCCGGTGCGGGCGTCCAGGGCATAAAAGAAGCCGTCGTTGGAGCCGAAGTAGACGATGCCGTCCACCACGGTGGGGGAGGACTCAACCCAGGAGCCGGCCTTGAAACGCCATTTCTCCCGGCCGGTCTCGGCATCAACGGCGTAGAGGTGAAAGTCCCGGGAGCCGAAGTAGACAACCCCGTCCACCACGGTGGGCGAGGAGTGGATGGCGGCCCCGGTGGCAAAGGACCACTTTAGCTTGCCCTGGGGCGGGGGTGCCCCCGGGTTGATGGCCCCGGTACGGGTGAGGTCGCGCCGGAACATGGTCCATTCGTCCGGCAGGGGGCTTGAGCTGAGCATCTGCGGGGGGGCCATGATGGTGTCAGTGAAGCTGTAGAGCACCATGAAGACGGCACCGGCCAGCAGGAGGGGGGAGAGGATGCTGACGGCGACGGTCTTGATGAGGTTGCGGCGCCGCTGGCGTGCCTGCTGGCGTGCCATGATGGCGGCGAGCTCCTGCGTGGTGACAGGTGTTACATGGTAGAGCGATGCCCCCCAGCAGTGGCGGCAGTGCAGGGTGCCTTCGGGGTTAGGCTGGTTGCAGACGGGGCAAATCAGCCAGCGTTCGGTATCTTGCGGGGGCTGCTCAGCTAACTGGCTCAACCGTTACCTCGGCCTCCACGGCGAGGGCCATTGCCGCTACGCTGGCCGGCCACACATTTCCCTTCCCCGGGTAAATCAGTCAGGGGCCAGTACAGAGGCCCCGGGAACCAGGGGGCGGCTGGTATCTTTTGCCCGAGAGGTAACCGGGCACCTCTCAGGCGCGGCTAGACAATTTCCAGGGTGGCGCGGATGCCGGCCTTAGCGGCCTTGACACGTATCAGGGTGCGCATGGCTTCGGCAATGCGGCCCTGCTTGCCAATCACCCTGCCCTTATCCTCGTCTGCGACCTGCAGCTTCAGGATTATACCCTGCTCGTCCTCTTCCTGTGTTACCAAGACATCGTCGGGCGCGTTGACGATGGACTTGGCGATGTACTCGACTAGGTCCTTCATGGTTTCTCCTTGGCTGTCTCGGACTTCTGCCAGACACCCGCCTTGGACAGCAGCCGGGCGGCAGTCTCGGTTGGTTGCGCACCCTGTTTAAGCCACTTCGCCGCCTCTTCTTTGTTGATGACCACTGTTTCAGGGTCTGTCAGGGGATCGTAGTGGCCCAGTATGCTGATAGCCGCCCCGTCCCGCGGGGCGCGAGAGTCCATCACCACGATTCTGTAGCTGGGTTTTTTCTTGGCGCCAACACGCCGCAGCCTTATCTTCAGCATAACTAGGCTATTATGGGGGATGGGGGGTGGGTTGTCAATAGCACCCGGCGGGACGGTTGCCAGCGCCCGGTGTGACGACTATAATCTCTGGAATGGAGCTGTACCAGCGGCACGGTTGGAGGGTGGGCCCGGCGCAGGCGCGGGAGCTGCAGTTGCGGCTGGCGGGGCTGGTGGACCGCGGGGGACAGGTGGCCGTGAGGGGGCTGGTGGCGGGGGTTGATGTATCGGTGGCGCAGGCACGGCTGGCTACGGCGGCGGTGGTGGTGATGGAGTCGGCCAGCCTGGCGCCGGTGGAGACCAGCGTGGCCCGTGGCGAGGTGGAGTTCCCGTACGTGCCGGGGTTGCTTTCCTTCCGGGAGGCACCGCTGGTGCTGGAGGCGTGCCGCCGGCTGATGGTGGTGCCGGAGCTCTTCCTGGTGGACGGGCAGGGCATAGCCCATCCGCGGCGGCTGGGCCTGGCCTCCCACCTGGGGCTATTTCTGGAGGTGCCGACGGTTGGTTGCGCCAAGTCGCGCCTGGTGGGCAGCCACGGCGAGGTCGGAGCAGCCGCGGGGAGCTGGGTGGAGCTGGTGGACGGGGACGAGGTGGTGGGGGCGGTGGTACGTACCCGCACCGGCGTGAGGCCGGTGTACGTATCCATCGGCCACCGGGTTGACCTGCCTTCGGCCGTGAAGTGGGTGCTGGCCTGCTGCCGGGGCTATCGGCTGCCGGAGCCGTTGCGGCTGGCCCACCTGCTGGCCGGAGGGCACCTGACGACGGTCTGGAAGAAGCACGAGGGTAGGAAGTCATGGAAGACCTGAGAGAAGAGCTGCAGAACCTGCGGGCACGCATAGCGACGCTATTGGTGCGTCTTTGACATATCCGGCCTGGAGAAGGACATTGCCCGGCTGGAGCGCAACTCGGCCGAGCCCGGTTTCTGGGCCGACGGCCGGCAGGCGCGCAGCCGGATGCGCCGTCTGGCGCAGGAGCGCCGGGTGGTGGAACGCTGGCGCGGGCTGGAGAAACGCGTGGCTGATGCCGGTGAGCTGCTGGCACTGATGGACGAGGCTGGCGACCCGGCGCTGCTGGCGGAACTCCAGCAGGAAGTGGCAGAGCTGGCCCGGCTGGTGGAAGAAGCCGAGCTTGAGCTGGCTTTCAGCAGTGAGTATGACTCGCGTAATGCCATCCTGGCAATCCACGCTGGTGCCGGGGGGACGGAATCGCAGGACTGGGCCGAAATGCTGCTGCGGATGTACCTGCGCTGGGCCGAGCGCCGCGGCTACGAGGCCGAGGTGCTGGATACCTCGCCCGGTGAGGAGGCTGGCATCAAGAGTGCTACCGTGTCCATCAGCGGCCGGTACGCCTGTGGTTACCTCAAGGGCGAGCACGGTGTCCACCGCCTGGTAAGGCTTTCCCCCTTTGATGCTGACCACCTGCGGCACACCTCGTTTGCTCTGGTAGAGGTAATGCCGGAAGCAGAGGAGGATGCCGACGTCGAGATAGCCCCGGAGGACATCCGGGTGGACGTGTTCCGCTCCAGCGGGCCGGGCGGGCAGCACATGCAGAAGACGAGCAGCGCCGTGCGGATAACCCACCTGCCGACCGGCCTGGTGGTGACCTGCCAGAGCGAGCGCTCGCAGTACCAGAACAAGGAGACAGCCCTGAGAATCCTGAGGTCGCGCCTGCTGGAGCGCCGGCTGGAGGAGCAGGCCGAGGAGCGGGCCCGCCTCAAGGGGAAGCGTATCAGTGCCGGCTGGGGGAACCAGATACGCAGTTACGTGCTGCACCCTTACCGGATGGTCAAGGACCACCGTACCGGTCACGAGACGGCTGATACAGAGGCGGTGCTCGATGGTGACCTGGACGGGTTTATTACTGCCTATGTCAGATGGTTGGCTGGCACTGAGGGCTAGGCTGCTGCTTCTGGCACTGCTGGTCTGGCTGGCGCTGGGGGTGGGTGTGTCCCGGGCGGCCGACGGGCCACGTGTAACCGAGCTGCAGGTGGCGGTGGACTTTCCGACGTCCCTTACCTTTGCCATCTCGGCCGAGAGCGCGGCCGAGATTACCGACGTGCGCCTGCACTACCGGGTGCTGATGACCCGCTTTGCCGATGTTACCAGCGAGGTGTATGTGGCCGTTTCCCCGGCCCGCCGCCTCCAGGTTGGCTGGCAGCTTGATATGCGCCGCACCGGTGGGCTGCCGCCGGGTGCCGGGATAGAGTACTGGTGGACGCTCAGGGACGCCAGCGGCGCGGCTACCAGCACGGCTCCGAAGACGGTGCGCTTTGACGACGGGCGCTTCCAGTGGCGGCACCTCACGCAGGGCCTGGTGACAGTCCACTGGTACCGCGGCGACGATGCCTTTGCCGGCGAGATCATGCGTGCCATCAGTGATGCCCTGGCCTGGCTTGAAAATGACACCGGGGTGACGCTGCAGTCGCCGGTGGAAATATTTATTTACGCTTCCGCCGCTGACCTGCGTGGCTCCATGATTTTTCCCCAGGAGTGGACGGGCGGGGTGGCCTTTACCCGCTTCGGGCGGATTGCGATTGGCATCGGGCCGGGGGAGCTGGGCTGGGGGCGGCGCGCCCTGGCACACGAGCTGACACACCTGGTGGTGCACCAGATGACACTCAACCCCTACGGCGGCCTGCCGGTCTGGCTGGACGAGGGCCTGGCGATGCGTGCCGAGGGGCCGCTGGAAGCTACCTTCAGTCTTTACCTCGGCCGGGCCATAGAAAACGGAGCGCTGATTTCAGTGCAGAGCCTTTCCAGCCCCTTCTCCACCGATGCAGAGCAGTCCTACCTCTCCTACGCCGAGAGCTACAGTCTGGTGGAGTACCTGGTCAGCACCTATGGCAAGGACCGGATGTTCCGGCTGCTGGACGCCTTCCGGCGTGGGGCAACCTATGACGGTGCGCTCGAGGCGGTCTACGGTTTTGATACGGATGGCCTGGACAGGCGGTGGCGGCTCTGGCTGAAGGCGCCGGTCACCACCACGGCAGTGCGCTAGCCCGGGTGCCTGGACTTGGCAGTGGGCGTGTGCTAGGCTGGTGGCGGCACGGTACCGGAGTGCTCCTGGTGGAAAAGAAGTCATTCACCATTCATGACCTTCCGTCCGAGGAGAGGCCGCGCGAGAGGCTTTACGCGCTGGGGGCGGAGGCGCTATCTGCCCAGGAGATTCTGGCCCTGATTCTGGGGCGTGGCGTCTCCGGGGAGTCGGTGGTGGTGACGGCCCAGCGGCTGCTGAGCCGGTTCGACGGGCTGCGCGGGCTGGCGGATGCCTCGGTGGAGGAGCTGGAGCAGGTGCGTGGTATTGGCCTGGCCAAGGCGGCCCAGCTCAAGGCGGCCTTCGAGCTGGCCCGCCGCCTGGAGGGCTACGCCGGCGGTGGTGAGCGCCCTGCCATTACCTCCGCCGCCGGAGTGGCTGCCCTGGTGAGGGGCCGGCTGATGGGCCGGAAGAAGGAATATTTCCTGGCCGTTATGCTGGACACGCGCGGGCAGCTTATCCGGTGGGCTGAAATTGCGGTGGGGAGCCTGGACAGCAGTGTCGTCCACCCGCGCGAGGTCTTCAAGGAGGCGGTGGCGGCCAGCGCTGCCTCGGTAATCTTTGTCCACAACCACCCCTCCGGTGATACCACCCCTTCGGACGAGGACATCGGCCTGACGAAACGCCTTGCCGAGGCGGGAGAAATCATGGGGATAGATGTCCTTGACCACGTGATTGTCTCTGACACGGGGTACCTGAGCCTCAAGGCGCAGGGCCTTTTCTGAGGGGGCCTTGCTTTGTTGGCCTGGCCGGCCGGGTGCTATACTTTACGGTGTCAGCCGGGCTGACGAATACCCTGGACCGGGAGCCAAGTGTCACCAAGGCCGCGGCGGCGTGTCCTGCACACCGCCGATTTGCACATTGGTACCGCTGGCGATGACGGCTGCCGTAGCCTGGCGGCGGTGACCGCACTGGCGGCGGTGAGCCGGGTGGACCTGCTTGTCATCGCCGGGGACCTGTTTGACCACAACAAGGTTGAGGCCGGCCTGGTGGGGGCGGTGGCAGCGGAGTTGCGGCGGCTGCCGGTGCCGGTGGTGATACTACCCGGTAACCACGACTGCCTGGCACCCGGCTCGGTCTATGAACACCGCGCTTTCCGGGACGGCCAGGGTAGCATTTTCCTGATGCATGAGCCAGCCGGGGGGTGGCTTCACCTGCCTGAGCTTGACATAAGCCTGTGGGGCAGGCCTTTCGACAGCCATGATGGTGACGTGCGGCCGCTGGCAGGCCTGCCGCTGGCACCGCCGGACGGCCGCTGGCACGTGGCGCTGGGGCACGGCTATTTCGTGGACGGTGGTGGCCCGGTGCTTTTCCCCAGCTACCACATCTCCCGGCGTGACATCGAGCGGCCGGGTTGGGACTACCTGGCGCTGGGGCATGTCCCCGTCTTTCGCTGTGTCAGCCGGGAGCCGGTGCCGGCCTATTACTGCGGCTCGCCGCCGCTGACAGGCACGGTAGCACTGGTGGAGCTGGATGATGGGGGAGTACGTGTCAGCCGCGGCACGTTATTGATGCGGTGACAGTAAGCAGAGAGCGGGGGTGGCTATGACTACCGATTTTGCCAGGCTGGAGAGGGCTTTTAACCCGGCCTGTGTGGCCGTGGTGGGAGACAAGGCGGAAACGAACTACATGTGGCTGCGGGGGCAGAGCGAGTTCAAGGGGAAGCTTTACTCGGTGCAGGTTGACCCGCGGGAGATTGAGGGTATCACGGCCCTGGGGGTGCCGAACTACACCAGCCTGCTGGATATACCCGAGCCGGTGGACCTGGTGATTGTGGCGGTGCCGCGGGCGGTGACGCCGCGGATTCTGGAGGACTGCATCAACAAGGACGTGGCCGCCGCCCATTTCTTCACGTCAGGCTTTGCGGAGACGGATACCGAGGAAGGTATCCGTCTGGAGCGGGCGCTGACCTGGCGCTCGCGCGAGGCCGGTTTCTACCTCATCGGCCCGAACTGCATGGGCATCTACAACCCGGCGGTCGGCCTCCGGCAGACACCGATGGAGCGCACCGGGTTTAGCGGGAACGTTGGCTTCATCTCGCAGAGCGGTACCCACGCCATTACCTTCGCCGAGGAGGCCTACCAGCAGGGTGTGGCCATCAATAAGTCCATCAGCTTTGGCAACGGGGTCGTGCTGGACTCCACCGAGTACCTGGAGTACTTCGGCCAGGACGAGGGTATTACGGCCATCGGCATGTACCTGGAAGGGGTCAGGGACGGGCGCCGCTTCCTCGGTGTCCTGAAGGAGGTGGCGGCCCGCAAGCCGGTGGTCATCTGGAAGGGCGGCCGCACCGAGGAGGGCGGGCGCGCCATTGCCTCGCATACCGGCTCGCTGGCGGTGCCGATGGCCATCTGGGACGCGGCGGTGCGGCAGTGCGGGGCGGTCAAGGTCAGCAGCCTGGAGGAGCTGGTGGACACGCTGAAGGCGCTGCAGTACCTGGAGCCGGTGCGGGGTGACCGGGTGGGGATTGCCGGTGGTTCCGGGGGGCAGTCGGTGGCGATTGCCGATGTCTTTGCCGAGGCCGGTCTCAGGGTGCCACCCCTGACGCGGGCCTCCTACGACGAGCTTGATACGTTCTTCACCCTGATTGGCGGTGGCTACCGTAACCCGATAGATACGGGGAATGTCAACCGCCGGCAGTTACGGCGCATCATGGACATCCTGGAGCGTGATGCCAACGTGGACAACCTGGTGCTGCTGACCGGGGTGAACCCGCGGATGGGCGTGGTGACGGATGACCTGGACATGCTGGTCGAGCTGCGCCGGCGTACCCGAAAACCGCTGGCGGTGATCTTTTCTTATTACACCCCGGAGAATGCCGTGGCATCGCGCCAGGCGGCGGCCAGGCTGCGTGAGGGCGGGGTGCCCGCCTTTGTCTCGCTGGAGAGGGGGGCGCGGGCGCTGCGGAACGCGCTCGAGTACTACCGCCTGCGCCAGCGCTCCACTGCCTGAGGGGCTACGAGGTGAAGCCGGGGATACCACTGGTGCCGCCGGCGGTAATCTCGCCGCCTTCAAGCTGCTGGAGTCGCACGTCTGTCACCCGGCCGTGCACCACCGTGAGGAAGCCTACCGTGCCCAGGGTGTAGCGGTAGCCGGGGAAGGTGGGGCTGCCGGGGTTGATGCGCACTATGCCGTTGTGGTGTTCAATCCCGGCGCGGTGAGAGTGGCCGTACACTATCACGTCCGGGGCAGGGCGGGGCGAGTCCTCCGGCCACATTCCGTAGTGCGATACCCAGATGGTGACCCCCTCCAGGACGAGGAGGTGTTCCGGGCTGACGCGGGCGTCATTGACCGATTCAAACGGGTCGTCATCGCCCTCGGCGGCCAGTACCGGCGCCACCGCCTCCAGCTCGTCCAGCACCGGCAGGGTGTAGATGTCGCCGGCGTGCAGGATGAGGTCAACCCCCTGCAGGGCCTCGCAGACGGCCGCAGGCAGCTCGTCGGCCGTGAGCGAGCTGAGGCCGGCGTTGAAGCCGGGGGTCCTGACATGGGTATCGGAGAGAAGCCCTATCAGCATGTGCCTGCCTGTACTGTAGCCGGGGAGGCGGGCCGCTGTCAAACCGGCTGGTCTGTTGCCTCCGGCCTGCCGGATGGTACAATGGGTGCGGCATGAAACGACCGCTCTCTGTGGCCGGGGCTATTGCCGTCCTGCTGGTGGCCGGGCTGCTCCCGGGGCTGCTGGTGGGCTGTTCCCCGAAGGCGGAGGTCTCCGGGCCGGCGGTGCCGGGGCAGGGGACACTGCGGCTTTACGGCCAGGACCCCTTTACCCTGGACCCGGCCCTTTCCGGCGATGCCACCTCCCACCAGTTCGTGGTGCAGATTTTCAGCGGGCTGGTGAAGCTGGGGGATGACCTTGAGCCGGAGCCGGACATTGCCCGGAGCTGGAAGGTTAGCCGCGATGGCATGACCTACACCTTTACTTTGCGGCAGGATGTGAAGTTCCACGACGGCCGGCCGCTGACGGCGGCCGATTTTGTGTATTCGTGGGAGCGTGCCTGTGACCCCCGGACCGGCTCGATGACGGCCCCGACATACCTGGGTGACATCGTGGGGGTGAGGGACGTACTGGCGGGCAGGGCCCACCGGATAAGCGGGGTGCGGGCCATTGATGATTACACGCTGGAGGTGAAGATAGACGCTCCCCGGCCCTACTTCCTCTATAAGCTGGCCTACCCCACTGCCTTTGTGGTGGACCGGGCCAACGTGGCCTCGGGCGGGGAGTGGTGGCGCGCCCCCAACGGCACCGGGCCCTTCAGGCTGGCCTCGTGGCAGCCGGGAAGCTCGCTGGTGCTGGAGCGCAACCCCGGTTACTACGGCCGGGTGGCCGGGGTGGCCCGGGTGGAGTTCAAGCTCTTCGGCGGGGTGCCGATGAACCTGTACGAGGATGGCGAGATAGACGTGACCGGGGTGTCACTGAGCTATATTGACCGGGCGACCGATGAGCAGGGGCCTTTCTATACCCAGCTGGCAATCGTGCCCGAGCTGAGCCTGACCTACATAGGTTTCAATGCCGCGCGGCCGCCCTTTGACGACCCGTACGTGCGGCGGGCATTTTCTCACGCGGTGGACAGGGAGAAGCTGGCCCGTCTGGTGTTCCGGGGCATGGTGGAGCCGGCCTACGGTATCCTGCCGGCGGGTATGCCCGGCTACAACGAGGACCTGCAGGGCCTGGAGTTCAGCCTTGACAGGGCCAGGGAAGCCATCAGCCGGTCACGCTACGGCAGCTTCGAGGCGCTGCCCCCGATAACGCTGACCACCTCCGGCTGGGGCAATGACGTCTCCCGTGACCTGGAGGCGATTATCTACGACTGGCGGCAGGCGCTGGGTGTTGACGTGAAGGTGCGCGTCCTGGAGCCACCGCGCTTCTTCTACAACCTGAAGGAAGAAAAGGACGAGATGTTTGCCATCGGCTGGGTTGCCGACTACCCCCACCCCCAGAACTTCCTGGACATCCTCTTCCGCAGCGGCTCGGAGAACAACTACGGTGAGTACAGCAACCCGGCGGTTGATGCCCTGCTGGAAGAGGCCGGCACCGAGGTTGACGGGGCGCGCAGCCTGGAGCTCTACCGCCAGGTGGAGCAGATGCTGGTGGACGATGCCGCCATCCTGCCGCTCTGGTTCGGGGAGAACTTCCTGCTGGTGAAGCCGTACGTGAGGGGCTACCGCCTCAACCCGATGGGCTTTGCCCGGCTTAACGAGGTGACCCTGGCGGAGTAGCTGGCGGAGGGGGTGGGATTCGAACCCA
>CAZBPZ010000011.1:17575-32128 GCA_964493955.1 uncultured Dehalococcoidales bacterium | reverse complement strand
AAAAAGTGGGACGAGACCCACTTCAAGTACCCAGAGTATAACACATCAGGCAAGCTGCTGCAAGCCCGCCGGTGATGTGGCGTGTTGCCGGCAAGGGGGAGGCGCTGCCATCTGCTGCCCGGGTGACGGTGCTGGCCGGTGGCACGGCCACCGTGCTATCATGTTGTCACACTCTGGGCCGGCGGAGGGTGAGGATGGAGAAGGTCCGCCTGGGCAGAACAAACATGATGGTCTCGCGGCTGGGGTTCGGGGGGATACCAATCCAGCGGCTCAGCGAGGATGACGCCGTGGCGGTGGTGCGCCGCTGCCTGGAGCTGGGGGTGACTTTCATCGATACCGCCAACGCCTACACCACCAGCGAGGAGCGTATCGGCAGGGCTATTGCCGGCCGGCGCCGCGGCCTCTACCTGGCTACCAAGTCCGGCGCCCGTGACGCCGCCGGGGTGGAGAGGCACCTCAACCTCAGCCTGGAGCGCCTGGGGGTGGACTACATAGACCTCTACCAGTTCCACGGCGTCAGTACCGCCGAGCACCTCGAGGCGGTGCTGGACCCGGGCGGGCCCTGGAGGGTGGTGGCAGAGGCGAAGCGGGCGGGTAAGATTCGCCACATCGGCATCACCTCCCACTCGATGGATATTGCCAGGGAGGCGGTCAGGACCGGCCGCTTCGAGACCCTCATGTTCCCCTTCAACTTCATCACCAGCGAGCCGGCCGAGGAGCTGCTGCCGCTCTGCCGCGAGTATGACGTTGGCTTCATCGTCATGAAGCCGCTGGCCGGCGGCATGCTTGATAACGCCCGCATTGCCTTCAAGTACCTGATGCAGTTCCCGGACGTGGTGACGATACCCGGCATCGAGCACACCTGGGAGATTGAGGAAATCGCCGCCATCATGCAGGGGCCAGAGGAGCTCACGCCCGAAGAGCAGGCGGAGATGCAGCGCCTGCGCGATGAGCTCGGTACGCGGTTCTGCCGCCGCTGTGACTACTGCCAGCCCTGCCCGCAGGGGATAGCCATCTCCACGGTGTTGAACAGCCCCAGCTTTGCCCGGCGGTTGCCGGTGGAGCGGATGTTCTCCGGCTGGATAGGCGCCGCGATGGAGCGTGCCACCACCTGCACCGAGTGCGGCGAGTGCGAGGAGCGCTGCCCCTACGGGCTGCCCATCCGCCAGATGCTGGCGGAAAGGAACACCTGGTACCAGGAGCTCAAGGGGCAGCACCGGCCACGGGCAGCCTGACGGCGGGGTGGAAGGTTGCTGCTACTGGGTCACACCGGCCTGACACTGGGGGCGGCCGTCATCATCGGGGGTGCCTGGCCGGCCGGCCGGCGCCAGCCCGGTGCCGCTGTCCGGCGGGGGTGGGGGCAGGTGGAGGGCTGGTTTCTCCGCCTGGCCCGCCGGGCCGATATCCGTCTCCTGCTCATCGGCTCGTTGCTGCCGGACATCATTGACAAGCCGGTGGGGCAGGTCTGGCTGCGTGATAGCATCGGCAGCGGCCGGATCTATGCCCACAGCCTGCTCTTCCTGCTCGGGCTGGCAGTGGTGGGGCTTGCCTGGTACCGCCTCAGGGCTGGTAACGGCCCGCTCCTCCTGGCGGCGGGGGTGCTGGCCCACCTTGTCTTTGACCAGATGTGGCTCGAGCCGGTGAGCCTGCTCTGGCCCCTGCAGGGGCTTGCTTTCCCCCGTACCTACTATGACGGCTGGGCCGGCTCGCTCTGGCAGGACCTGCTCCACAAGCCCTCAACCTATATCCCGGAGATTGCCGGCGGGGTGGTGCTCTGCCTCTTCGCCGCGGTGCTGTGGCGGCAACGCGCCTTCAGGGCCTTCCTGCTGAGGGGCAGGCTTGAAGGGCAGGGCTGACCTCGGTTACAATCAATCCTGGCCCGTAGCCTGCACCGGGTGCGTCATCCCCCGAGTGGCTTTCAGGTGATGCCATGAGCAGACTCATTGACATGTTGACCCGTACCTCCAGGGCGGCCCCGGCCCCGCTCGGCTTCCGGGCGGGCCACGTGGCCCCGGAGAAACGGCGGCCGCGGCTGGTGGCCGCCGTGGAGGCCGGTGCCGCCGACGTGGCAGGGCTGACCGGCGGCGCCGACGCCGCCGTGGTGACCGTCAGCCGGCTCGAAGAGGCGGAGGCCACCCTGAACACCCTGGCCGAGGCGGCGCCGGGAATAGTGTGGGGTATCAGGCTGGCAGGTCCGGCCCGGCCCGGGCTGGCCGATGCCCTCAAGCTGCCGGTGGACTTCGTCGTTTTTCCGCCGGAAGGTACACCGCTGGCCCTGCCTCCTGAGAAGGGGCCGGCCCTTGTCCTGCAGGTAGCTGCCGACCTGAAAGATAGCCTCCTGCGGGCGCTGGGAGACATCCCCGTCGACGCCGTCCTTATCACGGCCGGCGTGGCCGGGTCCCCCCTCACCTGGCAGGACCTCCTCCTGGTGCAGCGCGCTGCCTCAGCCGTGCGCAGGCCTGTAATCGCCGGCATACCCGCCGGCGCCGGGCCGGGTGATGTCCGGCTGCTCTGGCAGGCAGGCGTGGACGGCGTGATGGTGGCGGCCGGGGACGAGGTGGCGCGCCTGCGTGGCGTGATTGACGCTGCCGAGTTCCCCGCCGACCGCTGGCGCGGCCGGGCCAGGGCCCTCCTGCCGCACCTGGAGCCGGCCCTTCCCGCCGAGCCACCCCCCGAGATTGAGGAACCGCAGGACTTCCAGGCAGCCGGCCGGGGTGGGCCTAGCCCTGCGTCATCTGCCAGAACTTGCCCTCGGTGGTGATTGATGGTGCAATCACCATCTCGGTGCGGTGCATTTCCCTGATGGTGGCCGCCCCGCAGAACCCCATGGCGGTGCGGATGGCCCCCACGAAGTTCTGGCTGCCGTCCGTGACCGAGGTAGGCCCGTAGAGTATCTGCTCCAGCGGGGCCTTCGTCCCCACCTCGATACGGGTACCCCTGGGCAGGGCCGGGTGCGGGTGGGACATTCCCCAGTGAAAACCGTGGCCCGGGGCCTCCCTGGCCTGGGCAAAGACCGAGCCCAGCATCACGGCATCCGCCCCGGCGGCCAGGGCCTTACAGACATCGCCGCCCTTGCGGAAGCCACCGTCGGTGATGATGGGCACGTAGCGCCCCGATTCCTCGAAGTAATGGTCACGCGCCGCGGCACAGTCTATCGTGGCCGTAATCTGCGGCACACCTATCCCCAGCACCTCGCGGCTGGTGCAGGCCGCCCCCGGTCCCACGCCGACCAGCACCCCGTGAATACCGGTCTGCATCAGCTCCAGGCAGGCCTGGTAGCTGACGCAGTTGCCCACAATCACCGGCACGGAGACCTGCTCCACCAGCTCCGAGAATATCAGGCCGCGGACGCTCTTGGAGATGTGGCGGGCCGTGGTAACGGTGGACTGCACTACCAGGATGTCGGCCCCGGCCTCTACCGCCAGCGGGGCCAGCCGCTTGGTATTGGCCGGTACCAGTGAAACGGCGCAGGTGCCACCCCCCCGCTTGATTGCCTGGACACGTTCCCCCACCAGGTTCTCCTTGACCGGTGCGGCGTACACCTTCTGCAGGAAGGCGGTAACCTCGGCCTGGGGTGTCCGGGCTATCTGGGCAAGGATTTCGGCCGCGTCCTCGTAGCGGACCTGGACACCATCCAGGTTCAGCACCGCCAGGCCTCCCAGCTGGCTCATCAGCACGGCGAAGGAGGGGTCAACCACGGCATCCATGGCCGAGGCGAGAACAGGAATCTGGAAGGTGAAGTTGGCCAGGGTGAAGCTGGTGTCCACCTGCTCCGGGTTGATGGTAACGGTACCGGGCACAAGGGCCACCTCGTCAAATCCGTAGGCGGGGCGCAGTTGCTTAAAATGCGGGCTGGTCATCGTTTCTCCTGCTTTTAGCCCAGACTATAACAAAGACCGAGCCAGCGTCAAGGGGCACTGGCCTGACGCCGCCGGCCTGCTGGACTGCCTGAGCCGGGCCGGGTTATAATGGCAGAGGTTAGGGAGAAGGCAATGCCCACCCTTTACGTGGTCGCCACCCCCATTGGCAACCTTGAGGACGTGTCGCTGCGCGCCCTGCGGGTCCTGCGGCAGGTGGGGCTGATAGCCGCCGAAGATACCCGGAAGGCCCGGCGCCTGCTCGGGCGGTACAGGATAAAGACCCCGGCTACCAGCTTCCACGCGCACACGCGCCCCGGTAAGCTCGAGCGCATCCTGCGGGTACTGGAGGGCGGTGCCGACGTTGCCGTGGTGTCGGAGGCGGGCATGCCGGGCATCTCGGACCCGGGCGCCGAGCTTGTCCGGGCCGCCATCGCGCGGGGCTACCGCGTGGTGCCGGTACCGGGGCCCTCTGCCCTGACGGCGGCACTGGCGGCGGCCGGTCTGCCGGCCAGCCGCTTCACCTTCCTGGGTTTCCTGCCGGGCCGCACCGGGGAGCGGCGGCAGGCCCTGGCCCGCGTGGCAACTGACCCGGCCACGCTGGTGGCCTACGAGGCCCCCCACCGGCTGGCAGCCTCGCTGCGGGACATCCTGGCGGTGCTGGGGGACCGCCGCCTGGCCGTCTGCCGCGAGCTCACCAAGCTCTACGAGGAGGTCTTCCGCGGTACGGTCTCGGAGGCGATTGCCCACTTCGGCCAGCCCCGGGGAGAGTTCACGCTGGTGATTGAAGGCTGGACCGGGGTGGCCAGGGCCGGGGTGACGCCCGAGGTAGAGGCACAGCTGGCCGAGATGCGGCGCGCCGGGCGGCCGGCCAGAGAGGCGGTGGGGCGGCTGGCGGCCGAATCAGGTATACCCAGGAGACAGCTATACCGGGCCTGGCTGCGGCAGGCCCGGGCCGAGGAGAAAACAGGTGAGACAGGGGTGCATATCGCTCGGTAAGGTGCGGTGCAGCGGCTGCAAGAACATCGTTCCCTACGCCGCCCGCTATGTGATTGTCACCGAGGAAAAGGGTGCTGAGGTTGAAAGCGGTGGCCGGCGCCATTTCTACTGCGTTGACTGCAGCCTGAAGAGGGGCTATGCGGAGTACCGCGAGGAGAAGGGGGAGCGCATACTGACCTTCTTCCCATCGGAGCCCGCCACGCTCTCAGCCAGCGGCGAGGCCCCTTCCGGGGAGAAATGAGCGAGCGTATCCTCGTCTGTGTTGCCTGGCCCTATGCTAACGGCTCGCTGCACCTCGGGCAGATTGCCGGGGCCTACCTGCCGCCCGATATCTTCGCCCGCTACCACCGCACCCGCGGCAGCGAGGTCCTCATGGTCTCCGGTTCAGACTCACACGGCACCCCGGTGACCATCAAGGCCGAGCAGACCGGCCAGACGCCGCGGCAAATTGCCGACCACTACCAGCGGGAGTTCCTGGACTGCTGGCAGCGGCTCGGTATCTCGTTTGACATCTACACCACCACCGATACCCCCAACCACGAACGCGTGGCCCAGGACATCTTCCTGCGGCTGCTGGAGAAGGGCTACCTGGAGAAGAAGAGTGTCTCACAGGCGTACTGTACGTCCTGCCGGCGCTTCCTGCCCGACCGCTACGTTGAGGGCACCTGTCCACATTGCGGGGCCGCCAACGCCCGGGGCGACCAGTGCGACGCCTGCGGCAAGCTGCTGGATGCCCAGGAGCTGGGCGAGCCCCGCTGCCGTAACTGCGGCACGGCGGCCGAGTTCCGCGCCTCGGAGCAGTTCTTCCTGAAGCTGCCGGCCTTCCGTGACCGGCTGCTGGACTGGGTGAGGCAGCAGGCCCACTGGCGGCCCAACGTCCTCAACTTCACGCGGCGCTTCCTGGAGGAGGGGCTGATTGACCGGGCTATCACGCGGGACATTGACTGGGGAATCCCGGTGCCGCTGCCCGGCTACGAGGGCAAGCGTATCTATGTCTGGTTCGAGGCCGTCATCGGCTACCTGTCCGCCACGATGGAGTGGGCCAGCCGCCAGGGTGACCCGGAGCGGTGGCGTGACTTCTGGCAGGACCCGGCGGCCCGGAGCTACTACTTCATCGGCAAGGACAACATCGCCTTCCACACCATCATCTGGCCGGCCATGCTGATGGGCCTGGGCGACCTCAACCTGCCCTACGACGTGCCGGCCAACGAGTTCCTCACCATTGAAGGCCGCAAGCTCTCCACCAGCCAGAACTGGGCAGTCTGGCTGCCGGACTACCTTGCCCGGTATGACCCGGACCCCCTGCGCTACCTGCTCTCTATCAACATGCCGGAGACAACCGATACCGATTTCTCCTGGCGCGAGTTCGTGCGCCGCAACAACGACGAGCTGGTGGCCACCTACGGTAACCTGGTGCACCGGGTGCTGACCTTCACCTACCGCAATTTTGACGGCCGGATGCCGCCCGCCGCCACCCCCGACGGGCGCAGCCAGGCCCTGATACGGCAGGCGGAGGAGACCCTGGGCCGGGTGGGCGCCCTGCTCCACGGCTGCCACTTCCGCGAGGCCATCCGCAACGCCATGGAGCTGGCGCGCCAGGCCAACCGCTACCTGGACGACACCGCCCCCTGGAAGACAATCAAGACAGACCGCCCGGCGGCGGCTGGCTCGCTGGGTACCGCCATCACGGTGATTTCTGCCCTGCGCACCATGCTCTACCCCTTCCTGCCCTTCAGCTCGGAGCGGCTGCACCGGTACCTCGGTTTCGAGGGCGGCGTGGAGGCGCTGGGCTGGAAGCTGGTGGCACCGGCCGCCGGCCAGGCCCTCCGGGAACCGAAACCCCTCTTTACCAAGCTGGATGAAAAGGTGGTGGAAGAGGAGACCGCCCGCCTGGGGAAGTAATTATGAGCAACCGCGCCGGAAATACGCCGACACTGGAGGACATCTACGCCCCGGTAAGGGATGACCTGGCGGTGGTGGAGGCAAGGTTCAGGGCGGTTGGCAACGTGGCTGACCCTGCCCTGGCCGAGCTGCTGGGCTACGCCCTGCGCGGCGGTGGCAAGCGCATCCGGCCCACCCTGGCCCTGCTCAGCGCCAGGTTGTACGAGTATGACCTGGAGCGTTTGATGCCGGCCGTGCTGGCCGTTGAGATGATGCACCTGGCCACCCTGGTGCATGACGACACGATTGACGACTCGGCGCTGCGGTGGGGGCGCGCCACCGTGAACAAGCTCTGGGGGATGGACCAGGCGGTGCTGCTGGGTGACTATCTCTTCGCCCAGGCCGGCGGCCTGATGGCTGCCACCGATAACCTGCGCCTTATCAAGCTGTTCTCGGAGACGCTGATGATAATCTCCGCCGGCGAGATAGCCCAGGCCCGCTCCTCTTTCAGTCTCAACCAGACGCGCCAGCAGTACTTCCGGCGCATCTTCAGCAAGACGGCCTCGCTCTTCCGGCTGGCAACAATATCAGGTGCGGTTATGGCTAATGCCCCCGAGGCCGGCATTACCTGCCTGGGGGACTACGGCCGGGACCTTGGCGTGGAGTTCCAGATAGTGGATGACATTCTGGACTTTGTCGGCAGTGAAGAGGAGATGGGTAAACCGGTGGGGGCAGACCTGACCCAGGGTACACTGACCCTGCCGGCGATGCTGCTGCACGAGCGTAACCCGGAGGACAACCCGGTAAAGCGTCTCTTTGAAGGTCGGGGCGGGCAGGAGCACGTGGCCGAGGCAATCCGGCAGGTGCGGGACTCTTCTATCATCGAGGAATGCCTGGAGGTGGCCCGGCAGTACCGCGACCGGGCCTGCCACCACCTGGAGGACCTGCCCGACGGTGACGCCCGCCGCTCGCTTTGCTACCTGGCGGACTTCATTCTCAGCCGGCGCCGCTAGCCGCCGTGCCCGGCTCCGGCTTGATGACCGGTTTCTTTCCCGCCAGTGCCAGCGGCGCTGCCGCTGGTGAGTCCACTCCAGGCTCCCCGGACTCGGCCTTCGCCGCAATTTCAGGTGGCACCGCCGCTTCAAAAATCTCGTCCAGGTCTTTCCGGTCCAGGGTCTCTCTGGCTATGAGGGTCTCGGCCAGGTGGACGAGCTTGGCCTTGTTCTCTCGCAGCACATCGGCCGCCACCTTCTGGGCTTCCCGGATTATGCGGTCGATTTCGCGGTCAATCTCAAGGGCAATTCGTTCGCTGTAGTCCTTCTGCTCGGCGATTTCCTTGCCCAGGAAGACCATCTCCTGGCGCTCCCCGAACGTCCTCAGCCCCAGTTTCTCGCTCATGCCGAAGTCCATTACCATGCGCCGGGCCAGCTTGGTGGCCCGGCGGAGGTCGTCCTGGGCCCCGGTTGACGCTTCGCCGAGGATGACCATCTCGGCGGAGTGCCCGCCCAGGAGGACGGCCAGTTCGTCGCGAAACTGTGACGAGGTCATGAGATAGCGGTCTTCGGAGAGCTGCTTGGTGTAACCGAGCGCCATGCCGCGGGCGACGATTGATATTTTGTGGGGTGAATCGGCGTTGGGTAGCACCCTGGCCACCAGGGCATGCCCGGCCTCATGGTAAGCGGTAATGCGCTTTTCCTTCTCACTGATTTTCTTGCTCTTGCGTTCCGGCCCGGCGATGACGCGGTCGATTGATTCCTCAAAGTCAGCCATGGTGATGGACTTCCGGTTGCGCCGGGCTGCCAGGATGGCCGCCTCGTTCACCAGGTTGGCCAGGTCAGCCCCGCTGAAGCCAACGGTCTCTTTCGCCAGGGTCTCCAGGCTCACGGAGCCGGCCAGCGGCTTGCCCTTGCAGTGGACGGTGAGGATGGCCTTGCGGCCGTTGATATCCGGCAGGTCAAGCACCACCCGGCGGTCAAAGCGGCCCGGCCGCAGCAGCGCCGGGTCGAGGATATCGGGGCGGTTGGTGGCCGCCAGCACGATGACACTGGCGTTGGTCTCGAAGCCGTCCATCTCGGTCAGTATCTGGTTCAGTGTCTGCTCCCGCTCGTCGTGGCTGCCGCCCAGCCCGGCGCCGCGGTGACGCCCCACGGCGTCAATCTCGTCAATGAAGATAATGCAGGGGGCATTGCGCTTGGCCTGGTCAAAGAGGTCGCGCACGCGGGAGGCCCCCACACCGACAAACATCTCGACGAACTCGCTGCCGCTGATGGAGAAGAAGGGCACTCCGGCCTCGCCGGCGATGGCACGTGCCAGCAGCGTTTTGCCGGTGCCGGGTGGCCCCACCAGCAGGATGCCGCGTGGTATGCGTGCCCCCACGTCCTGGAATTTCTCCCGGTCTTTGAGAAACTCCACGACTTCAGCCAGCTCCTCTTTGGCCTCGTCCACGCCGGCCACGTCACCGAAGGTCACGGAGGGCTTGTCACCGGGGAAGAGTCGCGCCCGGCTCCGCCCGAAGCTCATCGCCTGGGTGTTGGCCCCGCGGGCCCGGAAGAAGAGGAAGAATATCAGGCCACCGAACAGCAGCAGCGGGAGGAAGCCGATTATCATATTGCCCCAGTTGAAGCCGGTTGGTACTATTTCGTAGTCGACCCCGTCCAGCCTCAGCCCGGCAATCTCGAAGATGCTGGTCTCGCCCTTGTAGCTCTTGAGCTCGGCCCCGTCACGCGTGGTGACGGTCAGCCACTCGCCGTCAACCGTGATTTTGGCAATCTGGTTGGCCTGGGAGCGGGCAATGATTTCACTCAGGGGTACCTCTTCCGGCTGGCTCGCCGGCGAGCCGAGGGCAAACGCAATCAGGGAGATGCCACCCACTACCACAATCAGGTAAAGCAGCCCGACCCGTCGCCACCTTGATTTCATCCTTCACCTCGGGCCGCAGCGCGCTGCAGCCTCCGTCTGACCCCTTATTATACCAGAGGGCGCTTCCGGCCGGAAATGACCGCCCGGCCCATCCTGCCGCACCCTGTGTCCCTACCCGGCGGCGGCACACACCTCCCGGTAGGCCTGCTGCATGAGGAGGGCGTCTTCCTCAAGGTTGGGGCTTTCGCAGATGACGGTCCCCCTGACCCGGCGGTCGCAGAGCGCCTGCATCAGCTGGCGGTACTGGAAGTCAGACTCAAGCAGGTTGATGTGCCGGCGTTCACCCTTCTGGCCGTATTCTATGCCGGCCACGTGGATGTGCATGTTGTCCAGCGCCTCCCGCCCCAGGGCCCGCTCCACCGTGTCCAGGGCCTCGGTAAACTCCTCGTAGGTGTTGTGCCGGCCGGTGCGAGCGTGCCAGTGGGCGAAGTCAATACAGGGGGCCACCCGCGGTAGCTCCAGCGAGAGCCGCAGTAGCTCCTCGATGTCCCCGAACTGGGTGGTCCGCCCCATTACCTCGGGCCGCAGCCAGAGGGTGTTCCCCTCTTTCTCCAGTACCTCAAGCACCTCGGCCAGGCGGTCACGGACGTTGCGGTAGGTCACCTGCGGCGGGCCGCCCATGTGGAAGGCGGCGTGGAAGGCTACGCTGATGGCCCCGCAGAGGCGGCCGACCTGGGCCGCCCGGAGGAGGCGGTGCTGGCTGGCGGCCACTTTATCCGGCTCGGGTGAATTGAGGTTGATGTAGTACGGGGCGTGGACGGTGAGGGTGATGCCGTGGCGTGCGGCGGCATCGGCCACCCGGGCTGCCATTGCCTCGCCCATGCTGACACTCTGGACGAACTCCAGCTCCATGCAGCCCAGGCCCAGCTCGGCCACCCGGGCAATTCCCCCGACCGTGTGGCCGCCGACGGTGCTGCGCGGCGTGCCACCGGTGCCAAAGAGCAGCGCGTCCATGGGCTTTCTTACGGCGGGTGCCGCCTTCCCCCGGTGGGTCCTGAGAAAGCAGGCCGGAGGGGTGCTGCCCGCGGCTACGCCTCCTGCAGGCACTATATCCCGGCCCGGCAGGGCTAGTCAAACCGGACCGGCCGGCCGGATGTGGTATAATTTCAGTACCTGGAGCACGGGCTGTGGAGGAAGCAATTCTGGAGAGTATTGATGCTGCCCGCAGGGCGGCCGAGGCTGCCAGCGATAAGCAGGCATCAGACATTGTGCTCCTGGATGTAGGCGAGGTCTGCAGCTTCACCAGCTACTTTGTTATCTGCAGCGGTGAAAGCAAGCGCCAGCTCGGTGCCATCCAGGAAGCCATCGAGGAAGGGCTTCGCCAGGCCGACCGCCGGCCCAACCACCGCGAGGGCACGGCAGACTCCGGGTGGTTGCTCCTGGACTACGGGGACTTCATCGTCCACATCTTCGCGGAGGCGGAGCGCCGGTTCTACCGGCTCGAGGAGCTCTGGGAGCAGGCCGTGCCGGTGGTGCGCATTCAGTAGCTGTGCAGCTCTTCTTCCCTGAAGAAGAGGGCTATCTCCTTCTCGGCGTTCTCCACCGAGTCCGAGGCGTGGGTGGCGTTGCGCTGGATGTCCAGGCCGTAGTCGGCCCGGATTGTTCCCGGCTCGGCCCGGGCAGGGTCGGTTGCTCCCATTGCCTGCCGGATGCGCTCCACCGCTCCTTCGCCCTCGAAGACGGCGGCGATGATGGGCGCCGAGGTGATGTAGCGTACCAGCTCCGCGAAGAAGGGCTTGCTGGCATGCACGGCGTAGTGGCGCTGGGCCAGGCCTTCGTCCACCCGGAGCATCTTGAGTGCGGTGAGCTTCAGGCCGAGCTGCTGCAGCCGGGTGAGGATGGCCCCGCCGAGCTGACGCTCCATGGCGTCGGGCTTGATGAGTACCAGAGACCTTTCCATAGTGTTTACTCCCTGTTTGCCGGTGGCCGGTGCTATTCAGCGAGTATATCCGCCACCGGGTGTAGTTTACTCCCTGTTTGCCGGTGCCCGGTCACCGATGAGGTGCGCCAGGTCGGCGGCGGTTACCTCGGTGAGGCTGGCTACCACCCGGTCGGCGGCGGCCAGGCTTTCCCGGGGGTGGGTGTTCGTTACCGCCACGCAGCGCATCCCGGCGCGGCGTGCCCCCTCCACCCCGGAGACGGCGTCCTCGATGACAATACAGCGTGCCGGCTCCACCCCGAGCCGCCGGGCCACCAGCAGGAAGGCCTGGGGGCTGGGTTTGCCTTCGGCCACGTCCTTTTCGCTCACCACGGCCTGGAAGTAGCCCGCAATTGCCAGGGTGCTCAGCACCTGGTCAACGTTGGCCCGGGGAGCCGACGAGGCGAGGCCCTGCCGGAAGCCCGCCGCCCGGCAGGCCGCCAGGAGCTCGAGCGCCCCGGCCAGCGGGGTGAGGTCGGCGGCGACGAGGCGGCGGTATTCGGCTTCCTTTTCGTCGCCTATCTCGGCTACCAGCTCCGGGGTGGCGGCGGCCCCCAGTACCATCGGTATCACCGTGTCGTTGCGATGACCGAAAGAGCGGCGGAACATCCGGCGGGTAAAGGTGAACCCCCGCTTTTCAAAGGCGTGCCGCCAGGCAATCTCGTGGTAGCAGGCGGTATCGGCAATTACGCCGTCCATGTCCCAGATGACGGCCCGGGGCGGAAGGGTTACCGGTTGCGTGTCCAAGCGGGTTGCGTCCTCCAGTCTAGCGGTGCCTGGGCCGCGTGATGGAAGGGCGGCGCAGGTAGACCGGTTGCAGGGTGACAGGGTCCTGCTGCTGGCCGGCCTCCAGCTTTGCCAGCCCGAGCTCCGCCAGCCAGGCCGCCCGGCGCCGGGATGTGAGGGGGGAGGCGAGGACGGCGCGTTCGCCCAGCAACTCGCGCAGCCGCGGCGCAACCACCGGCAGGAACTCCCCGCAGAAAAGGGTCTTACCGGTAATCGAGGTCGCCAGCTCTTCCGGGGTGGTGATGTGCTCGTCGGCGAGGCGTGCCCAGGTGCCGCCCTGCCAGCCGAAGATGGCCGTAGCCACCTCGCCGCGGCCGGCGTTGAAAATGGGGCAGACCGGCAGGCCGGCGCTGGCGTGCTGGTAGGCCTCGGTCTCCAGGCTGCTGACTCCCACCAGCGGCACCTCCAGGCTGAAGGCCAGCCCCTTGGCGGCGCTGACACCCACCCGCAGCCCGTTGAAGCTGCCCGGCCCGATGGCGACGATAACGCCGGTGATGTCGCCCACCTTCTTGCCAGACAGGCCAACAAGCTGTTGCAGGCCCGGCAGCAGGGTGCGGTTGTGGTCCTGCCCGGCCTGCCAGGTCATCTCGGCGATGAGGCGGCCGTCCTGCACCAGGGCCAGGCTGGCGGTATTGGTTGAGGTGTCAATGGCAGCTATCATCCGCCCTCCGGCACAGGCCCGGCGGCGGCCAGGTCCCTGACCAGCCGGGTGTAGCGCTGGCCCCTCGGGGTGAAGCTGAGGCGTCGCCGGTCACCCCCGAGGTGCTCCAGCTCCACCAGCAGGTGTTCCGGCGGCATAACGTCCATTGCCTTGTCGGCCCACTCCACCACGCAGAGTCCGCCGCCGTAGAAGTAATCGTCCAGGCCCAGGTCCGCCACCTCAGCCAGGTCATCGAGGCGGTACAGGTCAATGTGGTAGAGCGTCAGCCGCCCGTAGAGCTCCCGCATGAGGACAAAGGTGGGGCTGAGGGTGTACTCCTGGATGCCGAGTCCCGAGGCAATACCCTGGGTGAGGCATGTCTTGCCGGTGCCCAGCTCTCCCACCAGCAGGTAAACGTCACCGGGGTGTGCCAGCTCGCCGAGGCAACGGCCCACCGCCCGGGTCTCCTGCGGGCCGGGGGTGGTAAGCTCCAGGCTGCTCATGGCGACTGCTGCCCCGCCCTGAAATGCTCCCAGCCAGTGCTGACAATCTGGTAGGGGCGGCCGAGGCCGTCCACCAGCTCCACGTGCCCGGGGGCATTTTCCCTGACCACGCCGATGACCGTCACCGGCACCGAGAGCGCCGCCGACGCCGCCGCGATGCGGTCGGCCGGGGCCGTAAAGAGCAGCTCGTAGTCTTCACCGCCGGCCAGGGCCATGTCACGTGCCTTCTTGCCGAACAGTTGCTTCAGGCTGTCCGGCAGCGGCAGGCGGTCCACGTCCACCTGGGCACCCACCTGGCTGAGGCGGCAGATGTGGGTCAGGTCGGCCACCAGCCCGTCACTGATGTCAATTGCCGCCCTGATGCCGCTGGTCACCAGCTGCTGCCCCTCCGCCACGCGGGGGCGGGGCCGCAGGAAGGCCTGTTTCAGGCTGGCGGTATCCTCGGCCGGCAGCGGGGCGCCGGAGAGAACGGCCAGCCCCCCGGCCGAGCCTCCCAGCTCCCCGGTGACGGCCACCAGGTCGCCGGGCCGGGCGGCCGAGCGGCGCAGCAGGCTGTCGGTGGGCGAGGTGCCCACCACCGTGATACTCACCACCACCTGCGGGGCGCTGACCACGTCCCCCCCGATGATGGTCACGCCGAACTCGTCGGCCAGGAGCTTCATACCCCGGTACAGCGCCAGCACATCTTCGACCTCGGTCTCTCCGGGGAGGGCCAGGGCCACCAGGGCGTAATCGGGAGCACCCCCCATGGCCGCAATGTCACTCAGGTTGGAGGCCAGCGCCCGCCACCCCACGTCTTCCCAGGTGGTATTGTCCAGCTGGAAATGGACGTTCTCCACCATAGCATCGGTGGTGGCAATCTGGACTGACTCCCGGACCCGCCAGGCGGCGGCGTCGTCGCCGATGCCGATGAGCAGTTCCGCCCCGGGCTCGGGACCGGACCGGCCGAGCTCCGCGACAATGCGCTCAATCAGGCCGAACTCGCCCGCTTCGGAGACTTTCATCGCTGGCATTATATCATTCGGAGCCGGCCGTGAAAAAGAAGAGGGG
>CAZBPZ010000011.1:0-17475 GCA_964493955.1 uncultured Dehalococcoidales bacterium | reverse complement strand
CCTGCCCCCCGTAGCTTGCCGGCCTGGAGCTAGCTGGCAGCGGCCCGCTTGCGCATCGCCTCGCGCCGGACAGCCAGCTTGTCCAGCTTCTTCTGCAACTCGTCCTCCATCATCTGGGCAAACTCACAGGTGGCGCACTGGAAGACCCGGCTGCAGAGGCGGTAGGAAACATCCCCTTTGATGGCATAGCGGCAGAGGCGCTGGTTACCGGCCACCTCTTCCGTCGTCTTCAGGGTCACGTCTGTGTCAGCGTCCGGGTTGGCCATTTTCTCCTGCATTATCTGGTCAAACTCGCAGGTAACGCAGTTGAAGTTGTTGGTGCAGATACGATGGGAGACCATGCCAAGCTTCGCCCAGACGCATTCCTTCTTCTTGTCGCCGGCCTCCTCGGTCTCCCCGGCACCCGGCTGTGCCTCGGGGTGGGCCAGTGCCTCCTTGGTCTTGCGGATCCAGATGCGGGTCTCGATGTGCCCCGGGGCGACCTGGAGGATGGCGTCAAAGGCAGCCAGGGCCTCCACGTAGCGGCCGGCCTCGAAGTCCGCCTTGCCTTTCTCGAGCTGGGCCTCGACACTTTCCGGTACCACTGATAGAATCTCTTGCTTGGCCTTCTCGTCCATTTTCTCCTTACTCCTTTTCGGCCGCAGCCGGTCTTTCTCTTACCATCTTCAGCATACCCGCCCCGGTCCTTGATGCCATCTGCCATGCGGCATATTCCGTACTGCTGCTTTGCAGCAGTAACACTAGGTATTACCCGTAGAATGTCCTGTTTCTGGAGGGTGACGGGATGGCCTCTCCCCCCGCCGGTCTGACAGGTGCTAGGCCCGATGGCCTACGGGGGCTGCTAGTGGCGCTTACTACAATATGCTTACGTGCCGATTGTGGCAACGCCCCTGCCGGGAGTATAATCACAGTGGGAAGGTGGCATGAGCGGCCGTAAGAGCAAGATCAGGATAGTGCTGGCTGAAGACCACGTCATCATGCGGGAGGGGACGCGGGAATTCATCCAGCGCGAGCCGGATATGGAGGTTGTCGGCGAGGCGGACGATGGTGAGGAGGCCGTTCGCCTGGTACAGGAACTCAAGCCGGACGTGGTGGTGATGGACATCCGCATGCCGAAGCTGAATGGTATCGAGGCCACCCGGCAGATAAAGGCACAGCCGGGGAGCCCGGCGGTGCTTGTCCTGACCGCCTATGACAATGACCAGTACATCTTCGCCCTGCTGGAGGCCGGGGCAGCCGGTTACCTGCTGAAGGGTGTGCGTGTCTCCGAGTTGATTGATGCCATCCGGGCGGTGTATGCCGGTGAGTCGGTGCTGCACCCGGTGGTGGCCAGCCGGGTGGTGCGGCGGCTGGTGGCCAGTACCTCGAGTGAGCCCCGCACGCCGGACGCCCTGAGCGAGCGTGAGCTGGAGGTCCTGAGGCTGGCGGCCAAGGGTATCAGCAACAAGGACATTGCCGAGCAGCTCTTCCTGAGCCCGCGCACCGTTCAGGTGCACCTGGGGAATATCTTCAGCAAGCTGGGGGTGGCCTCGCGTACCGAGGCAGTGCTGTACGGGCTGAAACGCGGCCTGCTGACACTGGAAGACCTGCCCTAGGGCACTCCGGTGCCCTGATGGAGGCCAGGTGCCGATGCGAACAGTCCGGGTAAGAGACCTCCGGGCAACCCTTTTGAACTTCCGCTTCTGGGTAGTGGTGCTGATGTTCGCCATCGGCAGCTTCGTTTACTACCCGGGCCTGCTGGGCGTTTCTCCCCCGGGAGTGGTAGGCACGGGGCTGGTGCGCCACACGCTGGAGCTTGTTTTTCTGGTGCTGCCGGTTGCCTATGCTGGCTACGTTTTCCGGGTTGGCGGGGGTACCATCAGCCTGGCCGTGGCGGTGGCCATCATGTTGCCGCAGGCCCTGATTACGCGGCAGCTGACCGAGGTGCTACTCCAGATGGGGGGGGTGGTGCTTGTCGGCGGGATGGTGAATTTCTGGTTCGAGAGCTACCGCCGCGAGCAGACCCACCGTCAGGTGGCAATGCAGAGCCTGGAGGCCACCAAGCAACAGCTCCAGGAGTCGCTGGCCCTGGCCGACCGCAATGCCGAGCGCCTGGAGGCCATCAACCGGGTGTCCGAAATCGTCTCGCAGACACTGGAGCTGAGCGAGGTGCTCAGCGCCGCCGTTGATACTGTGCGCAACCTGCTGAAGCTGGACGTGGCCCTGATTTTCCTGGTGGACGAGCGCACCCAGGAGCTGGAGCTGCGGGCCTGCCGGGGGGTATCCAGTGCCTTCGCCGAGGGCCTGCGGGGCCTGAAGGTGGGCGAGGGCTTCAACGGCACTGTCGCCCTCACCGGCCAGCCGCTGCACATCGAGGACTCGTCCCTGGACGCTCGCCTCACGCGTGAGGTGGTGCGCCAGGAGAACCTGCGTGCCCAGCTTATCATCCCGCTGAAGGCCAAGGACAAGGTGGTGGGTACCCTCAGTGTGGCCAGCCGTCACGCCCGCCAGTTTGACGAGGACGAGGTTGACCTGCTGATGGTCATCGGCCGCCAGGTTGGCATGGCCATTGAGAACTCCCGCATGTACCAGCTGGAGCGTTCCATGGCCCGCCAGGAGAAGCAGGTACAGCGCACCCTGCGCTACTACCTGCGGCAGGTAACACGTGCCCAGGAAGAAGAGAGGCAGCGCATTGCCCAGGAGCTACACGATGATACCGTCCAGGCGCTGGTCATCCTGCAACACCAGCTGGACGAGGTTGTAGCTGGCTCGGGCAACCTTCCCAGAGAGGTTACGGCCAGGCTGGAGAACATACGCCAGCAAATTGGCCAGATTGCCGGTAGCGTGCGCCGCTTCAGCCAGGACCTGCGGCCTTCCCTGCTGGATGACCTGGGGCTGCTGCCCGCCCTGGAATGGCTGACGGCCGATGTCTCCCGGATGTCCGGTATTGACGTGGAAATGAAGGTCAGCGGCACCCCCAGCCGCTTCCCGCCGGAGACAGAGCTGGTGCTGTTCCGCATTGTCCAGGAGGCGCTGCGTAATGTCTGGAAGCACTCGCATGCTACCCGGGCCACGGTCTCGGTGGAGTTCGACACTGGCAAGACTGTCCTGACGGTGCAGGACGACGGCATTGGCTTTACCATCCCGGGGTCAATCGAGGACCTGGCCCTGGCCGGCAAGCTCGGACTGGCGGGTATGCGGGAGCGGGCCCAGCTCATCGGGGCCAGGCTCAATATCGAGTCCGAACCCGGCATCGGCACCACCATCCGGGCCGAGATGCCCGTCTATGGCAAATAGGCACACCCCGGCCGGGGGTGCGCCCGGAAGATATGCGGCACGCCATCATCGCCGACATTCATGCCAACCTCGAGGCCCTGGAAGCGGTGCTCGCTGCCCTGGAGCGGCAGGGCAGCGGCGAGCTCTGGTGCCTGGGTGATATCGTTGGCTACGGGCCGGACCCGCAGGCCTGCCTGGAGCTGGTGCGCCGCCGGGCTACGGTGGTGGTGGCCGGCAACCATGACCTGGCCGCCGCCGGCAGCATCAGCGACCGTGACTTCAACCCGAGCGCGGCCTGGGCTATCCGCTGGACAGGCCAGCACCTGCCGGCGGAGAGCCGCGCCTATCTGGCCGGGCTGCCCCTCACCGCTGAAAAGGGGCCTTTCACCCTGGTGCACGGCAGCGCCCGCCATCCGGTCTGGGAGTATATTCTGACCGAGGAAATTGCCCGCCGCAGCCTGCCCTACTTCTCCACCCCGCATTGCCTGGTGGGACACTCGCACCGGCCGCTGCTCTTTCGCGCTACCCCCGGCGGCCGTCTGCGCCCCCTCGGGCCGGGGGAGCCCGTCAGCCTGGAGGGGGGCCGCTGCATCATCAACCCGGGGGCGGTGGGCCAGCCGCGCGACGGTGACCCGCGGGCGGCCTACGCCGTTTACGATGATACCACCGGGACACTGACACTCTACCGTGTCAGCTACGACGTGGCCACCACCCAGGCAAAAATGCAGGCCCACGGGTTGCCCGTGGGCCTGCGCCAGCGCCTCGGCCTTGGCCTCTAGAGGTGGGACATGACAGCGCCGTCCACGTAGAGGAACTGGCCGGAGAAGAAATCGGTCGTGTCCGAGGCCAGGTAGACCAGTAGCGAGCCCATCTCCCGCGGGTGCCCGTAGCGCTTGAGCGGCAGGTATTTGAGGAGGAACTCTTCCTGTGGAGCGCCCGTCCGTTCCTCTTCCGACATCCAGCCCACGCCGATGGCATTGGTGGTGACGCCGTGGCGTGCCCACTCGATGTCCAGCGCCCGCGTCAGCTGCAGCACACCCCCCATGGCCACGCAGTAGGCGGCAAAGTTCTCCACCCCCCGCTCTGCCAGGCAGGAGAGGATGTTGATGATGCGGCCTTTTTTCTGCTCTACCATGCGCCGCCCCACCACCTGGCAGGTGTTGAAAGCAGACATGAGGTGCACGTCCAGCACGCGGCGCCACTCCGCCTCCGTGGTCTCAAGGAAGGGCCTGGCGAACTGGCACTCGGTGGTGTTGACGAGGATGTCTATCCGGCCGAACTCGGCCACCGCTTTCTCGGCGGCGGTGGCTACGTCGGCCGCTTTCACGGTGTCACCGGGGATGGCGAGCACCCTGCCTCCCTGCTGGCGGACGGCCTCGGCCGCCGCCTCGAGCCGCTCTGGCTTGCGGGCCATTACCGCCACGTTGGCCCCGGCCTCCGCCAGGGCGGCGGCGGCATACCTCGTCCAGTACCGGCTGTCACCGGCCACGAGGGCAGTCTTCCCGTCCAGTCTGAAAGCCTGCGATACCATGCTATTCCTCCTCCAGCGGGATAATGGGGGCGTAGCCCGTGGGCGCGACCCCGCCGGCCAGGCCACCACCATCGTTGGCGAACAGTCCGCCGGTGATGTAGTCCGAGGCATCCGAGGCCAGGAACAGGGCCAGGTAGCCGATGTCCTCCGGGATGCCGAAGCGCTGCACCGGGATGTACTGGGCTGTCCGCTGGATGGTGGTGGTGATGGGCTCGGGCTGGAGCTGGCGCACGTCCACGTAGCCCGGGGCGATGCAGTTTATCTGGATGTTGTAGCGGGAGAACGTCATCGCCAGTATACGTGTCAGGTTGATGACACCGGCCTTGGCCGTGCCGTACATGTAGTCGCCCCGCTGGCCGCGCAGGCCGTTGCCCGAGGCAATGTTGATAATCTTGCCCCGCTGCTGCTCCACGAAGTACTTCATGGCCGCCCGGCAGCAGTAGAAGGTGCCGCTGAGGTTGGTATCAATCCCCAGGTGCCACTCTTCATCCGTGATGTCCCAGAGCTCCTTGGGCTGCTGCCCCCGCACGATGCCGGCGTTGTTAATCAGGATGTCAAGCCGGCCCATCTCGGTGATGGTGCGCTCTATCAGGTTGTGGCACTGGGCCGACACGGTGACATCCGTTGGCACCACCAGCGCCCGCCGCCCCAGTGCCCTCACCTCGGCTGCCGTCTGCTCCAGGGCGTTAACGCGGCGGGCCGCCACCACGATGTCGCAACCCTCCCGGGCCAGGCAGACCGCCATGCACCGGCCCAGGCCGGTGCCACCGCCGGTGATGACGGCCACCTTGCCTTCCAGGGTGCCCTTTGTCTCTGACATGATAGTCACCTCCTTGCAGTGGTTGCTTCGCAGGTTCCCCAATCATAGCAGCGCCGCCTGTACAGGACAAGCGGCGCTGGAGAAAAGCGGGCAGGGCAGGCGGGCTAGCCGCCTACCCCTCTGATGGGGTACGTTTCCCCGCTGATGTGGTTGGCCTCCTCGGAGGCCAGGAAAAGGGCCAGGCTGGCAACGTCCTTAACACTGCCCGGCATCCGCAGGCGTGGCCTGGACTCGCCCTCGCCGGCACGCTCGGCCGTCAGGATTTGCTGGGCGCGGACCCCCTCGGTCTCTATCATGCCGGGGGCAATGCAGTTGACGTTGATGTTATGCTCGGCCCACTCCACCGCACAGCTCTTGGTAAAGTTGATGACGCCCGCCTTGGCCGCCCCGTAGTGGGCCATCCGGGGCGAGCCGTTCAGCCCCGCCACCGACGAGATGTTGATTATCTTGCCCTTTTTCTGCGGAATCATGACCCGGGCCGCCGCCGCCGAGAAGAGGAACACCCCCTTGAGGTTGATGTTGACGATGGCGTCCCAGCCGTTGGGGGAGAGCTCCTCTATCTTCACGGGGAAGCCGGCCCCGGCGTTGTTGACCAGGATATCCAGCCGGCCGAAGGTATCGACCGTTTGCTTGATGACATTCTCCACCTGCTCCGGCACCCGCACGTCGCAGGCCACTGCCAGTGCCTGCCCGCCGCTGGCCTTGATATCGGCCGCCACCGCCTCCAGGTTCTCGAGCTTGCGGCTGGCGAGCACTACCCTGGCCCCGGCGGCGGCAAACTCGCGCGCAATCGCCGCACCGATGCCGGTACCACCCCCGGTGATGATGGCCACCCTGTCTTTGAGTTCGAAGCGGGACATCGCAACCTCCTGAGACAAAAAAATAATAAGGTGGAGCGGAAGACGAGATTCGAACTCGCGACCTCCTCCTTGGCAAGGAGGCGTTCTACCGCTGAACTACTTCCGCTCCTGGTGCCGAGGCCCAGAATCGAACTGGGGACACGTAGATTTTCAGTCTACTGCTCTACCAACTGAGCTACCTCGGCGCAAGGCAATTATAAGGCGTCGGCTGGTGAAAATCAACGTGGTGTGCTCGTTCCGCGGTGATGGCGCCGGGCCCGGGCCCCGGCGGGGGAGCCCTGAATGGCGAGGGGATGGGGCGCACCCCTTGGCGGTTGACGCCGGCAGGCTGTATCCGGATGACATACGGGTAGCCAGACCCGAGGAAGGAAGGCGTACCCTTTCGCGGTTGACGCCGCGGCCGCGGCCATATATCATGGGGGCCGGAAAAAGCCAGAAAGGTCAGGTGTGAAATGACCAACGACGCAGTAAAGGTAGAGATTGATGGCGCAATTGCCACCGTAACAATCAACCGGCCCGAGGCTCGCAACGCCCTCAACCGGGACGCCTTCCTGGGCCTCCAGGAGGCCGCCCGGGGTATTGCCGAAAACCCGGAGGTACGGGCCGTCATCCTCACGGGGGCCGGTGACCGGGCTTTCAGCGCCGGGATTGACCTGAAGATGGTGGCCGGCGGGGGTGGCGGCACCTCCGTCTTCGGCCAGCGTCGCGGCGGTTACGACCAGCTCTTCGCCCTCAAGTCTATCTTCACCATGTACGAGGAACTGGCCCCACCCGTCATCGCCGCCATCAACGGCTACTGTCTGGGGGCGGCCTTTGAGCTGAGCCTCTGCTGCGACATGCGCCTTGCGGCCGATACGGCCGTTTTCGGGCTGCCGGAGATACAGTTCGGGGTGATTCCGGACCTCGGCAGCACCCAGCGGCTGCCGCGCATTGTGCCGCCGGGAATCGCCAAGGAGCTTATCCTCACCGGCCGCCGCATCGATGCCGCCGAGGCGCGGCGTGTTGGCCTGGTGGACCATGTCTATCCGCTCGACCAGCTGATGCCGGAGGCAAGAAAGCTGGCCGAAGAGATTGCCAGGCTCAACCCGCGCATTGTCCAGGGGGCCAAACGGGCGGCCAACCTCTGGATGACCACCCCGCTCGATGCTGGCCTGCGCCTGGAGACTGACATCTGCCTCGGGGCCGGCAGCGGGGCCGGCTTCAGCGAGCAGGCGCGCCAGTTTGTCAAGAAGGAATAGGCAGTCCCGCCGGGCAAGGAGAGCCGGGCGGTAGGGGGCCCTTCCCTTGCCGCCCGTATCTTTACGGCGGCAAGTTACGCGCCGTTCAGCGTTAGCAGTGTCACGCCGCCCACCACCAGGGCAATCGACACCACCTTGAGAGCAGTGGTGGCGCGGGTAAAGCGTTCCAGCGGCAGGGCCGGCGAGAAGCGGCTCACCACCAGGGCAAAGATGAAGACGAAGACCGGCCGGGTGCCCAGGATGGTGGAGACGATTGATACCGGCCCCTGTGAGATTGCCCAGAAGACCAGTGTGAAACCCACCAGCGAGAGCACTTCGTTGCCGGTTATCAGTGCCAGCGCCCGGTTGCGCCCGGTCATGTGGCGTATCTGCCGCACTACCGACGGCCGGGCGGAACAGAGCAGGAAAACAATCCCCAGCACCAGGGCCGTAACCGCGTACATGTTCCAGGGCGAAATGAAGCCCAGCGCGTACTTGCTGCCGACGTTACCCAGCCCGAACAAGAAGCTGGAGCCCATCAGGGTCAGGAAGGAGCGGCGCAGCCGGAAACCGCTCTGCCCTGCTACGGCGCGCTGGGTGGATATCAGCACCGCCCCGGTCACGGTAATGAAGATGGCCAGCCACTCCACCCAGCCCAGCTCCTCTCCCAGCAGGGGCACCGCCAGCAGCGCCACGAAGATAGGGAAGGTATTGGTCACCGGCATGACCCGGGAGACCTCTTCGGTGCGCATGGTGCGCAGCATCAGCAGCGCGCCGATGACGCGAGCGGCGCTGGAGCCGAAGGCCGCCAGCAGGGCAGTGGCCGTAAGGCCCTGGGGCAGCGGGAATAGCCCCAGGCCGATGGCAGCAAAGCTAAGGTGCAGGACTCCTACCGGAAGCAGGAACGCCTGAAAACCGGGCATCCGCCGCGAGATTAGGTGGCTGTCAACAATGGAGATGACGCCGGTAATGGCAGCCACCCCGATGGCACCAAACAACCAGACCACGTAAGCGCCGGGCTCCTTTCGGCAGAGGGTACAGGGGTTATCTTACCCTGAAACGGACAAAAATGACAGGGCGGCCGTGGCGGGGCGTGGGAATATCAGGAGCGGTACATCTCCGGGCATGCCCTGAACGCCTCACGACAGGCGTACGGGGAGAGGGTAATATCAGGAGCGGTACAGGTAGAGGGGTGAGTCGTCGGTGATGAGGCGGCCGGGCTTGTCAAGCTCGGTGCGGAGGTGGCGGGGCAGCGAGAACATCGCCTGGTGGGTCTGGCCGTCGTAGCAGCGCAGGTCCCCGAGGCCGCGCTCCGCCAGGCGCCGGTCCACCTCTTCGGCGGTGAGCTGGCGTGCGTCCAGCGTGCGTGAGGCCAGGCTGAAGCCCCAGGGCCCCCCGAACGACGGGACATCTATGTAGTAGGGCGCGACGGTGGGGAAGACACTCCTCAGAGTATGGAGGACGGACCTGAGGTTAAGCAGCTCGAACAGGGCGGCCGAGCCGGACTGCACCGAGATGACGCCGTCCGGTGTGAGGTGCTCGCTTACCAGCCGGTAGAACTCCTGCGTGTAAAGCAGGTAGGCCGGGCCTTCTTCGATTGGCTCGGGCAGGTCTATGATGATGACGTCGTAGCGGTCGGATGAGGCGGCCAGGTACTGGCGGGCATCGGTGTGCAGCAGTTCGGTGCGCCTGTCCTGAAAAGCGCCCTGGCTGTAGTGCGGCAGGTATTCCTGGCAGACCCGTACCACTTCCTGGTCAATGTCCACCATCACGGCCCTCCTGACAGAGGGGTGCTTCAGTACCTCCCGCAGGGTAGCACCCTCGCCGCCCCCGGCAATGAAGACAGCCTCCGGGGCGGGGTGCGTAATCATCGGCGGCTGGACGAGGGCTTCGTGGTAGATAAACTCGTCCCCCTCACTGGACTGTATCTTGCCGTCCAGCACCAGGAATTGTCCGTAGCTGGGGCTGCGGATAATCTCTATTTTCTGGAACTGGCTGGAGCCGGTGTAGAGCACGTTCTCGATGGCGTGCAACTGCACCAGGTACGGGCTGACCCTATCCCAGAACCATTTATCTGGCTCGCTGTCCATCAGTGTCACGCTGACCTGACTCGCTCGAGGACATGCTTGCCGCGCTCCATCGCCACGACGGAGTGCTTCCTCGCCCCGAGCTTCTCGATGAGCCGGCTAACTGCCTTCTCTGGCTGCACGGTGGTGCCGCAGGTGAAGATGTCGGCGGCGGCATAGCCGTACTCGGGCCAGGTATGAATGAAAAGGTGTGATTCGGCAATTACCACCACCCCGCTGATTCCGTGCGGGCTGAAGCGGTGGAAGGACTCCCCGATCACCGTTGCCCCGGCCTCGCCGGCAGCCTCCAGCAGCGCCTCTTTCAGCGCGTCCAGGTCATCCAGAATCCTCTCGTCACAGTCTTCCAGTTCCATGAGAAAATGTCTTCCTAGCGCATCCAATCACCTGCCCTCCTTGGTAAGGTTACATAGAATACCCGGCCTCATATGGTGGGCCGGGCACAAGCGAGATTCTATCGCAACCGGGCGGCGGGAGCAATACCCCGCCTGCCCGTGATGCTTACTCAGCGATACCGAGTGCCCTTTCCAACCCTGCCAGGTCACAGTGTTGTTTCAGCAATTCTACCATCTTCGGCAGCTTCCGCTCCTGGTTGAACCGGCTCTCCAGCAGCGCCCGTTCCACCGTGTCCAGCAGCGCCAGCACATCGGCCCGGCTCTGTACTACCGGCACGCCTTTGACATCGGCCTGGTAGGCCACCTGGGGTGCCAGGGGGGTGGTCCCGCTCAGCACCAGGGCAACCGTCGGTGTCTGGAGGGCTGCCAGTTGCAGGTCGGGCCGGCTGGACTTCAGCAGGGCCACCTTGTCGCTACGCTGCGAGAAGTAGTTGAGGCCGGAATCAACCGTCAGCGCTCCGAGCATAATGCTTCCCACCAGCCGGTCGGCCGTGTCATCGTGTACCAGGAACTCCCCGTCAATCTGCCCGGCCAGCTCAGCCACGGTGAAGGTCAGGAGGGCACGGTCTTCCGGCAGCACCCCGAACACCTTGATACCCTCTCCGGCAAAGGCCGCCGGTGCCTGCTCCTGTAGAGTTGCCAGCTGGCGGCGCGGTGCCCGGTTCAGGATGACCCCCAGGAGATTCTCGCCGAAGGTCTTTCTGGCGGCAATCATCTCCCTGTCCGGGGTAGCGGCAGCATCCGCTACCAGCAGGACCCGGGCGCCCAGGGCCTTGACGAGGGCGGAGGAAGCCTTGCCCTGCGCCTCTTCACCCTCGATTATCATGACATCCTTGCCAAAGCCAACTTTCTCGACCGGCTGGCTTGCTGATGCCTCTCTCCCGCCGCTGCCCAGGCTGCCGGCCAGCTGCTCGGGCGGCTCCTTTAATGAGAGGGCCGCCTTCATGAACATGGCGTCACTGTCAAGCTCGTCCGGGGCCAGGGGAGACGCCAGGGCATGGAAGTACCCCACTTTCTTTCCCCGGGCCGTCAGGTGCCGGGCCAGCCCGGCACAGACGGCCGTTTTGCCGTTACCACGCGTTGGAGAGGTTACGAACAAAATGGCCACGTTTTGTACCCCCTTGCCAGCCAGACGTATGCCGCATGCTATTATACCCCCTTGAACCTGATTGGTAAAGAGGGTGTACTCCCCGGTCTGTTTGCAGCCGGCAGCCGATATTGTAGAATACTCACGTTGAGATGAGCTCTGAGTTCCGTCGTCTTCCCGGGGTTGACCAGGTGCTTGCGCATCCCGGGCTGGAGGGGCTGGCCGGCCGCTACCCGCACCAGCTCAGGGTGGAGGTGGTGCGGGAAAGCCTGGCCGAGGCCCGCCGGAGGGTTGCCGGTGGCGAGCCTGCCCTCACCCTGGACGAGGTTGCGGCCATGGCGGTGGCACGGTTGCTTTGGCTGGAAGGCCCCCGGCTGCGCCCTGTCATCAACGCTACCGGTGTTGTCCTGCATACCAATCTGGGGCGGGCACCGCTCAGCCGGGAGGCCCTGGAGGCCATGGCGACTGCCTCGGCCCGTTACAGCAACCTGGAGCTTGACCTGGCCACGGGGCGGCGCGGGTCACGCCAGGTCCACGTTGAAGAGCTCCTCTGCCGCCTCAGCGGGGCCGAAGCGGCCATGGTGGTGAACAACAACGCCGCTGGTGTCCTGCTGGCCCTGACCGCCCTGGCGAAGCGCAGGGAGGTCATCGTCTCGCGGGGGCAGGCGGTAGAAATCGGCGGCAGCTTCCGCATACCGGACGTGATGCGCCAGAGCGGGGCGAAGCTGGTGGAGGTGGGTACCACCAACCGCACCTACGTCCGTGACTACGAGGAAGCAATCACGCCGCGGACGGCGGCGCTGCTGCGGGTGCACTCCAGCAACTTCCGGGTGGTGGGCTTCGTCCACGAGGCCACGCTGGAGGAGATGGTTGAGGTGGGCCGGCGCCACGGGGTGCCCGTGCTGGACGACCTTGGCAGCGGTTGCTTCCTGGAGACGACTACCTTCGGGTTGGCGCACGAGCCAACGGTCCAGGAGAGCGTGGCCGGCGGGGCGGGGCTGACACTCTTCTCCGGCGACAAGCTGGTGGGTGGCCCTCAGGCCGGCATCATCGTCGGGGTGGCCGGATGGGTGGCCCGGCTGAAGCGGCACCCCCTGGCGCGGGCACTGCGGCCGGACAAGACCCGGCTGGCTGCTCTGGAGGCCACCCTGCGGCACTACCTGCGCGGCGAGGCGGTGGAGAAGGTGCCTGTCTGGCGGATGATAGCCACCCCGCTGGCCGAGATAGAGGGCCGGGCGAAAAGCTGGGCCGATGCGCTCGGCGGGCGGTGTGAGGTGGTGCCGGGCGAGAGCATGGTGGGGGGTGGTAGCCTGCCCGGAAGCACGCTGCCCACCCGGCTGGTGGCAATCGCCCGGTGGGGCCGTACCGGCGCCACCGCTCTGGCGGCCCGGCTGCGGGAGCGCCAGGTCCCCATTGTTGGCCGGGTGGCCGAGGGGCGGCTGCTGCTGGACCCGCGGACGGTCCTGCCGGAAGAGGACGGGCTGGTGGTGGCAGCCCTGCGCGAGCTCGGGGCGCCGGCCGCCGGGAAAGGGAGAGGCTAGTGTTTGTCCTCGGTACGGCCGGGCACATTGACCACGGCAAGTCCCTGCTGGTGCGCGCCCTGACCGGGATTGACCCGGACCGCCTGGCCGAGGAGAAGGCCCGGGGCATGACTATCGACCTCGGCTTCGCCTGGATGACGCTGCCCTCGGGCCGTGAGGTTGGCATCGTTGACGTGCCCGGGCACGAGCGCTTCGTGCGCAACATGCTGGCGGGGGTGGGTGGTATCGACATTGCCATGCTGGTGGTGGCGGCCAACGAGGGGGTGATGCCCCAGACCCGGGAGCACCTGGCCATTATTGACCTGCTGGAAATCCGGCGCGGCGTGGCGGTTATCACCAAGAAGGACCTGGTGGATGACGAGCTGCTGTCCCTGGTCGCTATGGAGGTGGAGGAGGTCCTGGCACCGACAACACTGGCCGGGGCACCGGTGGTGGCCGTTTCGGCCGTCACCGGGGAAGGGCTGCCGGAGCTGGTGGCCACGCTGGACCACCTGCTGGATGAATCGCAGCCACGCCCGGATGTCGGCCGGGCACGCCTGCCGGTGGACCGCGTCTTCACGGTGGGCGGCTCGGGTACGGTGGTGACGGGCACGCTGATTGATGGCTCGTTGGCGGTGGGGCAGGGGGTGGAGATAGTACCGGCCGGCCTGAAATCACGCCTGCGCGGCCTGCAGATGCACCGGACGCGGGTGGAGGCGGCACCACCCGGTAGCCGCGTGGCCGCTAACCTGGTAGGGGTCACCACCAACCAGATAAGGCGGGGTGACGTGGTAACGCACCCCGGCTGGCTCAAGCCCACCACTCTCCTGACGGGGAGGCTCAAGGTGCTGGGCTCGCAGGTGCGCCCGGTGCGTCACAACGCCCAGCTCAGTTTCTTTACCGGTGCCGCCGAGGCGATGGCGGCGGTGCGTGTCCTCGACGGCGAAATGGTCAGGCCGGGCGAGTCCGGGTGGGTGCAGCTTGTGCTGGACCGGCCGCTGGCGGTGGTGGATGGTGACCATTTTATCATCCGCTCTTCAACCGATACGCTGGGTGGGGGGCGGATTGTTGAGGCGCACAGCCGGCGCCTGCGCCGCCGGCGCCCCGATGTCATCCGGGCACTGGAAACGCGCGAGAAAGGTAGCCCGGAGGAGCGCCTGCTGGCGCTGCTGGAGGAGAAGCAGCCGCTTACCCCGGCTGTTGCTGCCGGGGAGGCCGGGCTGCCACCGGAGATGGCGGAGTCCCTGGTGGCGGGGCTGGTGGAGTGGGGCAGGCTGGTATCCACCGGGCAGGGTGAAGGCCGGCTTCTCTGGACGGCCGGCGGCTGGGAGAGGCTCGTATCAAAGGCAAGGGGCTTGCTGGAAGAGTACCACCGGCGGTTCACGGTGCGGCCGGGCATGCCGCGGACGGAGCTGGCCGCCCGGCTGGCACCATCCGGCGGGGGGCAGGCCCTGGTGGCGGCCCTGGCGGAGAAAGGCGTGGTGGTGGACGAAGGGGTGACGGTGCGGCTGCCGGGGCACACCATCCGGTTCACCCCGGCCCAGCAGGCCGCCGTTGACGCCTTCAAGCGCGAGCTGCGGCGCAATCCCTACGCGCCCGCTTCCGCGAGCATCCCCCAGCCCGACCTGCTGGCGGTGCTGGTGGCGCGGGGTGAGGTGGTCAAGGTGGCGGATGGCATTGTTTTTTCCAGCACCGCTTTCGAGGAGATGGTGGCGGCTATCCGGGCGCACATTCAGGAGCACGGCCAGATTACCCTGGCCGAAGTGCGTGACCTCTTCGGAACGAGCCGCAAGTACGCCCAGGCATTGCTGGAGTACCTGGACAGCCACAAGGTGACACGCCGGGTGGGTGACGTGCGGGTACTGACCTAGCCCCCGGGACCGGCCGCCTCTGGCCGCCGGCCGGGAGGGGCTCACCTGCCGCCGTGTGCCGGAAGTACGCTGCCTTGTGTACCTGCGGATGCGCTTGCTATAATTGTGCGTGCCTCAGGCCGGCGCTATTGTCCCGTGGAGAGCATGTGTCAGCGCCGGATGGTGTTTCGCCCGGGCAGGAGGTAAACAGGTCAGACCCCGTGGCCGGCTGGCGCCGGGGTGCAGGTGATGGTGCATGGGTGTGTACGGGCCGGGCACGGGCCCTCGGGCTTCTGGCAGCCGCTTGGCGTGTTGCACCAGCCGCGGGGCGAGGATTGACCAGTCTGGTAGGGGCCGTTATGGAAGAACACGCCAGGTCAGGGTGGGCGAAGAAGGAGCTCTGGCTGGGGGGCATGGCGCTGGCGGCCACGGTGGGGCTCTGCGTGGCCGCCATTTTCTTCAGGGACGAGCTGATGAGCACCTCGTGGGTGGTGCGCCTCGGCCTGTTCGGGGTGCTGCTCGTCTCCTTCCTTGCCGGTAGCACTTTCAGCATCACGGCAATACCGGTGCCATACTGGTTCGTGGTCATCACCTTCCCCAGTGTAATGGCCGAAGAGTGGGGGCTGCTGGCACCGGTCTGGGTTGGGCTGGTGGCGGCGGCCGGGGCCACCATCGGGCAGCAGATTACCTTCATGATTGGCTACGGCGGCCGGACCATCTCGCGAAAGATAAGCCACCGCTTCGGCGGGAACTTTTATGACAGGGCAATCAAGTGGGCGGGGAGGCACGGTTCGTGGGCCGTCTTTTTGATGTCGGCAGTAGTAAACCCGCTCCACCTCCCGATGACCATTGCCATCGCCACGCTGCGGTACCCGCCCCGGAAGTTCCTGGTGTTCTGTTTTCTGGGGACGGCGGTGAAGAGCCTGGTGCTGGCCTTCGGGGGGTACTTCGGGCTGAACTGGATTCTCTCGCTTCTCGGGTAGTTAGCTTGTGGAGGTGCAATGGCACAGGTCATCCTTTACGCGGTCCTGGGAGTGCTGGGTCTTGTCGGGCTGTGGCAGCTGGTGGTCTGGATGTGCGAGATTCAGGACAAGAACCGCAAGTACCGCGCCGCCGACCTGTGCGCCCGCCACAGGTCGAAGCCACTGCTGGTAGTGGGGGGGCCCTGGGGGGCGAAGGCGGCCCGGCGCTGGCTGGGCAAGCCGGCCCATGGCGGCGGCGATGTCTGCCTTGATGTTGACCGGCGGGCAATCAACGGGCACCCTGGTGCGGTACTGGCCAGCGCCACCCATATCCCGTTCCGGGATAATGCCTTCGGGGCGGCTTTTGCCAGCCATCTGCTGGAGCACCTGCCAACGGTTGAGGCTGCCCGGCAGGCGCTCGAAGAAATGTACCGCGTTGCCGGCGACGTTTTCATTACCTGCCCCTCGCGCCAGTCCATCGCCGGGTGGGTGATACCGGAGCATCACCTCTGGGTGTGGCAGAAGGAAGGCACCACCTACCTGCGGCAGCGCGGAGGGGTGGGTGAGCTGCAGCTCTGTCCGGCGCTGGAGGCCCGGCCCGCCGCCGGGGGTGACGCCTCGTCGCTGGAGGTTGAGATAGAGCGGCTGGCCCGCGAGTTCTTCGGGGTGGCCGGGGCCAAGCCGGCCCGGTTTGCCCGCTGGGTGGCAGAGACGGCGGCTGCCTGCCGTGAGGTTGAGTTCCTCATCATCCACAACCCCGGGGGGTGGGGGAATACTCGCCTGGAGCGGTGTCTTGACTGGGAGCGTAGCATCGTCTTCGGGGTGACGGACACGCTGGACCATCTGGGGCGAAGCTGGAGTCTGGTGCAGTACTTCCGCAGCGGCGATAGTTTCTGGTCCCATATGAGAGACGTTGGCAAGGAGGCGCGCTTTTTCTGGCGGGGCAGGTCAGTGCAGGCGCGGGCGGTGGCGGCTGCCCTGCGGCTCATCAGGCGGCACTTTCCCCGCCTGAATGTTATACTGGTAGGGGCGAGCCAGGGAGCCGCCTTCAGTAATGCCGTCATGCGCGAGCTTGGTGACGTGGAAAGGGTCTATAGTCTGGAGCTCGGGATTTTCTTCCCGCATATGCACCGGCGGGTCGTTACCCAGCACACTCTGGCGATTGATAGCAACGGCCTGATGCCTGACCCCATGGCCCACCGTGACCTCTGGGCCGGTACCAAGGCCTACGCCGGTGCCTTTGTGCGCTGGTTCCGCTACCGGACACAGGGGCAGCCGAGGCGTTTTACGGACTGTATCAATGTCCCCGGGCATGAGTACGCCTGGGAGTACCCGGCCGTCTCCAGCCAGATAGTGAGTTTTCTGAGCAGGGAGTTTGCGCGGGCACCACAATCCGGGGGGTGTTGAGAATGAGGCAGGAAAGATTTACCGAGCAGGCGTGGGATGCCATCACAGCCTCGCAGCAGCTTGTGGCCGAGTTCCACCACAACCAGTACGACGTGGAGCACCTTTTCCTGACGCTTGTCCGCCAGGAGCGCGGCCTGGTGCAGGATATCCTGCGCGAGCTGGGGGTGGACCCGGCGGCGGTGGCCGAGCGGGCCGTGGCCGTGCTGGAGCGCATGCCCAAGGTGGCCTACCAGACGGGGCAGATTTACGCCACGCCGCGCATCCACCAGCTTTTCGCCGCTGCCGATGCCGAGGCACGGCGCCTGCAGGACGAGTTCATCGGCACGGAGCACCTTCTCATTGCCATTGCCAGCGAAGAAAAAGGTGATGCCGCTGCCATCCTGCGTAGCTTCGGGGTTGACCGGGAGAAGGTCTACGCGGCGCAGCTTCTGCAGCGCCGCGTAGACCTTCTCCCGGTCAACCCCGAAGCTACGCAGGATGGCAGCGG
>CAZBPZ010000010.1:0-32400 GCA_964493955.1 uncultured Dehalococcoidales bacterium | reverse complement strand
ATTGGTAGCCACCACCATGACACAGTCGGGCGAGGCGGCCACGGCTTTCTCGGTGACTTCGGCCACGATTTTCATATTGGTCAGCAGCAGGTCCTCGCGGCTCATGCCGGGCTTGCGGGCCGCCCCCGAGGTGACGACAACCACGTCGGAGCCGGCGGTGGCCTCGTAGGTGTTGCTGCCGGTGATGCGACTATCAAAGCCCAGTATCGGGGCCGACTGCTGGATATCGAGCGCCTTGCCCTGGGGCAGACCCTCGACGATGTCCACCAGCACGATGTCGGCGTAGCCGGCCTGGGCGAGACGTTGCCCGCAGGATGCCCCCACGTTCCCCGCACCCACCACCGTGATTTTGAACGGTGCCGCCATGAGTACGTACCTCCCGGCCTGTAAGTCCGCCCCCAATTCTACTCCCCGGGCCATCTCCAGGCAACCATCGTCAGCCGGGCCGGCGGCGGGCGGGGAGGAGAGTAACTGCGTAGCGGCGTAAAGACGTAGTTGCGTGATTGCGTAACAGCGCATCATCCGGGCGCCTGGCAGCCGGGCCGGCCGCAGGGGCCGGTGGAGGCTGGTGCTGCAAGGTCCTTTGGGCGGGTTGCGGCCCCGGCCGGGCGCCGCAGGTACGTATTTGCGCATTTGCGCCAGGAAATGGAAAGCCATAAGCTCTTTGATTGCGTCTGGTCGGGCGCCGCAGGTACGTATTTGCGCATTTGCGCCGCTGCGCCGCGGGTGCTGTGCACATCGTGCTGCCTTGACACCACCGGCACCGTTTTGCTAGCGTGTAATTGACATTTCTTTTCAATTACAGGTACGCAATGAAGCTGAGCGAGCGACAGATTGTTGCCAGGCTGCGGCGCGGCGGTTACCGGGTCACGCCGCAGCGCCGCACCATCATTCGCACCATTCTGGCCAGCCCGGACCACCTCACCCCCACCGAGATTTACCGGCGGGTTGGACGGCGGCACCCGGGTATCGGGCTGGTTACCGTTTACCGCACCCTGGAGCTCCTGGCCAGCCATGACCTGGTCTGCGAGCTGCACACCGGCGGGGCCTGCCCCAGCTACACCATTGCCGGGTCCCGCCACCACCATCACCTCATCTGCACCGGCTGCGGCAAGGTGGTTGACTTCACCGGCCACAATCTGGAGCAGCTTGAAGAGCGGCTGGCCCGCCAGAGCGGCTTTCGCATCGAGGAGCACCGGCTCGAGTTCCTGGGGCGTTGCCCCGGCTGCCGGGTGGACGACACTGCTGCCGGGGGGGGTGCCGCCCCATGATACGGCTGATTGCGGCTGAGCTGCGCCACCACGTGCCGTTTACCGCCCTGGGCACCGCCAGCGGTGTCCTGGTTGTCCTGGTACTCTTCCTGGTGGGCGCGCTTGACGAGGCCTTCCGCGTTTCCGGGGTTGTCTTCCGGGTGCTGCACCCGTTGCATATTGTCTTCAGTGCCGTGGCCACCACCGCCATGTACCGCCGCTACCGGCCCGGCCGGCTGTGGCCGGCCGTTCTCATCGGCCTGTTCGGGTCGGTCGGCATCGCCACCCTGAGTGACTCGGTGGTACCTTACCTGGGGGAGCTGATGATGGGGCTGCCGCATAGTGCCCCGCACGTTGGCTTCATTGAGTTTGGCGGCATCGTCATTCCAGCGGCCCTGCTGGGTATCGCCATTGCCCTGTGGCGCCCCGGCACGAAGGTGTCACACGCCGGTCATGTCCTCCTCAGCACCTGGGCCTCGCTCTTTCACGTGCTGATGGCGCTGGGAACGAGTCTGCGGCTGCCCCAGCTCGTGCTCATCTTCGCCTTCCTCTTCCTGGCCGTGTGGCTGCCGTGCTGCCTGAGCGACATTGTTTTCCCGCTGCTGTTCACCGGGGGAGAGAAGGTGGTAGCACCACCAAAACCATAGCCGCGGCAGGAAATGGCCTCAGATTTTGATTCTACGGCCTCTCAGGGGCATTCCTGCCGGTGGCGCGGACCTTCCTGGCCGTGGAGCGGCGTGGTTCCGGAGTGCTCACTTGCGCACTTGCGCAATGAGCCGCTCCAGCAACTCCTCCTCGGTGCTGACGCCCCGGACGTCGACCCCGCTGGTGCGGAAGGCCTTGACCATAGCCTCCACCAGCTTGGTCTTGCTGAGCTTACGGCCGCCGGTGAACTTGGCGGTTGCAGCCAGTGACTCCAGGAAGGCGTCCTCGCCCCGTCCCAGGAAGACAGAGAGCTTGATGCGCGTTGTGGTCGGCCCGGCGGGCTCGGGTGGAGTCCCTTTGTCCGGCGGGGCCGGCGGGGCTGTCCTGGGGCGGTCGCCGCCGGTGAGCCTGTCCAGGGCACCGCTGTAGGCCAGGTCCGGCGTAATTTTTACCCTCTTCATTCCATCACCTCGGCCGCAAGTTGTCGGTAGGCTTCGGCCCCCTCGGACTTCGGGGCATAGGTCACGATTGACTCACCCGCCACCGGCGCTTCTTTGAAGCGTACACTGGTGGGAATGGTAGCCTTGAATATCCGCACCTGCCGCCCGAATGCCTGGTGGGTCACCTCGGTCACCTCACGGCTGTGCAGCGTGCGCGGGTTCGTCATCGTCAGCAGGATGCCAGCCACCTCCAGCGAGGGGTTGAGCTTGTCCTTGACGCGGGCGATGGTATTGAAAAGCAGGCCGACGCCCTTCATCGCCAGGTAGTCTGCCTGCAGGGGGACGATGACACGGTCGGCCGCCGCCAGGGCGTTGATGGTGAGCAGCCCCAGGCTGGGCAGGCAGTCTATCAGGATGAAGTCATACTTGCGCCGCACCGGGGCCAGCATCTCGCGCAGCAGCATCTCGCGTGTGAAGGCCCCCACCAGGTCAAGCTCCGCCTGCGAAAGCTCAATGTTGGCCGGAATCAGGTCAATCCGCCGGTTCCGGGTGCGCAGCAGCACGTCCACCACCCAGATATTGCCGTCGCCCCGCACCAGGCTGGCCAGCACGTTGTAGGCGGTCAGTTCAAGCTGGTCCGGGTTGAAGCCGAAGGATATCGTCAGGCTGGCCTGGGGGTCCCAGTCCACCACGAGGACGCGCTTTTTCTTTTCGCTGAGGGCCTGGGCCAGGGCGGCGGTGGTGGTCGTCTTGCCGACGCCGCCTTTCTGGTTGGCAATGCAGATGACCGTCATGGACCAACCTCTCTCCGGGATAGGATAGCGTAGTTGCGCAAGTGCGTCAATACTCAGCTGCGGTCTTGCTTCTCCTGCCCCCGTGATTGACGCCCGGTCACATCCCGGCCTACAATGGCGGCAGTACGGCTTGAGGAGAGACGTGCGCATGGAGCTTTCGGTGCAGCTGGCTCCTCGCCGCGGGCGTGGCCTGCGGCTGGCCAACCCGGTGATGACGGCCTCCGGTACGTTCGGCTACGGTACCGAGTATTACGGCGTGCTGGACATCCAGCGGCTGGGGGCCATTATCTGCAAGGGGACCACCCTGGAGCCGCGCCCGGGTAACCCCCAGCCCCGCATCACCGAGACGCCGAGCGGCGTGCTCAACTCCATCGGCCTGCAGAATATCGGCGTTGACGAGCTGATAGCCACCAAGGCCCCGGTCTGGACCGGCTGGAAGGTGCCGGTGATTGTGAATATTGCCGGCGCTACGGTTGAGGAGTACGGCCGGCTGGCGGCCCGGCTGAACGGTGTGCCGGGCGTGAGTGGCCTGGAGGTAAATATCAGCTGCCCCAACGTGGAGGCCGGTGGGGCCGAGTTCGGGCGTGACCCGGACACCGCCAGCCGCGTTACCGCGGTGGTGCGGGAGCGCACCGAGCTCCCTGTCATCGTCAAGCTGACACCCGACACGCCCGACGTGGTGGCGGTGGCCCGGGCCGTGGTCGAGGCCGGGGCCGATGCCGTCTCGCTGGTGAATACCCTGCGGGGCATGGCCATCAGCGTGAAGACACGCCGCCCCGTGCTGGGCAGCCGGTTCGGAGGGCTGTCCGGTCCCGCCATCAAGCCGGTGGCGCTTTACCTGGTCTATCAGGTGGCGGCGGCGGTGGAGGTGCCGGTTATCGGCATCGGCGGTATCACCACGGCCCAGGACGCCCTGGAGTTCATCATGGCCGGGGCGAGGGCGGTACAGGTAGGCACGGCTAACTTTACCAGCCCGCGGGCACCCCTTGACGTGCTGGATGGCATCGAGCGGTTCATGCGCGAGCAGGGGATAGGGGATATCAACCAGCTCGTGGGTGTGGCGCGGGAGTAGGGGGCGCCGGTGGCAGCGGACATTTTCCTGGTTGATACGCACTGCCACCTGGACATGCACGATTTCGAGCGTGACCGCGCCGAGGTCATCGCCCGTGCCCGCCAGGCCGGGGTGGGCCGTATCATCTGCGCCGGCGTGGACGTGGCATCGAGCCGCTTCTGCATCGCGCTGGCGGAGCGCTACCCGGAGGTACTGGCCACGGTGGGCATTCACCCTCACCAGGCCAGCACTGCCACCCGTGATGACATTGCCACGCTCGAAGAGCTGGCCGGGCACCCCCGGGTGGTGGCCATCGGTGAGCTGGGGCTGGACTTCCACCGTAACTACTCACCGCGTGACCGGCAGCTCGAGGTGCTGGGCTGGCAGCTTGAGCTGGCCGCCCGGCTGGAGATGCCGGTGGTCTTCCACAGTCGCGACGCCTTTGCCGAGACGGTGGCGGTGCTGCAGGAGTGGACCGACTGGCACCGTGACCCGGAGCGGAAGCGCCGCGGCGTTATCCACTGCTTCACGGGTGATATCACCACCGCCCGTACCTTCCTGGAGCTGGGCTTTTACCTGGGCCTGGGGGCCTACATCGGCTACCCCGGCAACGAGACCTCGGCCGCGGTGATAGGCAGCATCCCGGCCGACCGCCTGCTGCTGGAGACGGACGCCCCCTTCCTGCCGCCGCAGTCAAAGCGCGGCCAGCGCCACGAGCCGGCCTACATGGTGGAGACGGCCGGGGTGGTGGCCCGGGCGCGGGGGGTATCGTTTGAGACGGTGGCACGGGAGACCACCACGGCCGCCCGCAACCTCTTCCGGTGGTAGAGGGACGGGGGCGGAAACGGTGGGCCGCATCGGGGTGCGGGCGAGGCGCCAGAGGAGGGAGCTAAATGCCCGATGGGTTACAGGCGGAAGTGGTGAGCCACATCAGGGTGCGGGTGAGGCCGCGCGCCGGCCGCAGCGAGGTGGTGGGCTATCGGGATGGCGTGCTCGAGGTAAGGCTGGCGGCGCCGCCGGTGAGGGGCCAGGCCAACCGGGCCCTGCTTGAGCTCCTGAGCGGGGTGCTGGGGGTGGCCAGGTCACGCCTCAGGCTGGAGAAGGGCGCCAGGGGCAGGCTGAAGCTGCTGGCGGTGGAGGGGCTGAGCGAGGAGGAGGTAAGGGCGAGACTGGAGGGGTGAAGGCGAGCCGGCGCGGGTGAAACCGGTCAGGCGCTGGACTGAGGGCCCTTCTCACCCTTCCTCCCCCAGCCTCTTCCCGGCCTCGCAGGCCTGGCGGAGGGCGTCCGGGTGCTGGCGGATGGCGCCCTTCTCGTCCACCCCCTTGAAGAGCAGCTCGCCGGCGTACTCCACGTTGAGGATGTGGAAGAATGTCCGCACCACCGCCAGCGCTGGCTCAAACAGGTTTTTTAACTTCGTGCCCCCCACGGCGATGAAGAAACCCTTCCGGGGCTTGTCCGGCTGCAGTGGTGGTTGTTTGAGCGCGTACTTGCGCGCCCAGAAGGCCTGGCAGCGGTCTATCATTGCCTTGAGGTGGGCCGTCAGCCCCATGAACTGTATCGGCGAGGCGAGCACAATCACGTCGGCCTCCTCCAGGTCGCGATAGACCTGGCGCATGTCGTCCTTGATGTTGCACTGGCCGGTCTTGAGGCAGACATCGCAGTGGGTGCAGGTCTCGTACCTGAGCTGGCTCAGCACCACCGTCTCCGTCTCGGCACCGCGGCTGGCCGCCCCCCGCAGCAGCTCGGCCAGCAGGATATCAGTATTGCCGCCACGCCGGGGGCTGGCGGCGATACCCAGCACCTTCAAGGCACTGCCTCCAGCCGGGCCAGCAGGGCTGCCTCGCGTGCTTTCATCCGGGCCTCGCGCTCCGGTGTATCGTGGTCGTACCCCAGCAGGTGGAGCACGCCGTGCACCAGCAGCACCGCCAGCTCCCGCTGCACCGGGTGGCCCCGCTCGCCGGCCTGTATTTCCGCCTGCGGGTAGGAGATGATGACCTCGCCCAGGTGGACGGCGCCGTCGGGCGGCAGGATAAAGCCGTCCTCCTCATCCTCGTCCGGCTGGAGCGGGAAGGCGAGGACATCGGTCGGCCCGTCCTCGCCGAGGTGGACGGCGTTGAGCTGGCGGATTTCGTCCTGGCCGGTGATGACCAGGCTCATAGCGGCGGTGGGGTCGGCCCCCTCGGCCTCCAGCACCAGCCGCGCCACGCCTTTCAGCCAGTCGGCCGATACCTTGCCCTCAAACGCCTCGTCAACAAGTACGTCAATCTCCATTACCGGCATCATACCACAGGGACGCCTGGCTCAGGGTGATGCTGCCCTGGCACATCACCGTCAATCTCCATTGCCGGCATCATAGCACAGGGTCACGGCTGGCTCAATTGGAAGCTGGCGCGCTTGACACCCCTGCGGGGGCGCCGTAGGATAGCGCCACCGGTAGGTGCCGGCGGGTACTGGCACAGTCTGGAGGGGTGAAGATGGAGTACCAGCACATCATATACGAGCCGGGCCGGGTGGCCCGGATAATCCTCAACCGGCCGCGGTACTACAACGCCCAGAGCCGGCTGATGCGGGAAGAGATGGACGATGCCTTCGCCCGGGCGGCGGCGGATGATACGGTGGGGGCAATCGTGCTTTCCGGCCGGGGCAAGCACTTCTCCGCCGGCCATGACATCGGTACCGCCGAGGAGCTGGCCGACCGCCAGGCGCGCGGCTACCCCGGGGGGCCCTTCGAGCGGTTCAACTACACCCGGGCGATGTGCCTGGAAAACAGCCTGCGCTGGCGCAATATTCCCAAGCCCACCATTGCCATGGTGCACGGCTACTGTATCTTCGGCGGCTGGATATTCGCCGCCGCCATGGACCTGGTGTTCGCCGCGGAGGACGCCCTCTTCCTGCCGTCGCACGTGCAGTACTTTTCCATCCCGTGGGACATCGGGCCGAAGAAGGCCAAGGAGGTCATCTTCGAGCACCGCTTCATGACCGCCTGGGAGGCCTGGCAGCACGGTTTTGTCAACCGTGTCTACCCGCCAGACAGGCTTGAGGAAGAGACCCTGGCCTATGCCGGGCGGGTGGCGGATAACTACCTGCGTGACCCGGTGCGGCTGCGCATCGCCAAGCTGTCCATCAACCATATGCAGGACACGATGGGGTACACCGCCGAGCTGGAAGCCGCCTACCAGAGCTACTTCATCCAGCTGGAGCTGCGTGATGAAGAGCTGATGCGCTCTGAGAAGGGCCACATCTCGCAGACAGACCTGGCGCGGCGTAACCTGGAGGCGGCACGTCCCTGGCTGGAGCAGGAGCCGGGCAGGCGGTAGGGCCGGGGTTATCCGCCGAGCTGCCGCATGCGGCGGCCCCCGGGGATGGTACCTTCGCCGAGGTGGTGCTGGCGCTGTTTGGCGGCGGCAGCCTCGCGTATCAGCGCCTGCAGCTCTTCAAGGCTGGCACCGCGGCGCAGCGGCCCCTTCAGGTCTATCTCGTCGTCATCCAGCAGGCAGGGCCGGAGGCGGCCGTCGGCCGTGAGGCGGAAGCGGTTGCAGGCGGCACAGAAGCACTCGGTGACCGCGCCGATGAAGCCGATGGTGCCGGCGGCGCCGGGCAGGCGGAAGTAGCGGGCGGGGCCGTTGCCGGAGGAGGGGTAATGGGGCGTCAGCGGCCCGAGCGCATTCTGGATAGTTGACATAATCTCTGAAACAGGCACCAGTTCACCGCAGGCGGTGAACGGCATGAACTCGATGTAGCGGACGTGCCAGCCGTCGGTCAGGGTCTTGCGGGCGAAGTCAACCACCTCGCCATCGTTCAGGCCGCGCAGCACCACCATGTTCAGCTTGACCGGGTTGAGGCCAGCGCGGCGCGCCGCCTCAGCCCCCCGCAGGACGTCCCGCAGCCGGTCGGTGCCGGTGATGGTGAGAAACCGCTCCGGCCGCAGTGAGTCCAGGCTGATGTTGACGCGGGCCAGCCCGGCCGCCCTGAGCTCGGCGGCATAGCGGGCCAGCTGCGTGCCGTTGGTGGTGAGAGAGACCTCGTCTATGCCCCTGACCCTGACCAGCATCTCTACCAGCCGGCTGAGGTGGAGGCGGAGCAGGGGCTCACCACCGGTGAGGCGCAGCTTCTGCACGCCCAGTCCGGCGGCCGCCCGCACGATGCGCTCAATCTCCTCGTAGCGGAGGATTTCATCACGGGAGAGGGGGTGCAGCTCACGGTCGGTGCAGTAGCGGCACCTCATGTCACAGCGGTCGGTCACCGAGATGCGCATGTAGTTAATACGCCGCCGGAACGAGTCTTCCAGTCCTGTCATTTGTTATGCTCCTTGCTGGCTGGCTCCCGCCTGAGCACGTGCGCGGCCGTGGCCTTGAAGCTGGCATAGACCTTCTGGCCGGGGGCCAGGCCCATCTCCTCGGCGGAGCGGCGTGTTACCAGTGCCACCAGCCGGAAACCGCAGTCGATCTCCACCCGTACCACCGGGCCGGTGGTGGTGAGGCGGGCTACCGGGCCGGCGAAGGTGTTGCGGGCACTTGTTGCCCGCACTTCCCTGGCCAGGGTCACCTCTTCGGCCCGAATGCAGACGCTCACCGGCTCACCGGCGGGCAGGCTGGAGAGGGCCTGGAGCTGGTGGCCGTGGCGGCTGATGGTGGCAACGCCTTCCTGGCTGGCGGTGATGACGCCGTCAATGATGTTCTCAATCCCCACCAGGCTGGCGAGGTCGCGGTGCCGGGGTGCGTTGAAAATCTCGGCCCAGGGGCCGGCCTGGACCAGCTCGCCGTTGAGCAGGACGGCGGCGCGGTCGGCCAGCCGCTGCCCCTGGGCCATGTCATGGGTGGCCATTATGATGGCGGCCTGTCCCTGCTGGCCGATGCTCCGGATGATGTGCTCCGCCTCGGCGGCAGACACGGGGTCAAGGTTGGCGGTCGGCTCATCGAGCAGGAGTACCTCCGGCTCGAGCGAGATGGCCCGTGCCAGGGCAAGGCGCTGCAGCTCGCCGCCGGACAGCGTACGGGCGTGGCGCCGCTGGTAGCCGGCCAGCCCCACCGTCTCCAGCGCCCTGGCGGTGCGCTGTTGCACCTCGCCACGGCTGAGCCCGCGCCAGGCCAGCCCCCGCACCACGTTGTCACTGACGCTGCCGTCAAAGGGCAGGGGCCTCTGGAGGACCAATGCCATGCGGCGGCGGGCCTCCAGGCGCAGCCGGGCGGATGAAGTCACGTCGGTGCCCTTGAAGAGGATACGGCCGCCGGCCGGGGGGTCGAGCAGGTCCAGCAGGCGCAGCAGGGTGGTCTTACCGGCCCCGGTCGGCCCGATGACGGCCAGCGTTTCACCGGGTGCTACCGCCAGGCTGATATCCCTCAGTATCTGGCGCCCGTCACGCTTCTGGCTGAGGTTGATGGCTTCTATGATGGCCAAGCACTACCTCTGTTGCAGCCGGTTCAGCGACAGGCTGACGGCCAGCGCCACCAGCAGCAGGATGATACCCAGGGCGAAGGCAAACTCCAGGTCTCCCCGCGAGGTCTCCAGGGCAATGGCCGTCGTCAGGACGCGGGTGAAACCGCGGATGTTGCCGCCCACCAGCAGCGAGATACCCACCTCGGAGATGGCCCGCCCGAAGGCCATCACCACAGCGGCCACCACGCCGAAGCGGGCCTCACGCAGCACCAGCCCGGCCGTCTGGAGGCGGCTGGCCCCGAGCGAGCGGGCCGTATCGGCCAGCGCCGGGTCAATACCCCGCAGGGCCGAGACCGTCAGCCCTGTCAGGATGGGCGCTATCAGCAGCATCTGGCCGATGACCATGGCAGCCGGGCCGAACAGCAGGCCCAGGCCCCCCAGCGGGCCGGCACTGGAGAACAGGGCGAAGACGAAGAGGCCGATGGCAACAGTGGGCACGCCGTAGGCTGCCTGGAGCAGGTTGAGGAGCAGGCGCTTGCCGCGGAAGCGGGTGAAGTGGATGGCGCTGGCCAGCGGCAGGCAGAGCGCCGCCGCCAGTGCCGTGGAGGTGAGTGATATCTGCAGCGAGCGTGCCGCTATTCCCATCACCTCGGCATCAAGGGAGATGATGAGTTCCACCGCCCTGATGAGGCCGTTCCAGAGTTCTTCCAGGGTGCTACCTCCTGCTCATGACCGGGGCTCGGCCCCGGCACAGGGGCTGAAAAGGGCCTGGCCGTATTCGGCCACCCCGTAGCTGCCGATGAGGTCCTGCACCTCGGCCGAGGTGAGGAAGCGGACAAGGTCCCGGGCGCGGTCGGCGTTCTTCACGTTCACTTTGCCGGGGTTGACAACGATGGCCGAGTAGACGTTGAGCAACGTGGTGCCGCTCTCAACCAGGGGCACCAGCCCCAGTTTGCCCCGGTAGGCCAGGAATGTACCGGTGTCAGTCAGGGTGTAGGCTCGTTTTTCGCTGGCCATTACCAGGGTGGGCCCCATGCCGCTACCGGCCTCGATGTACCGCGCCCCGCCCCGGCGCACCTGCTCGTAGTCAAGCCCGGCGGCTGCCCAGATGGCCTTCTCCCGGGAGTGTGTGCCGGAGTCGTCCCCGCGGGAGACGAAGGTAGCCCGGCTGGCGGCGATACGCCTGAAGGCGTCCTCCGGCGGCAGCCCCCTGATGCCGGCCGGGTCGTCCGCCGGACCGACAATCAGGAAGTAGTTGTAGGCGAAGGGCACGCGCTCCAGGCCGTAGCCATCGGCCACGAGCTGCAGCTCACGCTCCCGGGAGTGGGTGACGATGATATCCACGTCGCCGCGCCGCGCCCATTCCAGCGCCTTGCCGGTGCCGGCGTACATCACGTCGAGCTCCACCCCGTACTCCGCTTCGAACATCGGCTCCAGGTAGTCCCACAGGCCGGTATCGTAGAGGCTGGTGGTTGTTGCCAGGCGCAGGTGTGGCGTGGCGGCGGGTGCGCAGGCGCCCAGGGCAAGCGCCGTGGCAACCAGGGTAAGGGCAAAACGGGCCAGTGAGTACACCTGGCGCCTTGTGGGAACACGCACAGGCCTACTGCGTCACTCCTTTCCAAACACGGGAGGCGACGGGGTTTCCCCCGGCACCCTGTCGTTTGCCGCTCGTAGGCGGGCGCCCTTAGAGACGGCAACTCGGCGTGAACCGCACGTTCATTGTACCGGCCGGGCCGGCCGGCGTCAATAGCCAGCACGGGCGGGGTGCGTTCCGGGGATGGTACGGGTATAATGCTGGCGTACCATGAAGCAGGCCAGCCGCCGGTGGCAGCCTGGGTACTGGTGCTGTCGCTGTCATACTGGTTGAAGGGGGAAGGCGCCGCCGCACCCCGGGGCGGGGCTGGGGCCGCTGCTCGGCGGCCTGATATACGATGCCACCGGCAGCTATCAGGGGGCGTTTGTCTACGCGGCGGCTGTCATGGTGGTGGCCGGGGTGGGCCTGCTGCCGGTGCGGCGGGAGTACGCCTAGTCCGGTCCGGCGGTGCCTTCCGGGAGCTCTTCGGCTGGCATCTCGCCCGCCAGGCGCAGCCGGTCATCGAGACGTGCCAGCTTCCGGGCGGCCTCGCCGTACTTGCCGGCGGCCCGGTTGATGTGCCCGCCCAGTACCTCGAAGTCCTGCTGGAAGTCGCGCAAGTCACCCTGCAGGCGTGCCAGGCTGGCGCGGATTTCACGGGCGGCCCGTTCAATGTTCAGGCCCTTGAGGCCGAGGACAATCGCCTGGAGGTAGGCGTAGAAGGTGTTGGGTGATACCGGGAAGACCCGCCGCTGGCAGCAGTAGGAGTAGAGGTCATCCTCGTCACCGCCGCGCGGGTCCCTGATGATGGTCTCGTAGTAGATGTTCTCGGCCGGGATGTACATCAGGGCGAAGTCAAAGGTGCCCTCGTCCGGCAGGATATACTTGTGGACGGCGTCCACGTGCTTTTTGACGGTGCGGGTGAACTGGCGGCGCAGCCGGGTACGCTCCTCGTCGGAGTCGGTCGTGACCATCCGCTCGAAGTCCTCCAGTGAAAACGGGAACTTGGCGTCGACCGGGACCAGGTTGCCGCCGATTTCGATTGCGGCGTCGACGATTACCTCGCCGTGGCGCAGGGGGCGCTGCAGGGAGTAAGCACCGGGGGGAAGGATGTTGGCCAGCAGTACCTCGAGGCCGGTCTCGCCGATTCGGCCGCGGAACTTGGGGGCGCGCAGCGCTTCCTGGAGGCTGGAGATGCTCCGGCCGACCTCCTCGATACTGCGTGTCCGGGTGGCGAGTTCCCCCAGCCGCTCCCGCAGGTCCCCGAAGACACTGAGACTGCCGGCCATCTTCTCGTCCAGCGTTCTGGAGAAGGCCTCGCTCTGCTCCCGCCAGCGGCGCCGTTGCTGGAGCAGGTTCCAGGCCAGGAGGACGAACAGGACGGCCAGCAGCACGAGGATGGCAATTTCCATGGCTCAGCCCCCGGCCTCGCTCTCGGCCGGTACCGGCAGTGTTACCGGCTTCAGGGGCTGGCTGAGGGCGGCCGTCAGCTGCTCGAACTCCCGGACGAGGGCCTGCCAGTGAGGGCCGGAGGTCACCGGCCAGGCTTCCCCGGCCTGCAGCCGGGTGAGGGTGGCTTCCAGCGTGAGGCGGGCGTTGCTGGTTACCCCCAGCATCTCGGCCTGGAGCCAGCGGGAGTCACTGGCCCGGGCACTGCTGCGGTAGGCCTCGCCCTCCAGCGAGAGGGTGATGGTGTGACGGTAGATGGCCCGGCTGCGGCGGATGAGCCTGAGACCCAGGGGCATGAGAACCAGCGTAAAGCACAGCAGGGTACCCAGCGCCAGGTGCCAGAAGGAGCTTGTCTCGGACTCACGAGAGGCCTCGAGCACGGCGGCAAAGCTGGCCATGCCGTCAATCGGCGTCTCTTCCAGCTTGAGCGGCTGGTAGGGCCGGTCAAAGCTGTAGCCACGCCCGCTGATGAACTGGTGCAGCTCCCAGAGCAGCTCGCCCGGCGAGCCAACGCGCAGCTTCCAGCTGTGGCGCAGCACCGTTACCCCGGGGGTCTCCGGCATGGCGTACCTCCTCTGCGCCCATTATACAACGGGTGGCAAAGAGGGCGAGTGGGGTGGGAAGCGTGCCCGGACTAGGTGCCAAGCATCCGGGCGGCTATCTCGGCGGCCTTCATGGCGAGACCGGGTGCCACGCCGATGAAGATGACCGCCAGGCAGGTCAGCGTCAGGGCGAAGCGCAGCGCCGCCGAGGCCGGTACGGCCTCGGCCGAGGCCGGCTCGCCGAGCCACATTACCTTGACGATGCGCAGGTAGTAGAAGGCGGAGACAACGCTGTTCAGGACGGCAATGATGACGAGCCAGAGCAGGCCGCTTGAGACGGCCCCGCTGAAGATGTAGAACTTGGCCATGAAGCCGGCCGCCGGCGGCATCCCGATGAGCGATATCAGGCAGATGGTGAGCCCCAGCGTCAGCAGCGGCGAGCGCCGCACCATGCCGGAGAAGTCCTCTATCAGGTCGCTGCCGGTGCGGTTGGTGATGGCAATAATGGCGATGAATGCCCCCAGGTTGGCCACGGCGTAGCTTACCAGGAAGAAGAGGACGGTGGACTGGGCCAGGCTCTGGCCGGCGGCGGCACCGCCCATGGCGGCCACACCCACCAGCAGGTAGCCGGCCTGGGCGATGCTGGAGTAACCGAAGAGGCGCTTGATGTTCTCCTGGCGCAGGGCGGAAAGATTGCCCACCGTCATGCCCAGCGCCGCCAGTACCGCCAGGATGGCCCCCCAGTTGGTGCTGAGCCAGGCCGGCACGGTGAAGGCGGTGGTGAAGACGCGCAGGATGAGGGCAAACCCGGCCGCCTTGCTGGCCACCGAGAGGAAGCCGACGATGGGCGTGGGGGCACCTTCGTAAACATCCGGCACCCAGAGCTGGAAGGGTACGGCCGCAATCTTGAAGCCGAACCCGGCAATCAGCAGGACAATGCCCAGCACCAGTGCCGGGCTGCTGCCGAGGCCGCTCAGGCCTAGGGCCTGGATGGCCTGCGCTATCCCGGCCAGCTGGGTTGTACCCGTCACGCCGAAGACGAGGGCCATGCCGTAGAGCAGCACCGCCGAGGCACTGGCCCCCAGGACGAGGTACTTGAAGGATGCCTCGGAGGACTTATCGTCCTTGAGGAAGCCGGCCAGCACGTAGAGCGAGATGCTGGCCAGCTCCAGCGAGATGTAGATGGTCACCAGCTCGGAGGCGGCTGCCATCAGCACCATGCCCAGGGTGGCCAGCAGGATAAGGGCGTGGTACTCGCCCTTGAACCGCTCGAACCTGGAGACGTAGTCCACGGATGACAGGATGACCAGGGCAGCAATGCCCATGAAGAGCAGCTTGAAGAAGAGGGCGAAGTCGTCCACCGCCACCATGCCGTTGAAGGCGGTCTGCGAGGTGCCCCAGGCGGCCAGGCTGAAGCCGGCGGCCACCGCCAGCCCGATGACGCTGACGGCCGCCAGCAGGCCCCGCCGCTGCACCAGCAGGTCCAGCATGATGACGGCCACCGCCGTGGCGGCCAGAGTCAGTTCCGGTGACAGTAGCCCTAGATTCAATCCCTGCTCCTTAGCCTATCCACCTAAGAGTCTGATTATCGGCTCTATCCCCAGCCCGATGACATCCGTCAGCACCGCCGGGTAGATGCCCACCACCAGTGTCACCGCCACGAAGGCAAACATATAGACCTTCTCCAGGCCGTCGGCGTCCTTTACCTGGTCAAACTCGCCCTTGGGCGGGCCGTAGAAGGTGCGCTGGAGCATCCACAGGATGTAGCCGGCGGCCAGCACCACGCCCAGCACGGCCAGTATCGTGAAGACGGGTGCCCCGGCCACGTCGCTGGCGAAGGCGCCGCTGAAGGTGATGAACTCGGCGGCGAAGCCGCTTGTCAGCGGCAACCCCAGCGAGCCGAGGCCCGCCACCGAGAAGACAAGGGCAATCACCGGCACCTGCCTCGCCAGGCCGCCCAGCTTGCGCAGGTCGCGCTCGTGGGCGTTGTGCATCAGCAGGCCGGCCATGGCAAAGAGCAGGCCCGTCAGGATGCCGTGGCTGAACATCTGCAGGCCGGCCCCGGTCAGGCTGACATCGCTCAGGGCGAACACGCCCAGCAGCACGTACCCCATGTGGCTCACGCTGGAGTAGGCAATCATCCGCTTGAGGTCAGTCTGCCGCAGCGTGACGGCCGCCCCGTAGATGACACTGATGACGGCCAGCGTCAGCAGCAGCGGGGCAAAGTCGCGCGCCACCTCCGGGAAGGCGCTGACGCAGATGCGGATCATGCCGTAGCCGCCCATCTTGATGAGCGCTCCCGCCAGCATGACGCTGCCGGCGGTGGGGGCATCGGTATGGGCGTCCGGCAGCCAGGTGTGCAGCGGGAAGACCGGCAGCTTCACGGCGAAGCCCACCAGCAGCAGGAAGAAGATGGCCGCCGCCGGCATGACGGTCTGCACCATCCCCAGCCCGCGCTGGCTGATTTCCACCATGTCCAGGCTGCCGGTGGTGAAGTACAGGCTGAGGATACCCGCCAGCATGAAGGCACTGCCGAAGAGCGTGTAGAGGACGTACTTGATGGCCGAGTACTCTTTGCGCCCCGTGCCCCAGATGGAGATGAGGAAGTACATCGGGATGACCTCAATCTCCCAGAAGATGAGGAAGAGCAGCAGGTCAAGCGAGGCGAAGACGCCGATAATGCTCGCCTCAAGCAGGAGCAACCAGGCGAAGTACTCCCGTACCCGGGTGTGTTCCTTCCACGAGATAAGCACCACCATGAAGCCGAGGAAGGTCGTCAGCAGTACCAGCGGCAGGCTCAGGCCGTCCACACCGAGGTGGTAGCTGGCGTTGATGGCCGGTATCCAGGAAACGTTTACCTCGAACTGGATGCCGCCGCTAGCACGGTCGTACTGGCCGAACATGATGGCCGCCAGCACCAGCGGGACAAAGGTGAACAGGGCGGAGGTCCACTTAACCAGCCTGTCGGAGAGACCGGGTATGAAGGCCAGGAGTATCGCCCCGGCAACCGGGATGAAGATAATGGCCGTTAGGTAGCTAGATTCCAAGCCTCTTGACTCCCGTTTCCTTTATCCTCACGCGCCCGCGGCGCGCCTGCTATCCCGTCAGGAAGACCACGATGGCGATGATAGCTGCCCCCAGGAAGATGAACAGCCCGTAGAACTGGAGCTGGCCGGTCTGCCAGCGGCGCAGGCCGCCCCCGGCCACGCCGGCACCCTCGGCCACGCCGTTGACAAAGCCGTCCACCCCGCCGCTGTCAATCTTCTGCAGGGCGGCAAAGAGCTTGCCCACCAGGGCATTACGGACGATGATGTCCTCGTAGAGCTCGTCGAACCAGTACTTGCGTGAAAGGACCGTGTAGAGCGGCTTGAAGGTGGCCCCCACCCGCTCTGGTGAAATCTTCTTTGACCCGTACATCAGGTAGGCCAGGCCAATCCCGGCCAGTGCCAGCAGGAGCGAGATGATGGGCCAGGGTGAGTGCGTGAAGACGGTGAAAAACTCGGCAAAGCTGCGGGGCTCGCCGTGGCCCATGAAGGCGCTGAAGCCTCCCCCCACGTTCCACCAGCCGGCCACCACCGCCAGCACCGCCAGGAAGACCATCGGCCAGAGCATCACCCCGGGTGACTCGTGCGGCTGGCCGTGGGCCTGCGGGTCACCGCCGCGGTACTCGCCGTGGAACGTCATGTAGATAACACGGAACATGTAGAAGGCCGTCATGAAGACGGTTATCATCGCCAGCACGAAGAGCACGGTGTTGCCCTCCAGGGCGGTGACGAGGATTTCGTCCTTGCTCCAGAACCCTGAGAGCGGCCAGATACCGGCCAGGCTGAGCGAACCGAGCAGGAAGGTGGTGTATGTCCAGGGCATCACCTTGCGCAGGCCGCCCATCAGCCGCATGTCAAACGTGCCGGTGGCGTGGTTGACACTACCGGCCCCGAGGAAGAGGAGCGCCTTGAAGAAGGCGTGGGTGAAGAGGTGGAAAATGCCCACCGCCACCGCCGCCCGGGCGGCCTCCACGGTAACGTGTCCCTCGTGCACTATGACAATCCCGGCCGCCCCCAGCGCCAGCATCATGTAGCCGAGCTGGCTGATGGTGGAGTAGGCCAGGACACGCTTGATGTCGTTGGCTACCAGGCCCATGGAGGCAGCAAAGATGGCGGTAAACCCCCCGATGGTGGCCACCAGTGTCACGGCTTCGAGCGAGCCGGCGAAGATGGGGAAGGTGCGGGCCACCAGGAAGACGCCGGCCGAGACCATCGTGGCCGAATGGATGAGGGCGCTGACGGGGGTGGGGCCCTCCATGGCGTCCGGCAGCCAGACGTGCAGCGGGAACTGGGCCGACTTACCCATCGCCCCGGAGAAGATGCCAACCGCCGCCCAGGTGATGGCCGTGCCCGCCAGCAGGCCGGCCGAGGCCATCTCGCTCAGCTCGGCCGTGTTGAAGGTGCCGGTCCGGGCGTAGATGAGCAGGATGGCCGCCAGGAAGCCGAAGTCACCAAAGCGGGTGACGATAAAGGCCTTCTTGGCAGCGTTGGCGGCCGAGGGCTTGTGGAACCAGAAGCCAATCAGCAGGTAGGAGCACAGCCCCACCATCTCCCAGAAGACGAACATCATCAGGAGGTTATCGGCAATCACCAGGCCGAGCATGGAGGCCGTGAAGAGCGACATCCAGGCGTAGTAGCGGGTGTAGGTGCCGTCGTCGTGCTCCACGTAGTGCTGCATGTAGCCCAGGGAGTATATCTGCACCATCAGGCTCACGACCGATACCACCACCACCATCACCGCCGTCAGCGAGTCCATGATGATGCCGACCTCTATGTGGAAGACCTGGCCAATCATCACCCAGTCCAGGCTGGGGACCTCTATCTGGTGGTGCGGGGCTGCCATTACGTCGGCCAGCGCCCAGACGGCCAGTGCCGCCGAGCCGGCAATGGCGGCGATGGTAATATAGCCCGCCAGCGGTGACTTCTTGGCGGCAAAGGGCTTTACGAGCAGCGCTATCACTGCAAGGGAGATGACCGGCAGCAGGAAGATGAACCAGAACAGTTGGTGCGGCATCAGAGCTTTCTCAGCACCTCCTCAATGACGTGCTGCTTGTCCTCGGGTACGAGGATGCGGTAGCTGGTGAACTCCTGCCCGATTGGCAGGCCCTGCTCCGGCATGAGGCGGGTGGGTATCCCCTCACCCTCGAAGAGGTCCTTCCACATCTCCGCCAGCATCAGGTTCGGTGCTTTCTTTATCTCAACCCACATCAGCCGTTACCGTTTCATTGAGTCCAGTTCCGTCGGGTCGACCGAGCGGCGCAGGCGGAAGATGGCCATGATGATGGCCACGGCCACGGCCGCCTCGGCGGCAGCCACCGCCATGATGAAGATGGCAAACACCTGCCCCGTCAGCGCCACCGGCGTGACGAAACGTGAGAACGCCACCAGGGTAATGTTGACGGCGTTCAGCATTATCTCAAGGCAGAGCAGCATGGCCACCGTGTTCTTCTTGGAGAGCACGCCGAAGAGCCCGATGGCAAACAGCAGGGCCGAAAGCACTAGGTAATGTTCGAGTCCGACAGACATTCCTCTACCTATTTCTCCCTGACCAGCACGATGGCCCCCAGAATTGCCGCCAGCAACAGCACGGCCCCGATTTCGACCGCCAGCATGTAGCCGTCTGCCCCGAAGAGCTTGCCTGCCAGGGCGGCGGTGGTGGGCTCTACCGGGGCGGCGGTCGAGACGGCCCAGGGTGTGCTGAAAATGGCAAAGCTCACGGCCCCCAGGAACAGTATGGCCGCGATGAAAGCGGGGGCACGTGTCCGCACGTTGAGGGGGGCACCCCGCTGGACGTCCTTGGTGAGCATGATGGCCAGCAGCAGCAGGATGGAGATAGCGCCCACGTACACCAGCACCTGCACGGCTGCCAGGAAGTCGGCGCTGAGGGTGACATACAGGCCGGCCACCATGGTGAAGCACGCCACCAGGGCCAGGGCCGCCCGGAAAATGTCGCGCAGCAGCACCACCGCCAGGGCGGCCACCACCGCCACCACGGCCAGCAGCCAGAATGCGATGTCAAAGGCCATCTTGCGGGCTTACTCCTTCCGGTTGATTAGCAGGTCCTGCCGTGGCAGGGTCGCTTCGAGCTCCGGCCGGGCGTAGGCGCTTGGCGTCACCTCTATTAGTGCCAGCTCGTCGCGGTCAAGCACCAGCTCGCGGCGCCGGTAGCGGGCCAGCTCGTACTGGTAGGCCAGGAAAAGGGCGGTGTAGGGGCAGGCCTCCACGCAGAGGCCACAGGCGATGCAGTAGCCGGAATCAACCTCGAAGTTGATGACGGTGTAGTTGTTCTCCTCGTCCGGGGCGGTCACCACCCGGATAGCGCCCTGGGGGCAGGTCTTGGCGCAGGTGGCACAACCGGTGCACTTGTCTTCCTTCCAGATGAGCTGGTTGCCGCGGATGCGCCGCGAGACCACCAGCCGCTCCTCCGGGTACTGGGTGGTGACACGGTGGCGGAAGAGGTTCCGCAGCGTCACGGCCATCCCCTTGGCGATGCCTATCCCGTAGCGCTCAAACTTCAACACGGCCCCCTCCCACCCTGTAGAGCTTGCTCCACAGCAGCACCAGGATGACCAGCGCCGCAAGGTTCACGGGTATCAGGTAGAGCGGCAGGACCTGCGGCCAGGCCAGCACCTCGATACCGGAGAGCAGCAGGTTAATCAGGGCCAGCGGGAACATGAATTTCCACGCCAGCGCCATCAGCTGGTCGATACGGACACGCGGTAGCGTGGCCCGCGTCCATACCATCGTGAAGAAGACGAGTACTATCTTGACAAGCAGCCACAGCCAGGGGGGTAGCACTGGCCCCTGCCAGCCGCCCAGGAAGAGGGTGGCGATGATGGTGGACATGAGCACCGCCTCGCCGTACTCACCCAGGTAGAACATGGCGAACTTCATGCCGGAGTACTCGGTGTGGAACCCGGCCGTGAGCTCTGAATCGGCCTCCATCAGGTCGAACGGGCTGCGGTTTATCTCGGCGCAGCCGCCGAGGAAGAGCACCAGGAAGCCCAGCGGCTGCAGCAGGATGAAGGGCACGCGCTGCTGGGCGAGGACGATGTCATTGAGCGAGAGCGAGCCGGCCAGCAGGGCCACCCCCGCCATCGCCAGCACCACCGGGATTTCGTAGCTGACCACGGCGGCCACCATCCGCATCGCCCCGAGCATGGAGTACTTGTTGCCCGAGCTCCACCCCGCCATGAAGACACCCAGGGTGGACAGCGTGCTGATGGCGATGACGAAGAGCAGGCCGATGTTCAGGTCCGCCAGCACCGCCCCGTTCTGGAACGGTATCACGGCATAGGCCATGATGACCGGGGCGAACACCACCGCCGGGGCCAGCCAGTAGACCAGCTTGTCGGACTGGGCCGGCGTAATCATCTCTTTGAAGAGCACCTTGATGGCGTCGGCGATTGCCTGGAAGATGCCGAACGGCCCGGTGCGGTTCGGGCCGACGCGGGCGGCGAAGTAGGCGATACCGCGGCGCTCAATGTAAATGGCGGCGATAACCATCACCAGCACAAAGGCAATGCCGATGACGGTGAAAACGGCCCAGTGCACCCAGGGGTTTGCCACTATCTATCTACCTCCCCCATGGTGATGGCGATACTGCCGAAGATTACAATCAGGTCCTGTATCTTCCAGCCCCGCACCATGTCACGCAGGGCGGTCAGGTTCATCAGGCTGGGGGCGCGGATGTGGCAACGGTAAGGGGCAATGCTGCCGTCCGAGACCAGGTGGAAGCCGAGCTCGCCGGTGGGGGCCTCGATGCGGCTGTAGACCTCGCCCGGGGGGATGTGGAGCACCCGGGGGACATCGGCCATGATTTCACCCCGCGGGGGGATCTGTTCCATTGCCTGCTCAATGATGCGGGCACTCTGCCGCATCTCCTCCATGCGCACCCGGTAGCGGTCGTAGCTGTCGCCCTGCTCGCCCACCGGGATGTCGAACTCAAAGCGGTCGTAGATGGAGTAGGGGTCCTTCTTGCGGATGTCCCAGGCCACGCCCGAGCCGCGCAGCGTCGGGCCGCTGGCGCCGATGCTGATGGCGGTTTCGCGCGGCAGGATGCCCACCCCCCGGGTACGGGCAATCAGTATCTCGTTCTCCTTGAGGAGGCGGTCGTGCTCGTCGAAGCGCTGCTTCAGGTGGGGGATGGTCTTGCGCAGGGCGGGCAGGAACTCGTCCGGCAGGTCCTGGCTGACCCCGCCGATGCGCATGTAGTTGTAGAGCAGACGCTGCCCGCAGACCATGTCGAACAGGTCCACAATCGTTTCGCGCTCGCGGTACATGTAGAGGAACGGCGTGAAGTAGGCCCCGCAGTCGTTGAGGAATGAGCCCACCGAGACAAAGTGGGCGGCGATGCGCTGCAGCTCGGCCATGATGACGCGGATATACTCCGCCCGCTCCGGCACGGTGATGCCGGCCAGCTTCTCCACCGCCGTCACGTAGGCGAAGTTATTGCTCATTGAGGAGACGTAGTCCAGCCGGTCCGTCAGCGGGATGATGCCGCCCCAGGCCCTCTCCTCGGCCAGCTTCTCCACGCCGCGGTGCAGGTAGCCGAAGACCGGCTCCAGGTCAACCACCACTTCACCGTCCAGCGTCACCCGCATCCGGAAGACGCCGTGGGTGCTGGGGTGGACCGGCCCCATGTTGAGAACGTATTCCTGCGTCCGCAGCTGCATCTTAGAGATAGTCCTTCCTCAGCGGGTGCCCCTGGAACCCGGGCCAGAGGACGATGCGTTTCAGGTTGGGGTGTCCCTCGAAGGTGATACCCATCAGGTCAAACACCTCGCGCTCCTGGAGGTCGGCGCTGCGCCAGAGGTGGGTCAGCGAGGGCAGCGAGGGGTTATCGCGGCTGTGGCAGCGCGCCTTGAGCATGAGGCTGTGGTTATGGCGCAGCGAGACGAGGAAGTAGCTGACCTCGAAGTACTGGTAATAGTCAACCGCGGTAATGGTGCTGAGGTAATCAAAGTCCAGGTGGGGCGAGTCCTTGAGGAAGGCGGCCACGTCCGGCAGCCGGGCGGGGTCGATGATGATGGCTGCCTCAGTTACCTCGACGACGGAGCCGGGTACGGCCTCCTCAAGCTGCCGTGACACGTCCCGGGTTGAGAGAGCGGTTGTCATCGCGCTTACTTGCCTTCCGTCCTGGTCTATATCTTCTCCAGTTCCGCCTCGGGGAAGGCCATCTCGTAGCCGGTCTTGTCGGCCTTCATGATGACGTAGCCGGCCGGGTCCTCCTTCACCTCCACGATTGTCCCCTCCCAGTTGGCTATCTGGTAGCCACCGGGCCAGCCGGGACGGTCAAGGACACGGGCCCTGTCACCCACCTTGAATTTGCCCACCTTCCTTACTACTCCCGGACGATTGTACTACTGCGGCGGATTTTCTCCTGGAGCCTGCGTATGCCGTAAAAAAGCGCTTCCGGCCGCGGGGGGCAGCCGGGCACGTACACGTCCACCGGGATGATGCGGTTGTAGCCGGGCACCACGTTGTACGAGGAGCGGAAAATGCCGCCGCTGATACCGCAGGCCCCCATGGCGATGACCCATTTCGGCTCGGCCATCTGCTCGTAGATGCGGCGCACGTTCGGGGCCATCTTCCAGGTGAGGGTGCCGGCCGTAATCATCAGGTCCGCCTGGCGGGGCGAGGCGCGCAGGATTTCCATGCCGAAGCGGCCCAGGTCAAAGCGCGGCCCCATGGCGGAGATGAACTCGAAGGCGCAGCAGGCCGGGAAGCAGATGGTCGTCCAGAGCGAGGAGCGCCGCCCGAAGTTGATGACGGTGTCCAGGGTTGTCAGCAGGATGTTGCGCTGCAGCTCCTCGTCCAGCCAGGCATCAGGGTCGGGCCGGGGGGTGGTGGCGCTGGCCTTGAGCTCCTCAATAACCTGCCCTTCGTGGATATCAAGCTCGTCGCTGGAATAGACCGGTCTCGGCTCGAACCCTATTGCCATTGAAGCACCTTCTTCTTCCAGGCATAAAGATAGGCCACCAGCAGGAAGCCAATGAAAACGAGTATCCCGCCGAGGCCAGCTGTCCCCAGCACTCTCAGCTCGACTGCCCAGGGGTAGACAAAGACCGCCAGCACGTCCAGGGCAATGAACATCAGGGCGAAGAAGTAGTAGCGGAAGTTGAACTGGACCCAGGCCGTGTCGATGGTCTCCATACCGCACTCGAAGGGCTGGGTCTTGACCGGGCTGGGGTGGTGCGGGATGAGTCTGAAGTATCTGAAGACTACGGGGAGGGCAATCAGCAGGAGGCTGAAGAGAACAGCGGCTATCATGAAGAGGGCGACGAAGCCAAAGTCTGCTAGCAACTAGCACCTCCCTGACTCGGAACCGCCCCAGTATACCACAGGCATTTTCTCAAAAGCAAGAGTCTGTCCCGGCAGTTTCGGGTGTTTTGACGCTGAAAGGCGGGGTGCACTGACACTGCCCGGCGTCGGTTGCCCGCCGTCGTGGGCCCCTGTATAATAGCAACCGGGCCAGCGTAGCTCAGGGGTAGAGCAGCAGTTTCGTAAACTGCGGGTCGTGGGTTCGAATCCCTCCGCTGGCTCCACCTGCGGCCGGACCAGCGGCCGGCGGGGCCTGCCGGCATGGGAGGGGGAGGTGCCAGCTTGACGGCCGTTCTCTCCAGACAGGATATTCTCCGCTTGGTTGAGCAGGACCCGCCGCTGGTGACGGGTTATCGTGACCTTGATGCCCAGCTTCAGCCCAACGGTTTCGACCTGACGGTGCGTGAGGTTGGCATGGTACAGACCGCCGGGCAGATTGCCGCCAGTAACGCCCGGCGGATGGTCTCTGCCCTGGCCCCCCTCACGTTTGACGCCTTTGACTTCGTGCAGCTCATCCCCGGCCCTTACATTGTCACCTACAACGAGGTGGTGAACCTGCCGGAGGACCTGATGGCGCTGGGGCGGCCGCGCTCCAGCCTGCTGCGCAGCGGGGTGACGGTGCACGGGGCGGTCTGGGACGCCGGCTACTCCGGCCGCTCGCAGTCATTGCTGGTGGTGCACAACCCGCTGGGGTTCCGCCTGCAGCGCAATGCGGCTGTCCTCCAGCTTGTCTTTCTGCTGCTGACGGGGAAGACCGGGGGCTACTCCGGCGCTTACCAGGGCGAAAACCTGGACTGACCGGCGGCGGCCATCAGCCACCGGCCGTGTCAACCAGCGTGAACTCAACCGTATCGCCGTCCTGCAGGCCCAGGCGGCGGCGCAGGTGGTGGGGGCTCACCAGCTCGGCGTCGAGGCCAGGGTCGGGGGCCCAGGTGAAGAAGATGAGGCCGGCCGGGTATCGGCCCTCGACGAGAACACGGCCGGTGTGCATCCCCATTTCCCCGGTGTAGTTAATCCCCCACCGGGCGAAGTCGGGCTTGAAGCCGTGCTCCTCCAGGTTCACGTACCGTAACCGCCAGAGGTCAAAGGGCTGGAGGAGCCTGATGTTCAGTGTCCCCGGGATGATGGAGAGCCCGGCAAGCCGTCCGTATGTTGCCAGGACGGCCGGGTCTGACATGATGACGGTGGCCGCCCCGCGTCCTGCCCTGACCCTTCCCCGAAAGACCCGGGCCTCAGCCATTGTTACCGGGCCCTTGATTATCTGAGCAGCGCAGTCTGCTCGCGCGGCGACCCCGGAAGACATGGGTCTCAGCCATTGCTCTCGGGCCTCCTGTCTGCCGCGTGACGGTGCGCTGCGGACCGGCCTAGTCCAGGAAGGTGATTTCCGGCGCCGGCCGGGGGCGCAGCTCAAACTCAATCCCGGCCTCTTTGAAGAGCTCCCGGAATGACTCGTCGCTGTAGTTGCCGAAGGTGACAAAGCGCCGGATGCGGGCGTTGACCAGCATCTTGGCGCAGAGCACGCAGGGTGAGTGGGTGCAGTAGATGGTGGCCCCCTCCAGGCTGACGCCGTGCAGGGCCGCCTGGATGATGACGTTCTGCTCGGCATGGATGGCGCGGCATATCTCGTGGCGCTGGCCGGAAGGGATTCCCAGCTCGTCGCGCAGGCAGCCCAGCTCCAGGCAGTCCTTCAACCCGGCCGCCGCCCCGTTGTAGCCGGTGGCCAGGATGTGCTTGTCCCTTACGGCGATGGCCCCTATGTGGTGGCGCCGGCAGGTGGAGCGTTCCCCCACCACCGCCGCTATCTTGAGGAAGTAATCATCAATCCCCGGCCGCTTCACTCTTACCCCCGGTGCAGCGAATAAGCCTGGCAACCTCGGCCGCCAGGTCTTCGAGCGAGCCTTGGTTGGTTATCAGGTAGTCGGCCGCGGCAATGGGGCCGCCCTTGTGCAGGTTCTCAATCTCCGCCCGGTCGCGTGCTGCCGCCTCGTCTGCCGTGAGGGGGCGCTCCTGGCGGGCTTCCAGCCGGGCGTGCCGCAGCGGCGGCGGGGCCCAGACCGCCACCAGGCACAACCTCTCCCCGAAGTGCCCCTTCAGGAAGATGTACTCTTCCCAGGAGTAGAGGCCGTCAACCACCACGTTCGAGCGCTTCAGGGCTGCCTCGATCCGGGGCAGATTGAGGCGGGCGTAGGCGGCCATGCCCATCTCGTGGCGGAGCGTCTCGCGTACCTGGCGCTCGGTCTCCTCGTTGAGGGGCAGGCCGCGCCGGGCCACCTCTTCGTCGGTGACATCGCCGAAGCGGATGCGGCGAAACCCGTGCCTCTCCAGCCGCCGCGCCACCTCCGACTTACCGGCGCCGGCCATGCCGACGATACAGACGACCTTCATCCTGTTCGTCCCATTATAGGGGCCATGGGCCCCCCTAGTCCAACGTGGCGTGGCCGCGTGGGGCCGCTTCCGGTGGCACCACCACCGGCGGTAGCTCCCAGAGGCCGCTCTTCTGCTGCTGGCGGTACTCCCGGTAGAGCCAGGCCGCCGCGATAATGGCGCCGCACCCGTCGGAGATGGGGATGGAGAGCCAGGCCCCGGTCAGCCCCAGGAAGCGCGGCAGTACCAGCATGGCCGGCACGAAAAAGAGGAGCTGGCGCGCCAGCGAGAGTACCAGGGCCGTGTTCCCCTTGGAGAGGCCCTGGAAGGCCGTAATGAACATGATAGATGGCCCGATGAGTGCCAGTGTCGAGAGGAAGATGCGCATCCCCGGCACGGCAATCTGCAGTAGCTCCGGGTCATCATTGAACAGGGCAATGGCCTGCGGGGTAAAGATTACCAGTACCACCGTGGCCAGCCCCAGCATCACCGCCAGGCCGGCTGAGGCCAGCCGCACCGCGTCCCAGAGGCGTTTCCAGAGTCTGGCCCCGAAGCAAAAGCCGACGATGGGCAGCAGCCCGTGGCCCGTGCCAATGATGGGCATGAAGGCCAGGTCCGCCACCCGCATGGCGATATTGGCGGCTGCCAGGGCCACCGAGCCGAAGCCGGCCAGCACGTTGTTGAAGAGGGCGAAGGTAATGCTCTCCGAGATCTCCATCGTCATGCTGGGCAGGCCGACACGGTAGATGTCCCGGATGATGGCCGGGGCTGGCACGAGGTGGCGGGGCCTGATGCGGTACACCGAGCGGCCGGATAGCAGGTAGAACAGGCTCAGGCCGGCCCCCAGGCCGCTGGTGATGGCGGTTGCCAGGGCCGCCCCGGCCACCCCCATCTCCGGGAAGAGCCACCACCCGAAGATGAGGAACGGGTCCAGGATGGCGTTGGAGATGGTGCCCACCAGCGTGAAAATCATCGGCTTGACGGCGTCACCGGAGGCCTGGAAGAGGTTGCGGCTCATCAGCCGGAAGAGCATGAAGGGCACGCCCCAGCCGAACATCCAGAGGTAGTCATGTGCCAGCTCCATGATGTCCGGGGTGGCCCCGCTGAGGTGCAGGATGGGGTCGGTGAAGACGGCGGTGGCCAGCAGGAAGGCGGCGCTCAGGATGGCCGTCAGGGTGAATATCTGGCCCGCCACCAGGTTGGTGGCCTCGACATTGCGTTCGCCGAAGCGGCGTGAGGCCAGGGCGTTGGCCCCCACCCCCGTGCCCACGCCGAAGGATATCACCAGGATGAAGAACGGGAAGGTGATGGTGATGGCCGCCAGGGCCTGGTAGCCGAGCTTGCCCACCCAGAAGGTATCGGCCAGGTGGTAGAGGGATACCGTCATCATGGAGATGATGCTGGGGGTACTGAGGCGCAGCAGCAGGCGGCCGAGCCTCTCGGTGCCAAGACGGCTGGTGGTGCTGTGCAGTTCGGGCTGGCCGTTTGGTTCCATCGTTACCTTCAGGGCCGGGGGTGCGGGTGGTCAGGTAACCGGGAGTTACTGACCATGCTAGCAGCTTTGGGTGCCTGCTACAACGTGATATAATGCGGGCGTTGTAATGGGCTGGAACCGATGTCACGACCGCTGAACCTTACCCACCGCATCAACCAGCACCTGCCTCCATACCTGGCTGAGCTGACACGTCAGGTGGGCGAGGTGGCCGCCCGCCAGGGGCTGCCCCTCTATCTGGTGGGGGGAGTTGTCAGGGACCTGCTGCTCGGCCGGCCGACACGGGATATAGACCTGGTGGTCGAGGGCGACGCCATCGGCCTGGCGGAGCACCTCCTGGCGATGCTGGACGGCCGCATCACCGTTCACCCCCGTTTCAGGACGGCCAGCCTGCGCTGGAACAACTGGCGGCTGGACCTGGCCACCGCCCGTGCCGAGACCTACAGCCGCCCCGGTGCCCTGCCGACGGTCACGCCGGGCTCCCTGGCCGATGACCTGCGCCGGCGTGATTTCACCATCAACGCCATGGCGGTCTACCTACGACCGGAGCGTTACGGGCAGTTGATAGACCGCTTCGGCGGCCGCACGGACCTGGCACAGGGCCTCATCCGCGTGCTGCATGACGCCAGCTACGTGGACGATGCCACCCGCATCTGGCGGACGCTGCGCTACGAGCAGAGGCTTGATTTCCAGATAGAGGAGCGGACGCTGGCGGCCCTGCGGCGTGACCTTGACTACCTGCGCACCGTCAGCGGTGACCGCATCCGCCGCGAGCTGGAGCTTGTCCTGAGAGAGGCGGAGCCGGAGAAGGTGCTGCGGCGGGCCGAGGAGCTGGGGGTGCTGGCAAGGCTGCACCCCGCCCTGCGGGCCGACGAGTGGCTGGCCGACCGCTTCCGGCGGGCGCGCCAGGTGTGCGGCGATACCCCGCCCTCCCCCGCCCTCTATCTGGCGCTGATGGCCTACCGCCTCGGCGAGGGAGATATCACCACACTGGCCAGCTACCTGAAGTTACCGCGGGCCCTGGCCCGGGTCATGCGTGATAGTGCCGCCATCCGCCTGCGCAGCCGTACCCTGGGTACCCCCGGTCTCCGCCCCAGCCGTACCTACGCCGTTCTGCACGGCTACGCGCCGGTGGCCATCCAGGCCGCCGGCCTGGCCAGCGATTCCCCTGACATTGCCCGGAACATCAACCTCTACCTGGAGCGCCTGCGCTACATCCGGCCGACCCTCAACGGCGACGACCTGCTGGCGCTGGGGGTGCCACCCGGTCCGGCGGTGCGTGAAGTGAGTGAGCGCCTGCGTGCCGCTCGCCTCGATGGCCGGGTGAGCACGCGCCGGGGCGAGGAAAGCCTGGTGAGGCGCTGGCTGCAGCGGCGGCAGGCCTAGCCGGCGGCGCGCCCGCCGGGGCTTGGTCTAATGGCCCGGTAGCCTTTCCAGGGCTGCCAGCGTTCTCTCCTGGAGCTTCAGCCGCCGCTTTTCCGCCTCCCGGCGTATGGCTTTCTCGCGGGCGGAGAGCTCTTTCTGTTTCCTGTCAAGCTGGCGCTTGCGGCCGAGGTAGGCCACACCACCCCACATGCCGGGAGAGCGTGCCTGGAGCTGCTCCCGCTGCTCGTCCAGCCTGAGCTGCGCTTTCAGGATGGCGGCCATTTCGGTGAACTGGCGGGGGGTGTACCAGTAGCGCAGGGTATGACGGCGGTACGTTAGGTCGTGGCAGCGCCGGCAGAGGGTGTGCAGGTTGCGCGTGCTGGCCAGCACCTGGCCGGACAGGCCGTGGGCCTTACCCTGGCGGACACCGATGATGCGGTACACATCAAGCCCCGAGGTTGCCCCGCACAGCTTGCAGCGCAGCCCGTCCCGCCGCATGGCCTTTACCCTGGCAGTAGTGGGTATACCACCCGGCATCACGCCTCCGGCGCCAGACGGTGAAGCCTAGTCAATTTGCTTGAACTGGCTTGCCGGGCGACCGCAAATCGGGCAGCGCTCCGGGGGTGCCCCCGGGACGGTGTTGCCGCAGCCCTGGCAGACGAAGTAGGGCTGGTCCGGCTGCTTCTGGCCGGAGTTGAGCGCCTTGAGGGCTTCCTGGAACAGGCCGTAGTGGATTTCCTCCACCTGGTTGGCCCACTCAAACGTGACCACGGCCCGCTGGTACTGGTCCTCCCGGGCCTGCTCGATGAACGGCGGGTACATCCGGGTGAACTCGCGGTGCTCCCCGATAACGCCGGCGTTAAGGTTGTCCCTGGTGGAGCCGACGCCGTCCATGGCGTTGAAGTGGTTGCGGGCGTGCACCGTTTCTGCCTCGGCGGCGGCCCGGAAAAGGCGGGCTATCTGGGTAAGGCCTTCCTGGTCAGCCTTGTCGGCGAAGAAAAGGTAACGCCGGTTGGCCTGGCTCTCGCCGGCGAATGCTGCCTGCAGGTTCTCTTCCGTCTTGCTCATACATCCTCCCTGGGACTGCGCTTGCCTCCATTATAGCCTGCCGGCGGCCGCGGGTACCAGCCGGGCCGGGCTACCGGCCGGCCGGCTCCGCCGTTCCCGGCCGGGTCTTCACCACCAGGGGGTGCAGGCCGAGCCCTTCCAGGGCGGGCTGCAGGCTGGCGGCGGACGCCCGGTCCGGCAGCAGGGAAAACAGCGCCGGCCCGGACCCGGCCAGGTGCACCCCCGGGGCGCCGGCGGCCAGCATCTGCCAGCGGTACTCGGCCAGGCCGAGCCTCCCGGTGAAGGCGGTACGCTCGAAGGCATTGAACAGGGGAAGCTCCTGCACCCTTCCCGCCCGCAGGGCCGCCACCGCCTGCTCCGTGCGTGAGCCGTCGGTGAAGTCTTCGGGTGTGAGGGCGGCGTAGGCGCGCGCCGTTTTACCCGCCTGGCGCATCACCGGCGGCAGCACCAGCACCACCCACCTCTCCGGCAGGGGCGGCAGCGGGGTCACGCGCTCGCCGCGCCCTGCCACCAGGGCGGTGCCCCCGCGGACGAAGAACGGCACATCCGAGCCAAGCCGGGCCGCCAGTTCTTCCAGTTGCTCCCGCTCCAGCCCCAGTTCCCAGAGCCGGTTGAGGCCCACCAGCGTGGCAGCGGCGTCACTGCTGTCACCCCCCAGGCCGGACATGAGGGGGATACGCTTGGCAAGGTGGATGCGGACGCCCTGGCGGCAGCCCGTCTCTTCCTGCAGGAGCGCCACCGCCCTGGATACCAGGCTCAGGCGGGCGTCCCAGCCGGGCCCATCGGCGGTGATGGTGGTGTTTTCTGCCTCGTGGAAGTGGAGGGTGTCATGCAGGTCTATCGTCTGGACGAGGCTGCGGATTTCGTGGTAGCCGTCATCGCGGCGGCCCAGCACCTCCAGGGTGAGGTTCAGCTTGGCGGGGGCATCAAGCGTCAGCATAGGCCCTCCACAGCCGTGCCCACTCCTCCAGGGCCAGTGTTTCCGCCCGCCGCCGCGGGTCAATGCCAGCCGCTGCCAGCAGGGCCAGGCCCCGTTCCTTGGGCAGGCCGAGGCCCTGCGCCAGCGAGTTACCGAGCTGCTTGCGGGCGGCGCTGAAGCCGGCCCGCACCACCGCGAAGAACCCCGTGCCGTCACCCACCGGCACCCGGGGCGTGGCGAAGACCTTTACCTTCAGCACCGCCGATTCCACCTCCGGCGGCGGGTAGAAGGCACTTGCCGGGACGGCGGCCACCACCTCTGGCTCACCGTAGAGCTGCACGCTGACGCTGAGGAGGCTCATCCGGCCGGGGGGGGCTGCAATCTGCTCGGCCACTTCTTTCTGCACCGTCACCACCATCAACTCCGGGCGGGGTGGGGCTTCCAGGAAGTGCCGCATCACGGCCGAGGTGATGTAGTAGGGCAGGTTGGCCACCACCTTGTAGCGGCTCGTGCCGGCCAGCCGGGCCGGTGGCAGGCGCAGGACATCGCCCCGCACGATTTGCACCTTCGGGCTGTCCCTGAAGGTGGTCTCCAGGATGGCCGCCAGGCGCTCATCGAGCTCAACCGCGATGACACGCCCCGCCCTGGTGGCGAGGCGCTCCGTCAGGAAGCCGAGGCCCGGCCCCACCTCCACCACGGTGTCACCAGGCCCGAGCCCGGCGGCGGCCACAACCCTGTCCAGGGTCGCCTCGTCCACCAGGAAGTGCTGCCCCAGTCCCTTGCGAGCCAGCAGGCCGTGGCGGCGCAGTGTCGCCAGGGTGCGCCGCCGCAGCGGGTTGGAGCCGGCCGGCGGTACCGCTCGATGGCGCTTCCCGGCCTGTTTACTCATGCCGGCGTGATACCTGCCGCTGCCAGGTGGTGCCTGATGTCATCCAGCGCCTTTTCTGCCGCGGCCTCGCCCTTGCCGATGCACTCTTCGGCGCGCCGGAACTCGGCGAAGGCGATGTCGGCCACGTCCGGTTCGATGATAACGCCTGCCCCTTCCATTGAGCTCCGCAGCAGGCTGGAGCTGTAGATGTAGAGCGTCCTGACGATGATGGTGAAGATGTTGGGCGGCCGGCCGTCGCTGCGCTTGCTCCGGTCCGGCAGGACGTTGACGGCGATGATGAGGTCGGCCCCCATGTGCTGCAGGACACTGACGGGCACGGGGTTGACCAGGCCGCCGTCGACCAGGTAGCGCCCGTTGACCTCGGCCACCTCCAGGACAACCGGCACGGTGGCGCTGGCACGGATTGCCTTCCAGACCGGGCCGCTGTCCAGCACCACCTCCTCGCCGGTGTCAACGTCGGCGGCGACGCAGGCAAAGGGCAGGCGCAGGTCGTTGAAGGTGATGTCTTCCCCGACGAGGGAGCGCAGCACCTTTTCGATGCGGTGACCGCCTGCCAGGCCGCTGCGTGGCAGCACCGGGTCCAGCCAGTAGTTGATGCGGCGTTTCGCCAGGGAGAGGGCAATATCACGCAGTTCGGCGGCATCATGCCTGAGGGCGTAAAGGCCACCAACCACCGCCCCGATGCTGGTGCCGGCAATCATGTCCACCGGCACGTGCTCACGCTCCAGTACCGCCAGGACGCCGATGTGAGACAACCCCCGTGCCCCACCGCCGCCCAGCGCCAGGCCTACTTTCTTGGCTGTCATCTTGCTCCT
>CAZBPZ010000009.1:23176-32619 GCA_964493955.1 uncultured Dehalococcoidales bacterium | reverse complement strand
ACGACGTTATCCCGGCCGAGAGGTACCGCTGGTTGGCCAGACGCATGCCGGCATCTAGCTCTGCCTCTGTCCAGGGCGGCATGACACGCTCGCGGACAAAGCCCAGCATCTCGTAGAGCACGCCGTTTGGCTCACCATCCGTTAGCCGCCGCTCGATGGTAGCACCGGGGGGCTCCGGCGTCTCGCGGGTAATGCCGGCCAGCTCCAGGGCACGACTGTTGAGCACGCAGGCATGCAGGGAACGGTGGGACAGCACCACCGGGTGGTCAGGGGCAACCTCGTCTAAGTCCCAGCGGGTGGGGTGCCGCTTCTCCGCCAGGTAAAACTCGTTATAGTCCACCCCCTGAATCCAGCGGCCGGGCGGTGTCTCCCGGGCCTTCTGTGCCACCAGCGCCTTGATGTCCTCTATCGACTTCACCGCCGGCGGGCTGAGGTCCATGCACAGGAGATGGCGCACGAAGGAGAAGATATGGCAGTGGGCATCGTTGAAGCCGGGCACCAGCGTCAGGCCCTGGCAGTCGATGACCTTCGTCCCCGGCCCGGCCGCCTCTCCTGCCAGCGCCTCATCCCCCACCTGCCAGATGCGCCCCCGGCGCACCGCCACCACCGAGGCGCGGGGCCGCCGCCGGCCCGCCTCCATCGTGAGCACTCTGGCATTCTTCAGGACAAGCTCGGCACCGGGCATGGCCTGCACCTTCACCCTCCTCAAGCTAATATATCACAGAAACGCCCCGCTTGCCGCGGGCAGGACGGCCTGCTACAATAGCCGGTAACCATCACCGAAGGACAAGGAGGGGTTACTCTGGAGCTGCTTGCTATTGTTGGCAGCCCCCGCCCCGGCGGTAACTGTGACCTGCTGGTGGACACCGCCCTCGCCGCAGCCGCCACGGCCGGCGTGACGACGGGCAAGATTATACTGGCCCGGTACGATGTCCGGCCGTGCCTGGGCCACGACGACTGCGCCAGCTTCGAGCGATGCACCCAGGATGATGACGCCCCCTGGATCCTGGAGCGCACCTTCCGGGCCGATGCCGTCATCCTGGCCAGCCCGGTGTACTACTACAACGTCACCGCCCAGTTCAAGGCCTTCATCGACCGCACCTACTTCTACTACAAGCACGACCGGCGGGCCGCCGCCCGGGCGGTGGGCCTTATCATCGTTGCCGAGCAGGAAGGCATCGAAGACACGCTCCATACCATGGGGCAGTTTGCCGACTGGGCCTTTGACGTGCCGCCGGAGCGGCGCTTCGTCGTCAGCGGCTATGCCGCCCGCAAGGGAGAGGTCAGCCAGAACACTTCCCTGCTGGCGGCGGCGCAGGCCCTGGGCCGGGACCTGGCAGCCGCCCTCGGCGGTGGCTGAAGCAGACCCATGGAGGGTAAGCCCTGGAGACTTCACACCTGGCGGACAGGCTGGTGCAGTGGATTGGTGACCGTATCAGGGCGGCCGGTGCCCGGGGTGCCGTGCTCGGCCTCAGCGGCGGTATCGACTCGGCCGTAACGGCCGTGCTCTGCCAGCGTGCCTTCCCCGAGGCGACACTGGCCGTGATGATGCCCTGCCACAGTGACCCGCAGGACGAGGCCGATGCCCGCCTGCTGGCGGCAAAGTTCAACGTAGCGACCGAACTCGTCAGGCTAGACAGCGTCTTCGACGCGCTGGAGCGCCTGCTACCGCAGCCGGAGAGCCCCCCGGAACGGCAGCGGCTGGCCCGCTCCAACCTCAAGGTGCGCCTGCGGATGCTCGTCCTCTACTACTTTGCCAACCGCCTCAACTACCTGGTGGTAGGCTCCAGCAACCGCAGTGAACTCGCCACCGGCTACTTCACCAAGTACGGCGACGGGGCGGTGGATATTGTCCCGCTGGGCAACCTCACCAAGACCGAGGTAAGGAAGCTGGCGGTCCACCTGGGGGTGCCGCCGAGAATCATAGACCGGCCGCCCTCGGCCGGCCTCTGGCCCGGCCAGACAGACGAGGCGGAGCTGGGCCTGACCTATGACGAGATTGACCGCTACCTGCTCAGCGGGGAAGGCCCGGAAAGTATAAAGGTGCGCCTGCAGCAGCTGGCGGAGGCCAGCCGGCACAAGCGGCAGCCCCCACCCGTGCCAGATTTTTAGCCCCTGTCCCCTTCCTACGGGGCCGCCAGGTGGCGCTGCATCACCGCCCAGCTACACGGCTCCCCTGTCCCCTTCCTGCGGGGCCGCCAGGCACGCCTTGTCTAAGCCCTGACCCTGTGGTAGGATTAGGCTAGGCGAAATATGACTACGGAGAAAGAGAAGGCACTGGAGCTGGCCATTGGCCAAATCGAAAAGCGGTTTGGCAAAGGCTCGATCATGAAGCTCGGCGAGCGGGCCGGGCTTCAGCCGATCGGTACCATACCCAGTGGCTCGCTTTCCCTTGACCTGGCCCTGGGACTGGGTGGCATCCCGCGGGGGCGCATCATTGAGATATTCGGTCCCGAGTCGTCAGGGAAAACAACCCTCGCCCTGCATATTATCGCTCAAGCTCAAAAACTGGGAGGCGTGGCCGCCTACATCGACGTGGAGCATGCCCTCGACCCGATTTACTCCAGCAACCTGGGGGTCAGGGTAGAGGACATGTACGTGTCACAGCCGGACACCGGCGAGCAGGCGCTGGAGATTACCGAGGCCCTCGTCAGAAGCACCGCAGTTGACGTGATTGTGATTGACAGCGTGGCCGCGCTTGTCCCCCGCGCCGAAATAGAAGGGGAAATGGGAGACTCCCAGGTGGCCCTGCAGGCCCGCCTCATGTCCCAGGCCCTTCGCAAGCTGGCTGCCGCCATCGGCAAGTCGGGCACGGCGGTGGTATTCATCAACCAGCTCCGCGAAAAGGTGGGCGTGTTCTTCGGCAACCCCGAGGTCACCCCGGGCGGCAGGGCCCTCAAGTTTTACTCCTCGGTACGCATTGAGCTGAGGCGCATCGAGACAATCAAGCAGGGCGATAAGGCCATTGGCAACCGTATCCGGGCGCGGATAGTGAAGAACAAGGTGGCTCCACCCTTCCGCACCGCCAGCTTTGACATCATGTTCGACCACGGCATCAGCCGTGAAGCGGGCATACTCGACCTCGGCGTGGAGCTGGGGTTCATCAAGAAGACCGGTGCCTTCTTCTCCTGGGGCGAGACTCGCCTGGGGCAAGGCCGGGAGAACGCCAGGCAGTTCCTGGTAGACCATCCTGAAATTGCCCTGGAAATCGAACAGCAGGTCAGGGCCTCAGCCACCGCGGCACCCGGTCCCGATGCCGGTGCAGACTAGCCGCTGCTAGCCCACCAGCTACAGGCGAATACAGGACCGCGAAGAAGCTGAGGCGCAGACCTCAGCTTTGTGCGTTTGTAAGGGAAAAGGCAGATGAGCACGGTAACGGCCCTGCGGAGTACCCGCCGTGACAGGGGGCAGGTGAACATCTACCTGGACGGGCGCCTTGCCTTCACCGTCGAGGCGGAGACGGTGAAGCAGCAGGGCCTCCATCCCGGCCAGGAGCTCACGCCCGACGAACTGGCGGCCCTGGCACGGTGGCACCGGCACACGCAGTGCTACAACGCCGCCCTGCGCCTGCTCTCCTACCGGCCACGCAGCGAGGCCGAGCTGAGGCAGCGTCTGGCACGCCGTGGTTTCGAGCCAGAGGGCATCGAAGCCTCGCTGGAGCGCCTGCGCCGGCAGGGCCTGGTGGATGATGAGGCCTTCGCCCGCTTCTGGCAGGAAAACCGCGACAGCTTCAGCCCGCGCAGTAGCTGGCTCACGCGGCAGGAGCTACATCGCAAAGGCGTACCGGCCGAGGTCATCGCTCGCCTGCCCGAAGGGGACGACGACGCCAGCGCCTACCGGGCCGCCGTCCCGCGGGCCCGGCGCCTGGCCGGCTACGACTACCGCACATTCTACCGCCGCCTGGGCAGTTACCTGAAGCGCCGTGGTTTCACTTACGGCACCATTGACCGAACGGTGAAGCAAATCTGGCAGGAACAAACAAAACAGCCGGAAGGGTAGCACCGGCGCGGCCAGCCGGGCACCCTTCCCGAAAGTGAGGTGAAAACATGGAACTAGCCGTTTACATATCCAGCTTTGTCGCGAGTTTTGTCATCGGGGTGGTCCTGGGGGCCATGATTATCTTCTTCTTCCGGCGCATGGCCATCAACCGGCAGCTGCGCGCCACCCAGCGCAAGGTAGCCAGGCTACAGGCCGAAGCCAAGAGGGAAGCCAGGGAGCTACTGGACAAGGCCCGCGAAGAGGCCGAGAAGACCAAGACCGCCACCGAGGCCGAGCTGCGGGAGCGCCGCGCCGAGGTACAGCGCCAGGAGAACCGCCTCCTCTCCAAGACGGAGAGTCTGGAACGCAAGCTCGAGAGCGTGGCCCAGCGAGAGCGCGGGCTGGCCGCCAAGGAAAAACAGCTGGAGGCCCTGAAGGAAGAGCTGGAGCAGGCCAAGGCCAGGGAGATGGAGAAGCTGGAAGCGGTCTCCGGCATGTCAAGCGCCGAGGCGCGCCAGACACTGCTGCACCTGATGGAGAACGAGCTGAGCGAGGAAGCATCGCGCCGCCTCCGTGAGTGGGAAGCCAAGCTCAAAGCTGAAGCTAACGAGAAGGCGCAGGAGATACTGGCCCAGACCATCCAGCGCAGCGCTTCCGAGATCACCTCGGAAACAACTGTCGTCAGCGTGCCCCTCCCCAGCGACGAGATGAAGGGCCGGCTCATCGGGCGGGAGGGCCGCAACATACGTGCCCTGGAACAGGCCACCGGGGTGGACCTCATCGTGGACGATACTCCGGAGGCGGTCACGCTTTCAAGCTTTGACCCGGTACGGCGCGAGATTGCCCGGGTTGCCCTGACAAAGCTCATCGCCGACGGGCGTATCCACCCGGCCCGCATTGAAGAGGTTGTCAAGAAGGCCGAAGAGGAAGTGGAGGCCGAGATTATGAAGGCCGGCGAGCAGGCCGCCTACCAGGTAGGGGTTCACGGCCTGCGGCCCGAGCTGATTCGCCTGCTGGGCCGCCTCCGCTATCGCACCAGCTACGGCCAGAACGTCCTGGCCCACAGCATCGAGGTGGCCTTCATGGCGGCCATGATTGCCTCGGAGCTGGGAGCCAACCCCACCATTGCCAAGAAGGCGGGCCTGCTGCATGACATCGGCAAGGCGGTTGACCGCGAGGTTGAAGGTACCCACGCCGCCATCGGGGCCGACCTGGTGAAGCAGTGGGAGCGCTCGCCGGAGGTTGTCCAGGGAATAGCCGAACACCACGGTGAAACGCCCAGCATGAGCATCTGGGGCTTCATTGTCTCCGCCGCCGACGCCATCAGTAGCTCCCGCCCCGGCGCCCGCCGCGAGTCACTGGAACACTACCTCAAGCGACTCAAGGCCCTGGAGGACATCGCCGATAGTTTCCCCGGGGTTGACAAGTCCTACGCCATCCAGGCCGGCCGTGAGATACGCATCCTCGTCAAGCCGGAAGAGATCGATGACCTGAGCGCCATGAGGCTGGCGCGTGACATCGTGAAGAAGATTGAGGAGGGCCTGGACTACCCCGGCCAGATAAAGGTTACCGTCCTCAGGGAAACAAGGGCGGTGGACTACGCCAAGTAGTCCACCCCAGGGGGCACCATGCGGTTTCTGGCAATCGGCGATATCATCGGCCGGCCGGGCCGGGCCTGTCTGACCCGGCTCCTGCCGGCCCTGCGGCAGGAGCATGCCCTTGACCTGGTGATAGCCAATGGCGAAAATGCCGCCGGCGGGCTCGGCCTGACACCCGAGACTGCCCGCGAGATACTGGCCGCCGGGGTGGACGTGATTACCTCCGGCAACCACATCTGGGCCCACCGTGAAATCATCCCGGACCTGGAAGGGGACGACCTGCCCCTGCTGCGCCCCCTCAACTACCCGCCCGGCGTGCCCGGCCGGGGCTTCCTCATCCACCCGCAGGCCATCGTGGTCAACCTCATCGGGCGTACCTTCATGGGCAACTACGACTGCCCCTTCCGCGCCATGGACAGCCTCCTGGCCGGGCTACCGGAGCGGCCGCGGGTGGTGATAGTGGACTTCCACGCCGAGGCCACCTCCGAGAAGATGGCCCTGGGGCGCTACCTGGACGGGCGGGTCAGCGCCGTGCTCGGCACCCACACCCACGTGGGCACTATCGACACCCGGATACTTCCCGGCGGTACTGCCTACGTCACCGACATCGGCATGACGGGCCCGGTGGACTCAGTCATCGGGGACGACACCGAGTCCGTGCTGCGGCGCTTCCTCACCATCATTCCCGGCCGTCTCGGCGTGGCCAGCGGCCCGGCTACCCTCCACGGTGTCATCGTGGAGGCGGACCCTCTCACCGGCCACGCCACCAGCATTGAGCGCATCCAGGAGGAGGGGGCATGAGCCGGGTGGACCTGCACGTCCACACCGCTGCCTCGGACGGGTACTACCGCCCTGCCGAGGTGGTGGCCCGGGCCGCCGCCGCCGGTATCACGACGCTGGCCATCACCGACCATGATACCGTTGACGGCGTGCCGGAAGCACTCGAGGCAGCCCGCCGCTTCCCCGGTCTCTACCTGGTACCCGGCGTGGAAATCAGCGCCGATGCCAGCGGCGGGGAGGTCCACATCCTGGGCTATTTCATTGATTACAGGGACCCCCACCTGCTGGAGGCACTGCGAGGCCTGCGCGACTCCCGCTGGCAGCGCGCCCGGAGGATGGTGGCGCGGCTCGGGGAGCTGGGGTTCCCGCTAAGCTGGGAACGGGTACAGGAAATAGCCGGTGAGGGGGGCGCCCTCGGCCGGCCTCACATTGCCCAGGCCCTGGTAGAGAGGGGCTACGTCGGCTCGTTCCGCGAGGCCTTCACCCGTCTTATCGGCCATAACTGCCCCGCCTACGTGGAGCGCCAGAAGGTACGGCCAGCCGAGGCCGTGGCGCTGGTACGCCGTGTTGGCGGGCTGGCCGTGCTGGCCCACCCCCTGACGGCACCCCACCCCGAGGCCCTGGTAGCCGAGCTCAAGGAGGCTGGCCTCGTCGGCCTGGAGGCCTATTACGCCGGGTTTTCACCGGAGGAGTCCCGGTACCTGGCCAGCCTCGCCCGGCATTACGGCTTGATTACCACCGGTGGTAGTGACTATCATGGTCTGGATGATGTCGGGACCGGGCTGGGGGCAGCCCGGGTGCCGCCCGAGGCTGTGGCGGCGCTCTTCTCCCTGGCCGGGCAACCGGCACCGGCAGCAGGGCAGCCCGGAAGAGCATCATGTCCGCGCAGGTAGTTTTACCAAAAGACAGACGAGGCTAACCGCATCCGTTCTATGTGAGCCTGGAATAGCATCATGTCCGTGCAGGTAGTTTTACTGGTACTCGGCTCCTATCTGGTGGGCTCCATTCCATCTGCCTACCTGGCGATGAAATGGGCACGCGGGATTGACATCCGCCGGGTTGGCACCGGCAACGTGGGGGCGGCCAATGTCCTCACCATCGGCCCGAAATGGCTGGCCATACCGGTGACGCTGGCCGACATCAGCAAAGGCGCCGTCTGCGTGTGGGCAGCGCAACTGCTGGGCCTGGGTAGCGCCCAGCAGGTTGCCGCCGGGCTGGCGGCCATCATCGGGCACAACTGGCCCATCTACCTGCGCTTTTCCGGCGGACGCGGTGTCTTCAGCTCGCTGGGCGTCATCACGGTGCTCTCACCCCCCCTGGGCCTGTACGCCCTGGTGATGCCCTACCTCCTCTTCGCTCCCATAAAGCAGGTGGCCTTCGGCGTGTTCCTGGCCTACCTGTCGCTGCCGCCGCTGGCCTGGTCCCTGAGCGGGACACTGGGCATCACCGAGCGGCTCCCGGTAACGCTCGGGCTTGTGCTGATTGCCCTGATAGGGCTGGTAAGGAGGCTACTGGTACCCAGGACCACCCTCAGCCGGACCATACCACTGCCCAACCTCATCATCAACCGCCTGCTCTTTGACCGCGATATTGCCGACCGGGCCACCTGGATCAGGCAGAAGGCCGCCCAGGACGAGGCCGACCAGGAGCCGTCCACCTCCTAGGAAGCCGGCCTCGCCCTGCCTGAACTCACTGGAAGGGGTGGTACCACATAGTTCCCAGCCGGGTCCACTTCCTAGGAAGCCAGCCTCACTCCCCCGGACCGCCCTGCCCTGCCTCAAGCATGCGGCGGGTCTCCCGATAGAGGCGCTGCATCTCGTCCCTGCCCACGCCCGGCTCCTGCAGGCAGATACCCTCGGGTGGCCGCCGCTCGCTGGCAGCCTTGAGGACCCGCCTCAGGAGACGGCCGTCCCCCGAGCGCGGCAGCCAGGGCACAAAATGCACCCGCTTGGTCACCGCCACCGCCCCCAGCGCTTGGCGCAGCCGGGCTTTTATCTCCAGCTTGAGGCCGGATGAAGGGGCCACCCCTTCCCGCAACACGATAAACGCCGCCGGGTCTTCACCCTTGATGGTATCGGCCACACCGATGACGCCGACCCCGGCCACGGCCGGGTGCCGCCCGATAACCTCTTCAATCTCCCGCAGGCCGAGGCGGTGGGCCGCCACGTTGATAACGCCGTCGGCCCGGCCCAGCACCGTCAGGTAGCCTTCCTCATCGGCCACGGCGTAGTCGCCGGTGGCAAAGACAGGACCACCGGGGAACCGCTCCCAGTAGTCACGCCGGTAGCGCTCGTCCTCTCCCCAGAGTGTCAGCATGCTGCCCGGGGGCAGGGGCGGCCGGATTACCAGGTACCCGGGGGTATCAGCCGGTAGCTCCCGCCCGTCCCCGTCAACCACCGCCAGGTCATAGCCCGGCACGGCGAGGTTGGCCGAGCCCGGCTTCACCGGCAGCAGCCCCACCCCCGCCAGGTTGGCCGTCACCGGCGTACCTGTTTCTGTGAGCCAGTAGTGGTCAATCACGTTGCAGCCCGGTAAAGCCCGGGCCGTCCATTCCCAGGTAGGAACATCCAGGACTTCACCGGCCAGGAAGAGGTGCCGCAGCGAACTCAGGTCACACCGGCGGGCGTGCTCAACGCCGAAGCGCCGCAGCATCCGCATGGCGGTGGGGGCGGAGAGCATGACATTGACACGGTGCTTCTCTACTAGCCGCCACATCAGGCCGTGGTCCGGGTAGTCCGGCGTGCCCTCGTACATGAAGGAGGTCACCCCGGCCAGCAGGGGGCCGTACACGGTATAGCTGTGGCCCACCACCCAGCCCACGTCCGAGGCCGCCCAGAAAACATCACCCTGATGCACACCGAACACCTGGCGCATGGAGTTATCGAGCGCCACCATGTAGCCGCCGGTATCACGCACCACGCCGTTGAGGTGCTCCTCGCCGGGAGTGTAGATGATGTAGGAGGGCCAGCCGCTCTCCAGCGGGACCGCCTCTGCCCCGACCCCCTTCCGCGCCGCCATCAGGTCGTCCCAGCGGTGGTCGCGGCGGGGCACCATTTCCCTTTCCGCCAGGCCACGGTCAACCACCAC
>CAZBPZ010000009.1:0-23166 GCA_964493955.1 uncultured Dehalococcoidales bacterium | reverse complement strand
GGCGCCATCTCCAGGGCGCGGTCGGCCGTCTGCTTCAGAGGAAGGACCAGGGTACGCCGCAGGCCGGCATCGGCGGTGATGAGCAAACGCGCCCCGGAGTGGCGGATGCGCTTCGCCAGCGCCTCCACCCCGAAGCCGGTGAAGACGACAACATGCACCGCCCCGATGCGGGCGCAGGCGAGCATGGCAATGACAGCCTCCGGCAGCATCGGCAGGTAGATGGCAACGCGGTCGCCCGGTCTCACCCCCAGCCCCAGCAGCACGGCGGCAAAGTGGCCCACCTGCTCCAGCAGGCCGGCGTAGGTGTAGGCCCGGTAAAGCCCCTGAGCCGGGCACTCCCACACCAGGGCGGGGACATCACCCCGCCCGGCGATAACATGCCGGTCGAGGGCGTTATAGCAGAGGTTGGTGCGGCCGCCGGCAAACCAGCCCGGGGCCACCGGGTCCGTCCCCAGCACCCGGTGCCACGGGCGAGACCAGTGTAACCTGGCGGCGATGTCCCCCCAGAAACGGGCAGGGTCAGCCAGTGCCTGCCGGTAGACCTCGTCGCGACGGCTGCCGGCGCTCCCGGTACCACGTTCTCCGGCCAACTATCCTCCCCTCTCCCCTCCCGACGGTCCGGCGGCCCTACCCATCACGCAGGAGCTGGCGCGCAATTGTCAGGCGCTGCATCTCGGACGTACCCTCGTAGATTTCGGTAATCTTGGCATCGCGGAAATACCGCTCCACCGGGTAGTCCTTGGTATAGCCGTAACCGCCGTGAATCTGGACGGCCCTGGTGGCGACCGACATAGCCGTCTCGGCGGCGAATACCTTGGCCATGGAGGCTTCCTTGATGAAGGGCTGGCCCCGGTCCTTGAGGAAGGCGGCCCGCAGTGTCAGCAGCCGGGCGGCGTCGATACTCGTTGCCATGTCGGCCAGCATCCACTGGATGGCCTGAAAGCCGGCAATGGGCTGGCCGAACTGCTGGCGCTCCCGGGCATAGGCCAGCGACTTCTCAAAGGCCGCCCGGGCAATGCCGACCGCCTGGGCGGCGATGCCGAGGCGGCTGGCATCTATCGTCTCCAGTGCCAGCCGGAACCCTCTGCCCTCTTCCCCCAGGCGGTTCTCAGCCGGGACAAAGCAGTTATCAAAGACAAGCTCGGTGGTAGAGGAGCCACGGATGCCGAGCTTGCGCTCGTGCTTGCCCACCGCAAACCCGGCCGTGCCCTTTTCCACCACGAAGGCGGTGACCCCGCGGTAGCCCTGCGAGCGGTCCAGGGTGGCAAAGGCGATGATGATATCCGCCTCGGCCCCGTTGCTGATGAAGAGCTTGCTGCCGTTGAGGACGTAGCCACCTTCCTTCCGGGTAGCCGTGGTGGCCATGGCGGCGACATCGCTACCGGCCCCGGCCTCGGTCAGGCCGAATGCCCCCAGCTTATCACCTCTGAGCAGTGGCCGCAGGAAACGCCGGCGCTGCTCCTCGGTACCCACCCGGTAGATCGGGAAGGCTGCCAGCTCATTGGTGACGATGAGGATGACACTGGTGGCAGCACAGGCGCGGGCCAGCTCCTCGAACATGATAACCTGCTCCACCGCCCCACCACCGCTACCTCCCGCCTCCTCAGGGTAGCCGACACCCGTCAGGCCCAGCTCGGCCGCCTTGCGCACGCTCTCCGCCGGGAAGACGGCTTCCTCGTCAACCCGGGCGGCCACCGGCTCCAGCTCCTTTTCGGCAAAGTCCCGCACCATGTTGCGGAGCATCTTTTGCTCTTCGGTCAGAAAGAAGTCCACACTGGCCCCTCCTGAGCGGTAATCAAATCAAAGTGCTACTTGTTGGCCTTGCCGCCGAACTGCTCGCGCAGCTGGCGCTTGAGCACCTTGCCGAGCTGGTTACGCGGCAGCTCCTTGACAAACTTGACCTCGCGCGGGCGCTTGTAGCTGGCCAGGGCCGCCCGGCAGTGCTCGATGATTTCCTCTTCAGTGGCGGTCTGCCCCTCCTTGAGCACCACCACGCAGACGGGTACCTCGCCCCACTCCTCGTCCGGCACACCTATGACAGCCGCATCCTCAATCTTCTCGTGCTGGTGCAGGACGGCCTCAACCTCCTCCGGCGAGATGTTCTCGCCGCCGCGTATAATCATGTCCGAGGTGCGGCCGGCCAGGAAGAAGTAGCCATCCTCGTCCACGTAGCCCATGTCACCGGTGTGCACCCAGCCGTCCTTATCAATCGTCCTGGCCGTTTTCTCGTCTTCCTTCCAGTAGCCGGCCATGACACGGGGCCCCCGGGCCACAATCTCCCCGACCTCATAGGGCGGCAGCGGGTTGTTGTTCTCGTCAACGACCCGCATCTCCACGTCCGACATGGGGCGGCCGATTGACGAGAGCCGCTTGAGCTTCTTCTCCCGCTCCTCCTCGGTACCGCTGATGATATGGTCCTCGGGACCGAGGGTGGTAATGGTCGAGGCCGTCTCCGTCTGCCCGAAGGCGTTGATGAAGGCCACCCCGGGGAAGACCTCCAGCGCCCTGCGGATGACCGGCAGCGGCATCGGGGCCGCCCCGTAGGTGATGACCCGGAGGCTGGAAAGGTCGTACCTGGCAAAGTCCGGGTGGTCCATGAGCTGCTTGAGCATGGTGGGCACCATCATGGCGCGCGACACCTTTTCGTCCTGCACCAGCTGCATCCACTCGGTCGGCTCAAACTGGCGCTCCATCACCAGGGTGCGGCCGCCATAAACGGCCGCCATCATGGCCTGGATGCCGGCCACGTGGTAGAGCGGTACGGTGAGGATGGTCCTTTCTTCGATGGCCGGGTCGGCCGGGGTGACATTCTCCAGCACGTAGACCGAGAAGCTCCGGTGCGGCAGCATGACACCCTTGGGAAAGCCGGTGGTGCCGGCGGTGTACATCAGGATGGTGATGTCATCGTCGTCAATCTCGGTGAAGACCTCCTCGTCGCTGGCCGAGGCCAGCAGCTCCTCGTAGCTGAGCATCCCCTCGTGGGGGCCGTCGATGGAGATGTAGTTGGCGACGGTGCCAAGCTGGCCGCGGATAGAATCAATCAGCTCCAGGTAGCGCTGGCCCACGAAGAGGGTGAGCACCTCGGCGGTGTTAATCATGTAGGTCAGCTCGTTGGCCTTGGCCCGGAAGTTGAGCGGCACGTAGATGCCGCCAATCTTGGCCACGGCAAAATAGGCCTCAACACACTGGTTGCAGTTGACGTGCAGCAGCGCCACGCGGTCGCCCTTCTTGACCCCCAGGCCGATGAGGGCATTGGCAAGGCGGTTGACACGCTCGTTGAGCTGGCTGAAGGTGAACCGCTTCCCCTCGAAGACGATTGCATCCCTGTCCGGGCAGATAGCGTTGGCGATGCTCAGAAACTCGGTGGTATTCATGATGCCTCCTTGTCAGGGCCTCTTAGATGCCCGAGGGCCAGCCTGGCTTCCATTTGCAACCCTTCGTTCAAGGCCATGTCCAGGCCTTCCCAGACCGCCCGCTTGATACGACCCAGCACCACCGGGTCATTCCTCCCGATGCGAAGCGCCAGCTGCGCCGCCGCGTCCCGGAGCGCCTCCTTCGGGACAACCCGGTTCACCAGCCCCATGCGAAGCGCCTCGGCCGCACTGACCCAGCGCCCGGAGAGGAACATCTCCATGGCCCGCCCCGGCAGCACCGTGCGCGGCAGTGTCTGGCTGCCGCCGGCCGCCGGTATTATACCCAATCCCATCTCCGGGACGCCAAACCGGGCGTCCTCCGCGGCAAGGCGGATATCGCAGCAGAGGGCCATCTCCAGCCCGGAGCCGAGCACGTAGCCGTGCAGGGCGGCAACGAGCGGCTTACCCACACCGAGGAAGAGCCCCCAGACGTCGCGCCGCCAGCGCACCTGCCGGGCCACCAGGGGCGAAGGTGCCGTCAGGAACTCGGTCAGGTCGGCCCCGGCGCAGAAGGCGCGTTCCCCGGCCCCCCGCAGCACCCCCACCCTGATATCAGGGTCATCCCGCAGGGCTGCCAGCACCTCGTAGAGCTCGTCCCGCATCTTCATGTTGTAGACGTTAAGCACCTGCGGGCGGTTCAGCGTGACGTAGCCCACGCCATCCTGCTTCTCGTAGAGAATGGTCTCAAAAGCACTCATGGCCGCCGCGCCACCACCACCTTCATCGGGAAAATACCCCCGAGCCTGACCTCCTCGGCACCGTGAACCTCGAGGCCGGCCTGCCGGACACTCTCCTCAACGTAGATAGGGCGGCAGCTGGCCCAGCGCGGGAAGGCACGGTGGGCCCACTCGTAGAGACGCAGCCCCGGTGACCGCTCGTGCCCCTCGCGCGGCATGCTTGCCAGGCCAAGCCGGCCACCCGCCCTGAGGACACGCCGGGCCTCACCCAGCACCACCGGAATATCAGGCGTGTCAAAAAGCTCCAGCACGGCCGAGGCATAGACAGTATCAAAGGCCCCGTCCCGGAACGGGAGTGCCCGTGCGTCGGCCAGGAACAGTCCGACCATACCTCCCCTGCCGGCTTTCTCCAGGCGGTGCCGGGCCAGTTGCACCATCCGGGGGGTAGCGTCTATCCCGCAGATACACCCGCCGGCGCCGGTCATCCCCACCATCATCACCAGCGTGCAGCCCGTGCCGCAGCCCAGCTCCAGCACGCGCTCCCCGGGCGCCAGCCCCAGCCTCTGCAGCCCCCGTCGCCGCAGGCCACCCTCCAGATATTCTTCAATGAGGCCATAGATACGGCCCAGCCTGCCATAGACACGCCTGACATCCCCGCGCACCGGCAGTACCGCCCCGGACGGCATAATACCTACTCCCCCGTAAAGCGGGGCGGCCGCTTCTCCAGGAAGGCACGTATTCCCTCGGTACGGTCGGCCGTGGTGTGGAGCAGGAAGTACAGGTCCGCTTCAAGGCGCAGGCCCTGCGGCAGGGTCAGGTCGAGCCCCTTGGCAACCGCCTCCTTGATGAAGCGCAGCGCCAGCGGCGCTTTTGCCGCCAGCGCCGCCGCCAGCTCCGCTGCCTCCCGCATGAGAGCGCCGTCATCAACTACCCGGCCCACCAGGCCAATGTCAAGGGCCTCCCCGGCCGTGATGGTATCCCCGGTGAAGAGCAGCTCCAGTGCCTTCCCCCGCCCGACGAGCCGCGGCAGCCGCTGGGTGCCACCGTCGGCCGGCATCAGGCCCCGGCCCACCGCCGGGAAACCGAGCCTTGCCCGCCGGGCTGCCAGGCGCACATCACACGCCAGCGCAATCTCAAGGCCCTGCCCGAGGGCATCACCGTTGATGGCAGCAATGACGGGCTGCTCTATCAGGGCCACCGCCGCCGCTGCCCCGGGGTAGGAGGCCGCCTCACCGCCCTGCTCCGCCTCGTTGCCGCGGCAGAAAGCCTCCCCCGCCCCGGTGATGATAACGGCACGGATGGCATCGTCGGCGCTGACGGACAGGCAGGCCTCTTCAAGCTCGGCGGCCATACGGGCGTCAACGGTATTACCCGTACCGGGGCGGTCCAGGGTTATGGTAACAACGTGGTCACTCTGGCGGCAGGTAATGGCCGAATAGGGCACAGTCAGCGCTCCGGAAACGCCAGACGGGCGCAAGGCCTATCTTAGCCAACCGCCGGTGGGGCGTCAAGCCGGGGCTACTCAAGCTGGAGCAGGCGTGCCTCGGCCCGGCCGTCCTCGACGTGCAGAAAGCCGACACTCCCCAGCCTGGGCAGGTAGTTTGGCATCGTCGGACTGCCGGGGTTGACCATGAGGACACCCTTGTAGTTCTCAATCTCGGCGAAGTGGCTGTGGCCGAAACAGACCACGTCCGGCCTCTCCACCGGTTCCTCGCTCCTGGCGCGCCCGAACAGGTTGTTGTACGAACTGGCCGCCCCCCCGGCGGCGATAAGGCCGTAGCGCGGTTTTATGTGTACCGCCCAGATAGTGAGGCCGTCAATATGCAGCACCTGCATCTTTTCCATGCGGCTGTCACCGCTGAAGTCCGCGTCCATATCATCGTCGCCGCGGGCCGCCAGCACCGGGGCCACCGTCTCCAGCTCATCAAGCACGTGCGGCACCCAGACATCACCCATGTGAAGTATCAGGTCAACCCCCCGGAACGCCTCCAGCACCTGCCGGGGCAGCAGCTGCGAGGCAAAAGCAATGTGGGTGTCCGAAAGCAGCCCTATCAGCATCGGTCCTCCAGGCCGGTCTCCCCCGGGTGGCAAATATTCTCGTTAAGGCAGCACTCCTGGCAACGGGGACGCACCCGGCAGATGTCCTTGCCATGGCGCACCAGGAGGGCATGGTACTCGTTGAAGAGACCGGCATCCGCCGGCAGGTTGTCCATGAAGAGCTGCTGGTACTGGCGGTAGCTGCCGGCCGGCGGCCCCAGGCGGCTGCGGCCGAGGATACGGCGGGTATAGGCATCCACCACGAACACCGGCTTGCCCCCGGCGTAGAGCAGAATAGAGTCCGCCGTTTCCTCGCCGATACCGTACACGCCCAGGAGCTCCGGCCGCAGTCTTTCCACGGGCAGGGCAAAAAGCCGGTCAAGGTCATCATCGTAGCCGCCCAGGTAGGTGGCCAGCGCTTTGAGTTTGCGGGCCTTGGCGTTATAGTAGCCGCTGGGATAGACAAGCCGGGCAATCTCCGGCAGGGAGAGCCGCCGCAGCGCCGCCGGCGAAAGGGCACCGGCCCGCCGCAGGGCGGCGATGGCCTTCTCCACGTTGCTCCAGGCAGCCGCCTGTGTCAGAATGGCGCCCACCATCACCTCGAAGCGGCCACTGGCAGGCCACCAGTGCTGGGGGCCATGGCACTGCAGGAGGAGCCGGTAAAGCTCCATCAGGCGCGAGCTCTTCAAGCGGTTATCCAGCCCGGGGCGGTGGCATCCGGCGGGGCGTCATAACCGGGCAGGTATGGCTTTATGTCCAGTACGGGGCTACCATCCAGGGCGTCCAGCCCCTCCACCGTCAGGGTATTCCCCCGCCGCCGCAGGAGGCGGACCGTGGTCTTGCCGATAGGATTGGGGCGGATAGGCGAGCGTAAAGCAAACAACCCCCGCCGCGGGTTGCCCGGGTGGTGCCGGGCATGCTGCTTGAGCGGCACCTCCACCCCCACCTGCCGGTGCAGCCAGAAGAGGACGATGATGTGGGAGAACTCCTCTATTCCTTCGAGCGCCTCCTCCAGCTCCGGGTTAATGACGATGTCTGACACCGTCCTCTCCCATTCGCGGCGGGGGCTGGGTGGCTCCTTCAGGCCGTTGCTCACCCGGCCGATCGGCCGCAGCACGATGTCAGACTGCCCTGCATCCACGCTGTACTCCAACTCACCGCACCGCCGTGCACCGGAGCGGCGCGCCCCGCCCCCACCCGTGCCGGCAAAAGAGACTACCGCTTGGTGTACTGTGGCGCCTTGCGGGCACGCTTGAGGCCAGCTTTCTTGCGCTCCTTGACGCGCGAATCACGCGTCAGCAGTCCGTGCTGTCGCAGCACCGGCCGGTAGCCCTCGTCGGCGGCGATGAGCGCCCTGGCAATACCATGGCATATCGCCCCGCTCTGGCCGGTAACGCCACCCCCCCTGACGGTCACCACGGCGTTGAACTTGTCAAGCGTACCCGTGACCAGCAGGGGTTTGACGACCGTATTACGCTGCTCATACCGCGGGAAGAGCTCGTCGTAGGGCACGCCGTTGACGATAATGGCCCCACCGCCTCCCGGCGTGAGCTTCACCCTGGCCACCGCCGTCTTGCGCCGGCCTGTCCCGTAGAAGTATGTCTGCTCTGTCAAGAGGTCCCTCCCTCGGTCATGCCGGGGCTATTTCCCGGCTTCCGGTCTGTCCGCGGGCGCAATCTGGCCGCCGTGGGGATGACGCTCATCCCGGTACACCCGCAGCCGCTTCATCATGGCGGCGCTGAGCCGGTTGCGTGGCAGCATGCCGCGGACGGCGTGCTGGATGACGCGCTCCGGCTTTTCCGCCAGCAGCTTTTCCAGTGTCACGCTCTTGAGCCCGCCGGGGTAGCCCGAGTGGCGGTAGTAGGTCTTCTGCCGCGCCTTGTCCCCGGTGACCCTCACCCTGGCAGCGTTGATGACCACCACGTAGTCACCCACGTCGGCGTTGCGGGCGAACTTTGGCTTGTGCTTGCCCATCAGCAGCGTGGCAATGCGCGTGGCCAGCCGGCCCAGCACCTGGTCAGTGGCATCTACCAGGTGCCAGTCACGCTGAATGTCCCCGGGCTTGATAACATATGTCTTCATGTGATTGCTTCCTCAAACGGCCGGGCGTATTCCACCTTCACCAGGCAGAGACCGTGGGCCGGCAGGGTCGGCCCGGCCAGCCCGGGCCGCCGTGCCTCCAGCACGGCCCGCAGCTCTTCCTCCGTCATCTTTCCCTGGCCAACCCGCACCAGGCAGCCGGCGGTTACCCTCACCTGGTGCCGCAGGAAGGCGTTGGCCACCATGTCAAATATTACCATGTCAGCCTGCTGCCTGACGCCGGCATGGTAGACCCGCCGCACCGTGTTCCCGGCCTCACCGCCGATACCGGCCGCAAACGAGGCGAAGTCATGCTTTCCCACGAGTATCCGGCAGGCCCGGTCCATCGCGGCCACGTCCAGCTCCCCGGCCAGGCGGTAGGCGTAGCGCTCGCGCAGCGGTGAGCGCGTCCGGCTGAGCAAAATCGAGTACCGGTAGTGGCGGCTCGTGGCCCGGCGCCGCACGTCGAACGACAGCGGTACCACGTGGGCCTCCCGCACGGCCACCGCCGCCGGCAGCCAGTAATTCATCCCGCCCACGAACGCCTCGAGCGGCCGGGACGAGGTAGTCTTGAAACTGACGACCTGCCCCAGGGCATGCACCCCGGCATCGGTCCGGCTGGCGGCTGTAATCCGCACCTTCTCACCGGTGAGGCGGTAGATGGCCTCTTCCAGGGCCGCCTGCACCGTCGGCACGCCGGCCTGGTACTGCGAGCCGCTGAAGGCGCTGCCGTCATACTCCACCACCAGGGCAATCCTGGTGGCTGTGCCCGCGGCGGCACCCCTTTCCTGCCGGTACGAGACAGTGGCTCCCACAGTTACTTCACCAGCTCAAGCTGCACCATGGCAGCGCCGTCGCCCTGCCTCGGCCCGAGCCGCGTGATGCGGGTGTAGCCGCCGGCCCGCCTGGCATAACGCACCGCCAGCTCATCAAACAGCTTGGCCACCACCTTCTTGCTGAAGATGAAGGCCAGCGCCTGACGGCGGGCGTGCAGGCTGCCATCCTTACCCAGCGAAATCATCTTCTCTGCCATGCCCCGGGCCAGCCTGGCCCGGGCCTCGGTGGTGACTATCTTTTCGTACTGGAGCAGGTCAGTCACCAGGTTGCGGCAAAGCGCCCGCCGGTAACCGGATGACCTGGCCAGTTTCCTGCCTGAATACTTACGCCCCATGTTTCCTCTGGTATGCGCTATTCTCCCTCGGCCGGGGCCTCACCGCTCAGGATGGCCCCGGTAGTTTCCCCGGTAACATCCTCTTCCGCCGCGGCCGGGGGTTGCGGCGTTAGCGAGAGCCCCAGCGCATTGAGGTGCTCCTCTACTTCCTGTCTGGACTTCTGCCCGAAGTTCCGCAGGGCAAGCAAGCCCTTTTCACCCCTGGTAATAAGCTCGCCCACCGTGCTGATGTTGCCGCGGCGCAGGCAGTTCATGGTACGCACCGAGAGGGCCAGCTGCTCGACCGGCATGTTATAAAGCTCCTGCGGGATGGCAAGCTCCGCCAGTTCACGCTCGGCCTCAGCACGCTCCGGGCTGCCGTAGTTGGCAAAGGCCTCAAACATGCGCACCAGGATGTTGGCGCTCTGGCTTACCGCCTCGCCGGGCTCAATCGTGCCATCGGTCCAGACCTCCAGCACGAGGCGCTCCTGCGTCGTCTCGCGGCCGGCGTGCAGCGGCTCAACCAGGTAGTTTACCTTTCGTGTCGGCGTGAAGATGGCGTTCACCGGGAGCACTCCCAGCGGCAGGTTTTCCGCTTCCTCGGCCTCGGCGTAGCCCGTGCCGATTTCCACGTCAAACTCAACGAAGAGCCTCGCCTCGGGTGAGTCCAGCGAGGCCAGGTACAGCTCCGGGTTTGCAACCTCAAAATCGGCCGACGGCCTGATATCGGCGGCGCACACCTTCCCTTCACCGGCCACGTCAAGTACCAGCTTGCCCGGCCGGTTTGTGACCGGCTTCAGGCGGATACCCTTCACGTTGAGGAGAAACTCCACCACGTCTTCTCTGACGTGCGGAATCGGGGAGAACTCGTGCTGGATGCCCTCAATCCGCACCCGGGTAATGGCCGCACCCGGCAGGTGGCCCAGGAGCACCCGCCTCATGGCGTTGCCCAGGGTAACCCCGAAACCCTTGTCCAGTGGCTCGGCCACGAAGCGCCCGTAGTCCTCACGCTGCTCGACGCACTCTATCCTGGGAACTGTTGACAGAGACAACCCGCTACCTCCTTACCGCGAGTAGTACTCGACGATGCTCTGCCCTTCAAACTTTGCGCCGGCGTCCTCGGGCGTGGGGAGCGATACCACTCTGCCCACCAAGCTCTGCCGGTCAAGTGCCAGCCAGGATGGGACAGCCCTGGACTTTATCTCCTCGACCAGCTGTTTGAAGTACTCGGTCTTCTTGCTTTCTTCGCGCCAGGCTATCGTATCGCCCTCCTTCACCAGGGCCGAGGGGATGTTGGTACGCCGCCCCGAGAGGACGATGTGCCCGTGCCGCACCAGTTGCCGCGCCTGGTTACGCGAGTCAGCAAAACCGAGCCGGTAAACGACGTTATCAAGCCGTCTCTCCAGCAGGACTATCAGGTTATCACCGGTGACACCGGGCTGGCGCGCCGCCCGCTCGAAGAACCGGCTGAACTGCCGCTCCATCATCCCGTAGGTGTAGCGGGCTTTCTGCTTCTCGGCCAGCTGGATGGCGCGGTCCGACGGGCGCCGCCGGCGCCCGCGCCGGCCCATCGGCCGGTGGCGCCGCTCCAGCGCGCACTTGGGCGTGTAGCACCGGCTGCCCTTAAGCATCAGCTTATCGCCAACGCGCCGGCACAGATGACAGACTGAACCCGTGTATCTTGCCATGTCCTATCCTGAAATCTCCTCCCGGGGGGCCGGTAACCGGCCCCCACGAACTGGCCTAAACACGCCGCCGCTTGCGCGGACGGCACCCGTTGTGCGGGATGGGGGTCACGTCACGGATGCTGGTGATGGAGAGCCCGGCCGCCTGGAGCGCCCGGATGGCCGCCTCCCGGCCGCTGCCCGGCCCCTTGACAAAGACATCCACCTGGCGCAGGCCCAGGGCCATTCCCTTGCGGGCCGCGTCCTGGGCCGCCAGCTGCGCCGCGTAGGGCGTGCCCTTACGTGAGCCCTTGAACCCGGCCGTACCGGCACTTCCCCAGGCAATCACATTACCCTGCGGGTCAGTAAGCGTCACCAGGGTATTATTAAAACTCGAGTGAATGTAGGCGCGCCCCACCGGCACTACCCGGCGCTCGCGTCTTCTGGTCCTGCGCTGTTTCTTTGCTGGCATTACCTGTCTTCTCCTCCGCCACAGCCGCCCGCGGGCGGCCCGCAATTACTTCTTGGTGGCACCCCGCTTCTTGCCCCGTCCGGCCACGGTCTTACGCGTACCGCGCCGGGCACGGGCATTGGTCCGGGTGCGCTGCCCCCTGACCGGCAGGTTGTGCCGGTGCCGCAGGCCGCGGTAGCAGCCAATCTCCATCAGCCGCTTGATGTTAAAGGTTGTCTCCTTGCGGAGCTCCCCCTCAACATTATACTGCTTGTCTATTATCTCGCGGATGCTGCTGACCTCGCCCTCGGTGAGGTCAGCCGCCCGGGTCTCCGGCCGTACCCCCGCCTGCTCCAGTATGCGGAAGCTGCTGGTACGCCCGATGCCATGGACATACTGCAGTGCCACCCAGATTTGCTTCTCCCGCGGTATATCTACTCCAGCGATACGCGGCATTATACTGCCTCCTCCGGCGGGGCTAGCCCTGCCTCTGCTTGTGGCTGGGCTTGGAGCAAATGACTCGCACCACCCCCCGCCGCCTGATAATCTTGCACTTCTCGCACCTGACCTTGACCGAAGCCTTTACCTTCATATCTTTCCTACTTCAAACGGTATGTAATTCTCCCGCGGCTGAGGTCATAGGGGGACAGCTCAATCAGCACCCGGTCCCCCGGCAGGATGCGGATGTAATGCACCCGCAGCCGCCCGGAGATATGGGCCAGCACCTTGTGGCCGTTGGGTAGCTCCACCCGGAACTGCGTGTTAGGCAGCGCCTCGGTGACCACCCCCTCAACCTCGATCGTCTCCTTCTTCGGCATACGGCTAGACCTTCGTCAGCACCTCGGGACCACTGTCTGTAATGGCAATCGTGTCCTCAAAGTGCGCTGAAAGGCTACCATCCCGCGTGCGCACTGTCCAGTTGTCATCGTCCCGCTTTGTCATCCAGTCGCCGGCGTTGACCATCGGCTCCAGCGCCAGCGTCATTCCTTTCAGCAGCTCGGGCCCGGTACCAGCCTTCAACCCGAAGGACGGGTGGGTGCAGTTCGGCACCTGCGGGTCCTCGTGCATCTGCCGCCCGATACCATGGCCGGTGTATTCCCGCACCACCGAGTACCCCCGTGACTCGGCGTACGCCTCTATCGCCGCCGAGATGTCCCCCAGACGGCCACCGGGGCGGGCGGCGGCAATTCCGGCCCGGAGCGCCCCCCTGGTCACCTCGATGAGCTCCCGGGCCTCCCGGCTGACCCGGCCAACGCCGACAGTAATAGCGGCGTCACCCTGGAAGCCCCGGTAGATTACCCCGAAGTCCAGCGAGACGATATCACCCTCGCGGATAACCCGTCTGCCCGGTATCCCGTGCACGATTTCGTCATTCACCGAGACACACAGGTTGGCCGGGAAGCCGCGGTACCCCTTGAAGGAAGGGCGGCCTCCCATTTTTGCAGCCTCGGCAGCGGCGATGCTATCCAGCTCGGCGGTACGCATTCCCGGCCTGATGCAGGCCCTCAATACCTCCAGCACAGTGGCCACTATCCGCCCCGCCTCGCGCATCAGCGCGATCTCGCGGTCTGATTTCAGAATAATGCTCATACCCCGCCCCGGGAACCAGCCAGCCGCTGTCTCAACACGGCGAGAATCCGCTCCCTGACCTCGTCAACCCCGCCGACACCATCTACCTCGAGCAGCTTACCCGCCCGGCGGTAGTAGTCAACCAGCGGGGCCGTCTGCTCAAAGTACACCCTGAGGCGCTCCCGCACCGTTTCGGGCCGGTCATCAGCCCGCTGGTAGAGCTCCCCGCCACACCGGTCGCACACCCCGGGCCGGCGCGGGGGCGAGCTGACGGTATGAAAAGGTGCCTGGCAGGCCCGGCAAATCCAGCGCCCGCTGAGCCGCTCCAGCAGCTCTTCCTCCGGCACCTTGATAAAGACCACCCCGCTGACCTCTTTCCCCTGCTCCGCCATCACGGCGTCCAGCGCCTCGGCCTGCGGCCGGGTCCGCGGGAACCCGTCAAAGATGGCGCCGTTCTGGCAGTCCGGCGCGGCGAGGCGTTCCCGTACCATCTGGACCGTCACCTCGTCTGGCACCAGCACCCCTTTCTCCATGTAAGAGCGCACCCGGCGCCCCAGCTCGGTATCCTGCCGCTGGGCATCCCGGAACATATCACCGGTGGCAATATGGCAGATGCCCAGCGCCCTGGCCACCACGGCCGCCTGCGTTCCCTTGCCCGCCCCGGGGGCTCCCAGAAAGACCACGTACACCGGCTGCCCCCTATTTGATGAACCCTTCGTAACGGCGCATCGTGAGCTGCGCCTCCATCTGCTTCATGGTGTCCAGCACCACGCCCACCACAATCAGCAAACCCATGCTGGAAAGCTGGATAACCTGGACATCCGTAACCTCGCGCGCCAGGAAGGGTATGATGGCAACGAAGGCCAGGAAGAGCGCACCGACCGTTGTTATCCGGGTGATGACATTGTTCAGGTAGTTTTCGGTATTCTTGCCGGGGCGGATACCCGGGATAAACCCACCCTGCCGCTGCAGTGTCCCCGGCAGGTCCTGCTGCTGGATGATGGTAAACGTGTAGAAGAAGGCGAAAAAGACCACCAGGATGAAGTTGAAGCCCCAGTAGAACAGTGCCCGCGGCATGGGCGAGTTCGGGTTGAACCAGTCCTGCACGTAGTTGGCAAAGTTCGGTTCCATGGTAGGCGGGTTGGCAAAATAGCTGGCAATCATCCCCGGGAATATCATCAGCGACATGGCGAAAATCAGCGGTATCATGCCGGCACTGTTGACACGCAGCGGGATGTGGGTGCCGCCGGCGGAGCGGTACATCCGGCCGCCGCGGAAGGCGGTGCGGGCATACTGCACCGGAATCCGGCGGTGTGCCTCGGTGAACATTACTATGAGCGCCACGGTAGCAAGGGCAATCAGGATGTAGGCCGTCAGCCCCATGAGCTGCCCCTGCTGGCCGGCCAGCAGCCCCCCGCCCACCATCTGCCAGTAACCGGCCACGATGCCGCCGAAGATGATGATGGAGATGCCGTTACCAATGCCGTACTCCGTAATCTGCTCGCCCAGCCAGACCAGGAAGACAGTACCGGCAATCATGGAGGCCACCGCGGCCAGCGTGGGCAGCGCTGCCATCGTCGTTATCACGGGCGGCGAGGCGCTCCGCAGCAGGGTAATCTGCCCGTAGGCGGCAATGCCGGCCAGGGGAATCGTCAACCAGTGGCTGATGCGGTTTATCTTGTTACGCCCGGCCTCACCCTCCTGGCTCAGCATCTGCAGCCGGGGAATGACCGGGGTCATCAGCTGCATGATGATGGTGGCCGTGATATACGGGTACACCCCCATGGCGGCCACGCTGAAATTGCGCATCGCACCCCCGCTGAACATGTCCAGCATGCCCAGCATGGCGTTGGACTGGAAGAGCTGCTTCAACGCCGCCGGGTCAACCCCGGGCAGAGGCACGTGGGCCACGAACCGGAAGACCACCAGCAGGCCAAACGTAATCAGTATCCGCCGCCTCAGGTCAGGCAGGCGGAAGGCATCAATCATTGCCTGGAGAAGCCGTGGCCTAGTCTGCCGCGACCGCATCCACTACCTCCTCCACCTTACCGCCGGCTGCCTCTATGGCAGCCCGGGCCGAAGCTGAAAAGCGGTGGGCACGCACCGTCAGGGCACGGTCAATCTGGCCGCGTCCCAGTACCTTCACCGGCTTGCGCAGCGTGCGCACCAGCCCGGCGGCGCGCATCTCCGCCGGCCCCACTTCACTGCCGGCCTCGAACCGGTTCAGCCCCGCCAGGTTGACCACGCTGTACTCTACCCGGAAGATGTTGGTGAACCCCCGCTTGCGCGGCAGCCGCTTGATGAGCGGTAACTGGCCACCCTCAAAACCGGGCTTCATGTGCACCCCGGCACGGGCCTTCTGTCCCTTGGAACCCCGCCCCGAGTAGGTGCCGTGGCCACTGCCGTCACCCCGCCCCACGCGCTTGCGTGGCCGGCGCGAGCCCGGGGCCGGTGAAAGCTCGTCCAACCTCACGTTGCCTCCTCCACCTTCACCAGGTGCCTGACCTTCACAATCATACCCCGCAGCGAGCGGCTGTCCTCGTGCTCAACGCTCTGGTTCAGGCGCTTCAAGCCCAGGGACCTCAGCGTGCGGCGCTGGTCCCGGCTGTAGCCGATGCCGCTTTTCACCCAGGTAACCCGCAGCCTAGCCACCGGTAACCACCTCCTCCTCCGGCAGGGGCAGTCCCTTGCGCTCGGCCACCTCGCGGGCGGGGTCACGCAGCCGGCTCAGGGCCACAATGGTGGCCCGGGCCACGTTGGTCTTGTTGGATGTCCCCAGCGATTTGCTGAGAACGTCCTTGACACCGGCCGCCTCGAGCACGGCCCGCACGCTGCCACCGGCGATGATACCCGTGCCGGGGGCCGCCGGCTTCAGCAACACCCTGGCCGCCCCCACCTTGACGAACACCTCGTGGGGGATTGTCGTCCCTGCCAGCGGTACCCTTATCAGGTTCTTGCGGGCGGCAGCGTTGCCTTTGTTTATCGCCAGGGGGACCTCATTGGCCTTGCCCAGGCCCACGCCGACGTGCCCGTTGCCATCACCTGTGACCACCAGCGCGCTGAAGCTGAGCCGCTTACCGCCCCGGACAACCTTGGCCACGCGGTTGATGTTAATCAGCTTGTCGGTCAGGGCAAGCTCGGTTGGGTCTATCCTGCTCTTTTCTACCATCTGAAACCCGCTTTGGCCTTCCTAGAACTTTAGTCCCTGCCCCCGGGCCGCCTCGGCCAGCGCCCTGACACGCCCGTGGAAACGGTAACCGCCCCGGTCAAACGCCACCTGGCTGATACCCGCCTCAAGCGCCCTCCTGGCCAGCAGCGAGCCCGCCAGCTCGGCACGGGCCTTCTTGCTCTTGCCATCAAGCTCCGGCCTGAGTTCCCGGTCCAGCGTCGAAGCGGCCACCAGGGTACGCCCGGTGGTATCATCAATGACCTGAGCATAGATGTGCCTCAGGCTGCGGAAAACGCTGAGGCGGGGTCTCTGCGGTGTCCCGTGGACCCGTTTCCTCACGCGGGCGTGTCGCCTGATACGGGCGGCCCTTCGGCTCTCAGACGCCATCTGCTATCTCCCTATCGCTTTCCCGGCCTTGCCCGGCTTGAGTCTGACCACTTCCCCGGCATAGCGGATACCCTTGCCTTTGTAAGCGTCCGGGGGCCTAATCCTTCTTATCCGGGCGGCCATCTCGCCCACGATCTCTTTATCTATCCCGGTAACCTTTATCCGGTTGGTGCCCTCGGCCGTCAGCTTCACCCCCGGCAGGGGCACAACCTCAACCGGGTGCGAGAAGCCCACGTTCAGCACCAGGTTCTCGCCCTGTTGCTGGACGCGGTACCCCACGCCGACAATCTCCAGGGTGCGCTCAAAGCCGGCGGTGACGCCCTGCACCATGTTGGCCAGCAGGGTACGCGTCAGGCCGTGCAGGGCGCGGTGGTTGCGGTCATCGCTCGGCCGGGTCACGGCGAGCTGACCGTCCGCCAGCCGGATTTTCATGTCCGGGCTAAAGCGGCGCCGCAGCTCACCCTGCGGTCCCTTTACCGCAACCTCACTGCCCCGGATGGTCACCACCACCCCTTCGGGCACCGGAATTGGCATCTTACCTATGCGTGACATGCCTTACTCACACCTACCAGACCAGGCACAGGAGTTCACCCCCCACCCCCTGCTTCCAGGCCTCCCGGCCCGTCATGACGCCCCTGGGGGTGGAGAGGATGGCTATACCCAGCCCGCCGTACACACGGGGGATTTCGTTACGCTGCACGTAGACCCGCAGCCCCGGCTTGCTGACCCGCTCCAGCCCCTTGATGACCGGCTCGTTGCGGTCACGGTACTTGAGGTGTATCCGGATAACACGCTGGGGCTCTCCCCGGATGACCTCGTAGCCGCTGATAAAGCCCTCGTCCTTGAGGATGCGGGCAATCGCCAGCTTCATCCTGGAAGCCGGCACCTGCACCGAGTCATGCCGTACCATCACGGCGTTTCTCACCCGGGTGAGCATATCAGCAATTGGGTCAGTGATAGTCACACTACCTCCCTTGTCCACCGGTTACCAGCTTGATTTCCTGACACCGGGAATCGCCCCCGAAAGGGCCAGTTCCCGGAAGCAAATCCGGCAAAGCCCGAACTTACGGATATAGGCGCGCGGCCGCCCGCAGCGCTCGCAGCGGTTATGTGCCTGCACGCGGTATTTGGGAACACGTCTCCACTTGGCAATCTCAGACTTCTTGGCCATTTGCCTCCAGTTACTCCCGGCCGAAGGGCATACCCAGCATCTCCAGCAACCGCCGGCCTTCCTCGTCGGTCTTGGCGGTGGTGACGATGGATATCTCCAGCCCCCGTACCTTGTCAATCTTGTCGTAGTCTATCTCCGGGAAAACGGTCTGCTCCCGCAGGCCCAGCGTGTAGTTGCCGCGGCCATCAAAGGCCCGGCGGGGCACGCCCTGGAACTCACGGATGCGGGGCAGCACCACCGAGATAAGCCTTTCCACGAAGTCCCACATGCGGTCCCGCCGCAGCGTGACCTTGAGGCCAATCGGCATCCCGGCACGAAGCCGGAAATTGGCAATGGAGCGGCGGGCACGCGTGACGACCGGTTTCTGCCCGGTAATAGCCGGCAGGTCACGCTCGGCGGCTTCCAGGGCACGGGCGTTCTGAACAGCCTCACCGAGCCCGATGCTCACCACCACCTTCTCCAAGCGTGGCACCTGCATCACGTTCTTGTAGCCGCCTTCCTGCATGAGGCGCGGCACAATCTCCTGGCGGTAACGCTCTTTCAACCCGGACATCTAGTCAACCACCTCGCCGCAGGCGCGGCAGACACGCACCTTCCGGCCATCCTGCAGCTTCCTGAAACCCACCCGCACCGCCTTGTTGCAGCTTGAGCAAATCAGCATCACGTTGGAGATATGTATCGGCGCTTCGCGCTCGATGATACCCGCCTGGCTGACCTGGGCACGGGCACGGCTGTGCATCTTGATGAGGTTCACGCCCTCAACCAGCACCCGCCCCTTCCGGGGGTACACAAAGCGAACCCGGCCTCTCTTGCCGCGGTCCTTGCCGGTGATGACGAGCACGTTGTCATTCTTGTGTATCTTCATGCGCCGTCCGCCTCTAGAGCACCTCGGGTGCCAGGGAAATTATCTTGGTGAAGTTCTTGTCCCGCAGCTCCCTGGCCACCGGACCGAATATACGTGTGCCGCGGGGGTTGTTCTTATCCGTCAGTATCACGGCGGCGTTCTCATCAAACTTTATATAGGAGCCGTCCGGCCGCCGCTGCGGACGCGAGGTGCGGACGATGACAGCCCGTACCACGTCGCCCCCCTTGACCACCCCACCCGGGGTGGCCCGCTTGACCGACGCCACTATTACATCGCCAATGCGGGCATACCGCTTGCCCGTGCCACCGAGAATCCCGATGCACATCAGCTGTCGCGCCCCGGTATTATCGGCCACCTTGAGCCTGGACATTCTCTGAATCACGGCCGTCTACCCCGTCTCTGGTGTATCGGTGCCCTCCGCCGCCGGCGCCTCCTCGGCCTCGGGCGGGGCTGCTGCCCTGGGTGGTGGTTCAAGCGCCGGCTCCAGTTCCTCCGGCCGCACCTCGACCACCTCCGCCCGCTGGACTATCTCGGCCACCCGCCAGCGCTTGTGGCGCGAGAGCGGCCGCGTCTCCAGGAGCCTCACCACGTCACCCGGTTTGCACTCGTTGCGCTCGTCGTGTGCCTTGTAGCGCACCGTGGTACGCACCATCTTGCGGTAGAGGGGGTGGTGACGAAACCTCTCCACCTCTACCACAACCGTCTTCTGCATCTTGTTGCTGACCACCCGGCCAAGCTTAGCTTTTCGCCTTTTCTGCATCTGCCGGAAACCTCTTCCCCGGTACAATACGGCCCTATTCTGCCGCCAGCTGGCGCTCGCGCAACACCGTCTTCATCCGGGCGATTGTCCGCCTGACACGCGGAATCTCCCGGTGGTTGGCCAGCTGCCTGGTGGCGGCACGCAACCGCAGGTCAAGCAGCTGGCGGTGCGCCTCTTCAATCTGCTTCACGAGCTCCTCGGTGCTGAGTGCTCTTATCTCCTCAACCTTCAACGGCCGCCCCCCCGGCTTCCAGACTGGCCAGCCCCTGGCCATGAGTGCGCCGCGTCACGAAGCGGACCTTCAGCGGAAGCTTGTGGCCCGCCAGGCGCATTGCCTCCCGGGCGACATCCTCGGCCACACCCGACATCTCAAAGAGGATGCGTCCCGGCTTAACCACGGCCACCCAGTGGTCCGGGGCACCCTTACCGGACCCCATTCGGGTCTCGGCTGCCTTCTTGGTAACCGATTTGTCCGGGAAGATGCGAATCCAGATCTTGCCGCCGCGGCGGACGTGGTGTGTAATCGCCCGGCGGGCCGCCTCTATTTCCCGGGCTGTTACCCAGGCAGCCCCCTCGGCCATCAGGCCATAGTCCCCGAAGACCACCGTGTTGCCCGAGTTGGCCTTGCCCCGGCGGCGGCCCTTCTGTACCTTGCGGAACCTAACTCTCTTGGGTTGTAGCATCGCTTTCCCCCTGGTTACCGGCAGGGGTCTCCTCGGCCGGCGCCTCAGCCGCCTCGGCCGAGGCCGCCTTGCGGGAGCGGCGCTTTGGCCGGGCCGGTGCTTCTCCGGCCGATTCCGCCTCCGCTTCGGGCTGGCTGGCGGGGGCCTTACGCGTGCGCTTCCTGGCCGGCGGCTTGGCCGGCCCCTCCGCTGCCTTGGCTGGCTCTTCCGCTGCCCCGGCCGCCACTTCGGCGGTTGCTTCCGGGGTGGTTTCCGCCGCAGCACCTTCCGGGGCAGCCGCAACCGGCACCTCGGCCTCAGGCGCAGCCGCAACCGGCGCCTCGGCCTCAGGTGCAGCCTCCGCCGGCTCAACCTCAGCCCCGGGCGCGGCCTGGGCCGGAGATTCCTCAGGAGCGGCCCCGGCCGGGGCCGCCATACCCAGCTCCTCGGCCTCAACCGCCTTGAGCGGCAGGATGTCCCCCTTGTAAATCCAGACCTTCACCCCGATGCGCCCCATGGTGGTACGCGCTTCGGCAAAGCCGTAGTCAATATCTGCCCGCAGCGTGTGCAGCGGTACCCGGCCCTCGTGCATGGTGACCCGCCGTGCAATCTCGGCCCCGTCGAGGCGGCCGGCCGCACTTATGCGCATACCCCTGGCACCGGCCTGCATTGTCCGCTGCAGGGTCTGCTTGAGGGCGCGCCGGTAAGCAATCCGCCGCTCCATCTGGTCCGCCACGTTCCGGGCCACCAGATAGGCGTCCAGCTCCGGCTGCGGTATCTCGCGGATGTTGAGCTGTACCCTCTTCCCGGTCATCCTCTCGAGGCGGTTGCGCAGTTCGTCAACCCGCTGACCACCCCGGCCAATCAGGATACCCGGCCGTGCCGTGTAGACCGTAACGGTGATGTTATTGGCCTGGCGGTCAATCTCCACCCGGGAGACACCCGCCTCCGGGTAGAGTGACCTCACGGTATCCCGCAGCTTGAGGTCCTCCTGCAGGTATTCCCGGTAGTGCCGGTCAGCGTACCAGCGTGCGTCCCAGTCACGTATCACCCCGAGCCTGAACCCGGTGGGATGAACCTTATGTCCCATTAGGCCTCCCCGTCAGCCACAACCACCGTGATGTGGCTGGAGCGTTTGAGAATGGGGCTGACGCGGCGGCGGGCGCTGGCCCGGTACCGCTTGAGCGTCATCGCCTCATCCGCAAAAATCCTGGTAACCCTCAACTCCGAGGAGGGTATCTGGTACAGGCTTTCGGCATCGGCGGCGGCCGCCTTGACCACCTTGGCCACCACCCGGGCATGGGGTGAGGCCGCAAACCTCAGTAGTGTCAGCGCCTCGTCCACCGGCTTGCCGCGTACCATATCAACCAGCGGCCGTATCTTCCGCGGAGAGATGCCGGTGTTCCTGGCGACAGACTTCACTTCCATCTCAGCCTATTTCCTCCGGCGCTGGGCCACTGTCTCCGCCTTGGCGGAGTGCCCGCGATAGGTACGCGTCGGGGCAAACTCGCCCAGCTTGTGCCCCACCATGTTCTCGGTTATGAAGATGGGCACGTGGCGGCGGCCGTCGTGCACGCCGATGGTAAGCCCCACCATCTCCGGCAGGATGGTGCACCAGCGAGACCAGGTGCGGATGACGGTCTTCTCGCCGGAGCGCCGCACCGCCTCCACCTTCTTCAGCAACTTCGGGTCTACCGCCGGGCCTTTCTTGACAGACCTTGACACTTACTTACTCCTCCGGCGCCTCACGATGAAGCGGTCCGAGAATTTGTTGCGGCGTGTCTTGTAGCCCAGGGCTGGCTTACCCCAGGGCGTCTTCGGGCCGGGCATACCCACCGGGCTGCGGCCCTCACCGCCACCGTGGGGATGGTCACGCGGTGTCATCGCCGAGCCACGTGTTGCCGGCCGACGCCCCAGCCACCGGCTCCGCCCCGCCTTACCCAGGCTGATACCCTGGTGCTCCTGGTTGCCGACCTGCCCCACCGTGGCGTAACACTGGCTGCGTATCAGCCGCACCTCGCCCGAGGGCAGCCGTACGTGGCAGTACTCGCCCTCCTTGGCAAGCAACTGGGCAGCTGTACCCGCACTGCGTACCAGCTGGGCACCCTTACCCGGCCTGAGTTCAATGTTGTGGATGGCCGTACCGGTGGGCAGTGCCCCGAGCGGCAGGGCGTTGCCCGGCCGAATCTCGGCATCACTACCTGCCATCACGGTATCACCCACCTTCAGCCCCATCGGTGCCAGGATGTAGCGCTTGTCACCGTCGGCGTAGAAGATGAGGGCTATCCGCGCCGAGCGGTTCGGGTCATACTCAATCGCCCTGACACGCCCCGGCACGCCCAGCTTGTCCCGCTTGAAGTCGATAACGCGCAGGCGGCGCCTGGCCCCGCCACCGCGGTGGCGCACCGTAATCCGCCCCTGGTTGTTGCGGCCAGCCTTCCGCTTCAGCGGGCGCAGCAGGGCCTTTTCCGGCACGTCCTTGGTCACTTCCTCGAACGTCGTGACAGACATCGCCCGCCGGCCCGGCGAAGTTGGCTTGTATAGTCTCAGCGGCATCTAACTACCTCTGCCTGCCCCTAGATATTCTCGAACAGGTCAATCTTGTCGCCAGCCCGAAGGGTGACGATTGCCTTTTTCCAGGGAGACCGCCGCACCTGGCGACGCCCGATGCGCCTCTCTCCCCCCGGCACCGTCATCACGTTGACACTGGTAACGCTCACATTGAACGCCTTCTCCACCGCCTGCTTTATCTGCGGCTTGGTGGCGCGGCGGTCCACCTCGAAGGCATATTTACCCTCGGCCTGAAGGCGGGCGCTCTTCTCGGTTACCAGCGGGCGGCGTATTACCTCGTACAGGTGCATTACCTCGCCCCCCCGGTGGACCTATTACCCCAGAGCTCCTCGGCCCGGCGTACCGCCGCCACTTCCATCAGCAGCCGCCGGCTGGCCAGCACGTCCACCACGTTGAGCACCGCCGCCGGCCGGGTGGTAATCCCCGGCAGGTTACGGGCCGACTTTACCACGTTCGGCCGCACCTCGCCGGTGACCACCAGGGCAGTCGAGTCAACCCCCAGGGCCGCCAGGATGCGGGCCATCTCCCCGGTACGGGGGGC
>CAZBPZ010000008.1:0-32717 GCA_964493955.1 uncultured Dehalococcoidales bacterium | reverse complement strand
ACGTGGCGGGTGTCATCGGCTCGGCGGTGGTGGCCGGGGTGTTCCTCAACCTGCTGGGGTAGGGGTTGCCCCTTGCCCTCGGTGGCGTAATCGGCTAAAGTCTGCCCATGGAGAAGTCTCGCCCGCGGGTGGTCTTTGTCTGCCAGCAGTGCGGCCACGAGGAGCTGAAGTGGCTGGGGCGCTGCCCCGCCTGCCGCGAGTGGAACACTTTCTCCGAGGTGGCGGCCGTGGTGCCGGAGGCGAGGACCCGCCCGCGTTCCGCTCCGGGCCGGCCCCAGGAACTCTCGACGGTATCCCCGGGGGATACGGCGGCCCGTTTTCCGGTGGGGCTGGGCGAGTTTGACCGTGTCCTCGGGGGCGGGCTCGTGCCCGGCTCGCTGGTGCTCGTGGGGGGTGAGCCGGGTATCGGCAAGTCCACCCTGCTGCTGCAGGTGGCGGCGCTGGTGGCCGGGCGGCGCGGGACCGTGGCCTATGTCAGCGGTGAGGAGACGGCCCGGCAGGTCAGGCTGCGGGCGGGGCGGCTCGGCATCGGCGGGGAGGGGCTGTTCCTGCTCCCGGAGACGGATGTTGACTCCCTCCTCGAGCAGGTTGACTCGCTCACTCCGGCGCTGGCGGTCATCGACTCCATCCAGACGGTCAGCGTGGCCGGGGTGGAGGGTGTCCCCGGCAGCATTACCCAGGTACGCCAGAGCGCCCTGCGGCTGATGCAGTGGGCCAAGGCCAGCGGCGTACCGGTCTGCATCACCGGTCATGTCACCAAGGAGGGTGCCATCGCCGGGCCACGGGTGCTGGAGCACATTGTGGACGTGGTGCTCTACCTGGAGGGGGAATCCTTCAGCGCTTACCGGGTGCTGCGCTGTGTCAAGAACCGCTACGGTTCCACCAACGAGATAGGTGTCTTCGAGATGAGGGCGGCCGGGCTGGTGGAGGTGGACAATCCGTCGCGGGCCTTCATCTCGCAGCGGGGCGAGGAGACGGTCGGCTCGGTGGTGGTGCCGGTGCTGGAGGGCAGCCGGCCGTTGCTGGTGGAGGTGCAGGCCCTGACCCACCCCACGTCTTTCGGGCAGCCGCGCCGCACTGCCAACGGCGTGGATTTCAACCGGCTGCTGCTGGTGACGGCCGTGCTGGGGAAGCGGCTGGGCCTCAAGCTGGGGACGCAGGACGTGATGGTGAACGTGACCGGCGGGCTGAGGCTCGGCGAGCCGGCGGCCGACCTGGGGGTGGCGCTGGCGGTGGCCTCCAGCTTCAAGGACGCGCCGGTGGACCCGTACCTGGCGGCGGTGGGCGAGGTTGGCCTCAGCGGCGAGCTGCGGGCGGTGCCGCAACTGGAGCGGCGCGTGGGCGAGGTGGCCCGGCTCGGTTTCAGGCGGTGCCTGGTGCCGAAGGCCGGCAGCAAGATTGAGGTGCCGGCTGGGCTTGACATAATCCGCACCGGCAGCCTGCGGGAGGCGGTGAAGGTGGGGCTTACCCCACCACCCCGAAGCGCGGTGTAGCAGGACAATTGACAGGGTACACTGCAGGTATGTTACCTTATGGTAAAGGTATTATATCCTAGCTTTCTGTATGGGGATTCAGTATGACTAGCCGGACTGTCAAGTTGACGGTCACTGTACCGGCGGAACTCGTTGCTCTCACCGACGAAGTAGCCCGTGAGCGCGGCACCAGCCGGAGTAAAGTGGTGGCTGCCTGTCTGCGGGAAATGGCGGATAGAAGGCTGCGGGCGGAGATGGAAGAAGGTTACCGTGTTTTGGCTGGGGAATTGAGGGAGGTGGCGGTCCTGGCCCGCCAGGCGCAGCGCCAGGTACTTCCAGAGTGGGAGTAGTCCTTGGCGATGGCTGTAAGGCGTGGTGAGATTTACTGGGTGGACTGGAGTCCTGCGAGAGGCAGTGAACAGGCTGGCCTCAGGCCGGCTCTCGTCATTCAAAATGACATCGGCAACCGCTACAGCCCTACCACCATCGTTGCTGCCATCACCAGTGCCGCCGTTCGCCCTTACCCCTTTATTGTGCCGCTCACGCGTGAGGAGAGCGGCTTGCCCAGGGACAGTAGTGTTAACCTGTCGGCGATACTGACGGTGGACAAGTCTTGGCTGGGGGACAGGTGCGGCCAGCTTGGGAGAGATAAGATGGCCGAAGTCGATAGGGCCATCAAACGGAGCCTGGGGCTCTCATAGCCTCCGGCTACCCCACCACCCCGAAGCGCGCCACGGCGTACCCCCTGATGCCGCCCCGCTCGCGGTACTCTGCCTCAACCGTCATTGACCTGGGTTCCACTAGGTCCACCAGGTCGTTGAGTATCCGGTTGACGGCGTGCTCCTGCAGTATCCCCACGTTGCGGAAGCTCGTCAGGTAGTACTTGAGCGACTTCAGCTCCACCAGCTTCTCCCGTGGCACGTAGGTGATGACCAGCCGGGCGAAGTCGGGCAGACCGGTCCAGGGGCAGACGGCGGTGAACTCCTCCGTCTCGTAGGCCACCTCCGTGTCCGAGCCGGGGTACTCGAAGGGGACGGTCTCCAGCACCGCCACGTCAATGGCCTCTTCCCCTTTGATGTCGTAGCGCCGGGAGGTGTACCTGTCTTCGGTTGGCCATATCTTTTCGCTCATGGTGGCCTCTCCCTGGTAGTTGCCCCGGTGGCACCCGGGAGAAATTCCCGGGGACCTTCCTGATTTTACCACGGTTCACGGGCCACGGCCATTGTGGTAAACTCAATTGGCCCAGTGCGGATGACAAGCAGGCAGAGACCAGACAGGCCGGTAGCCGGGGCCGTTATCGTGGCGGCCGGTGCCAGCCGGCGCATGGGTGGCGCGGACAAGGTCTTCGCCCGGCTGGGGGGCAAGCCGCTGCTGGTGCACGTGGTTGAGGCGTTTGTTGCCTGCCGGGCGCTGGGGCAGATTGTGGTTGTCATGAGTAGGGAGAACATCGCCCGGGGCCGGCGGTTGCTGGCCAGGGGCGGCTGGGAGAAGCCGGTTGAGTTCTGCCTCGGCGGGGAGCGCCGCCAGGACTCGGTGGCCGCCGGGTTACAGCATCTTGACCGGGACTGGACATGGGTGGTTGTCCACGATGCTGCCCGCCCCCTGGTCACTCCCGGGCTGGTTGAGCGCGGCCTGAAGGCAGCGGTGGAGGTGGGGGCAGCGGTGGCGGCCGTGCCGGTGGCGGACACCATCAAGCTGGCGGGGGCGGACGGCACGGTGAAACAGACGCTGGAACGCGGCAGCCTGTACGCCGTGCAGACGCCGCAGGTCTTCCGGCGTGATATTATTGACACCGCCTACCACAGGGTAACGGGCGATGCAACTGATGATGCCTCGCTGGTGGAGCGGGCCGGCTACAGGGTGAGGCTGTTCCCGGGAGACCATGATAATATCAAGGTGACCACCCCGGAGGACCTGGTGGTGGCAGCGGCACTCTGGAAGGAAAGGCAGCGCAAGGGGGAACGGTAGCATGAGGGTGGGCACGGGTTTTGACGTACACCGCCTCGTGCCGGGGCGGAAACTGGTGCTGGGTGGGGTGGAGGTCCCGTTTGAGAAGGGACTGGAGGGCTGGAGCGATGCCGATGTCCTTACCCACGCCGTCACGGACGCCCTGCTGGGGGCGGCCGCCTTCGGTGACATTGGCCATCATTTCCCGCCGGGCGACTCGCAGTACGAGGGCATCTCCAGCCTGAAGCTGCTGCGCCGGGTGCGTGACCTGCTGGCCGAGCACGGGTGGAGCATCGGTAACGTGGACGTGACGGTCATAGCCGAGCAGCCCCGGCTGGTGGAGCACATCGGCCGGATGCGTGATTCCCTCTGCCGGACACTGGGGATGGACGTCTGCCGTGTCAGCGTCAAGGCCACCACCAGCGAGGGCCTGGGCTTCACCGGCGAGGGCAGGGGTATTGCCGCCTGGGCGGTGGCCACCCTGGAGCCGGTTGAGCCGGAAGAGGAGTAGCGGGAAGACGGCGGCATGAAGATATTCAACACCCTTACCGGGCGCAAGGAAGAGTTCGTTCCCCTGGGGGAAGAGGTCACGCTCTATGTCTGCGGCATCAACCCCTACAGTGATAGCCACATCGGCCACGCCATGAGCTACATCGTCTTCGATGTCGTCAGGCGCTACCTGGAGTACCGCGGCTACCGGGTGCGCCACGTGGAGAACGTGACCGATATTGAGGATAACATCATTGCCACGGCCAACCGCCTTGGCATCACCGTTCGCGAGCTTACCGAGAAGTACACCCGGCGCTACCTGGAGGACATGGACGCCCTCAACATCCTGCCGGCCCACGTCTACCCCCGGGCCACCGGGGAGATACCCAAGATACTGGAGATGGTGCAGGGACTGCTGGGGAAGGGGTATGCCTATGAGGTTGATGGTAACGTCTACTTCAGGGTGCGCCGCCTGCCCGACTACGGCAAGCTCTCCCACCGCACCCTCGAGCAGATGAAGGCGGGTGCCCGGATTGAGCCCGGCGAGGCCAAGGAAGACCCGATGGACTTCGTCCTCTGGAAGGCGGCCAAACCGGGCGAGCCCTCGTGGGACAGTCCCTGGGGAAAGGGACGGCCCGGCTGGCATATTGAGTGCAGCGCCATGTCGCTCAAGTACCTGGGCGAGCAGATTGACATCCACGGCGGCGGGGCCGACCTGATTTTCCCCCACCACGAGAACGAAATCGCCCAGTCCGAGGCCTTCACCGGCCGGAAGCCGTTCGTGAGGTACTGGATGCACAACGGCCTGCTCCAGCTCCATGCCGACAAGATGAGCAAGTCGGCTGGCAACCTGGTGACCATCCGCCAGGCCCTGGAGCGCTTCAGTGCCGATGCCATCCGTATCTTTGTTCTCAGTTCCTATTACCGCAACCCGCTGACCTACTCGGAGGAGGCGCTGGCAGCGGCGGAGCGGGGGGCAGAGCGGCTGCGCCAGGTGGCGGCTAAAGAGGTCCCGGCGGCCGGTGGTGAGGAGCTGGAGCCGGCGCCCTACCGGGAGCGCTTCGTGGCCGCCATGGATGACGACTTCAACACCCCGCAGGCAGTGGCCGTCCTCTTCGACCTGGCGCGGGACATCAACCGGGGGGACGAGGCCGGGCAGAACACCTCGCGGGCGCGGGCGTTACTCAAGGAGCTGGCCGGCGTGCTGGGGCTGACCCTGCAGGAGCCGGAAGCCGCCCCGGCCGAGGCGAGGCCGTTCATTGACCTGCTGGTGGACATCCGGGCGAAGCTGCGCCGGGCGAAGCAGTACGAGCTGGCGGACCGCATACGGGAGGGGCTGGCGGGGCTGGGCGTCGTGCTGGAGGACGGGCCCCGGGGTACCGCCTGGAAATGGAAGAGGTGATTACGCGGAGGCTTGCCATGCAGAACGCACTGTTTATCATCATCGGGCTGGGGGTGCTGGCGGTGATAGGCTGGGTGGCCCGGGGCTTCTTCTTCACCCCGCTGGTGGCGCTGTGGATTCGTGTCGTCGTCGGCGTGGTGGCGGTTGCCTTCGTGGCCCTCGTTGGTATTGCCATCCGTGACCGTATCCGCCAGTCAAAATCGGAGGAGGAGCAACGGCTCAAGGGGGTCAAGCGATGATAATCACCACTTCTGACCATGTTGAGGGTAAGAAAATCGTCAAGACGGTGGGGCTTGTGCTCGGCAACACCATCCGGGCACGCCACGTGGGCCGGGACATCATGGCGCAGTTGCGGGGCCTGGTGGGGGGCGAGATTGTGGAGTACACCAAGATGATGGCCGAGTCCCGCGAGCAGGCGCTGCAGCGGATGCGGGAGGACGCCGAGAGCAAGGGTGCCAACGCCGTCCTGGGGCTGCGCTTCACCACGTCGATGGTGATGCAGAACGCCTCCGAGATACTGGCCTACGGCACCGGCGTTGTCCTGGAGGAGGACAGCTAGCGGCCCGTCAGCCAGGCCCAGGCCGAGCGCAGGAACCGCACCCGGCCGGCCCCCAGCGGCAGCTTCAGTTCGGCCCAGTGGGTGCTGGCCGACATGTTCACCCGGTCAAGCTCCGGCCTGAGGGCGGCGATGGCCGCAGTGTCACCCCTGGCCAGGGCCTCGTCTATGCGGTGCATCAGCTCGCGGCCGCTGGCGAGCCGCTCGTTCTCGGCCGCGGCCAGCTGCCGTGAAATCACGCCGAACCCGGCCTTGAGCTGGTTGAGGCGCATCATCGCCTCGTAGGTGGTCTCCACCACCTGCTGGCGCGTCAGCCACTCCGTCTCGTAGTTGAGCGAGTACTTCCAGCTCGGTTGTACCAGCGCCTGCCGGTGCTCTTCCACCGTCCTGAAAAGGATGCGGTAGCCGTGCCTTTCCGGGTTGACGAAGGCGGGGCTGGCGGGGTCAACGAAGGGGGCCAGCGGGGCGATGAACGGGAAGAGCCGCCGGTCGCCACCGCAGCGCTCCAGCAGCTGGCCGCAGTATTCTGCCGTTTCCAGGGCCGACTGCGGGGTCTGGTGGGCGATGCCAATCATGAAGAAGATGTCCAGCCGGCCTGCCCCGGCATCAAGGGCGTCACGCAGGGTCTGCTCCATTGCTTCGGTGGAGAAGTTACGCCCCTCGGCGCGGCGGGCCACCGGGTCATGCGATTCGGGTGACATTTCCAGGCAGAAGCCGGGGGCGGCCCGCCCCATTTCCTCCAGCAGCTCCTTCGGGGCCGGCTCGAAGAGCTCGAAGATGAGCTGGTTGCGTACCGGGTTCTGCCGCAGCAGCTCAAAGAGCCGGTGGTAGTACTGCGGGCCGGCCTGCTGGAGGTCGCCCAGGATGAAGGCCGGGCCGCGGCTGAAGCGGCTGATTTGCCGCAGGTCATTGATGACGGCCTCCGGGGAGCGAAAGGCGGGACGGGGCCGCCCGAATGATTCACGGAAAGCAAAGGCCGAGCCGCCGCACATGGTGCAGTTGTGGGTGCAGCCGCGGCAGGTGATGACGGCGCTGATGGGGTAGTCCTGCCAGCCGTGGAACGGGGTGTACCCGGCCAGGTCACGGTAGCGCACCACCGAGCGTATCGTCTGGGTGTAGTGGCTCCGCATCACGTGGCCCAGGTCGGTGGGGACGTGGCTGAGGGGGTTCTGCCTGACTTCGCCCGAGGCGTCGCGCCAGACCAGGTTGGGTACGGACTCCAGGCTGCCGCCGTCCCCGAGGCGGTCCATGAGCTGCCGCAGCGGCTCCTCGGTGGAGTCACCCCGCAGGACGAAGTCTATCTCCGGGTACTCCATCAGCTCACCGAAGAAGTAAGAGGCGGAGAGCCCCCCGAAGAGCACCTTTGATTCCGGGTGGTGCTTCTTCACCAGGCGGGCCACCTCGATGGAGCCGTGGCAGTGCACCATCCAGTGCAGGTCAATGCCGAAGACGGGTGCCCTGAGGCGGGCAATCATGGCCTCGGCGTCGAAGCGGGGGTCCGCCAGCATCCGCACCGCCAGGTTGACGATGCGTACCCGGTAGCCGTGGCGCTCCAGGTACTCCGCCAGGCTGGCAAAGCCGATGGGGTACATCTCGAAGACCGGCGAGGACGGTATCTGGTCGCTCACCGGGCCGTAGAGGATGGCCTTCTCCCGGAAGTCGTAGACGCTGGGGGCGTGGAGCAGGACGAGGTCGGTACGGGGCATGTTGCTCAGTCTCCCTTCACCGCCACCTGAACCGCGGCGGCCCCGAAGAGATAGGGCCGGGAAGTGAAGCGGCTGAAGCCCACCCCGGCCAGGATACCGGCCAGCTCGCTGGGGGTGTAGAAACGGGCGGCCGATTCTGCCAGGTAGCGGTAGGCAGTACGGTTGCCGGAGATGAGGCGGCCGACCGGATAGACGAACCACCTGAGGTAGAGGCGGAAGAAGAGGCGCACCAGCCGGTGGTGCGGCTGGCTGCTCTCCACGATGACGAAGCGTCCGCCGCCCGGCCGGAGGACACGGTAGACCTCCTGCAGGTAGCGCCGGGCGTACGGGTTCTTGTAGGTGAGGTTGCGGAAGGCGAAGGCAATGCCCACGCAGTCAAAGTAATCATCGGGGAAGGGAAGATTGGCCACGTCGCCGTGGACGAGGTGGACCCTGTCGCTCACGGTGGCGGCCTCTGCCTTGCGCCGGGCCAGCTCCAGCATGGGCAGGCTGTAGTCCAGCGCAATGACACTCTGCCCCTGCCTGCCGGCCAGCCGCACGGCCAGGTCACCGGTGCCACAGCCGATGTCCAGCAGGCGCTGTGGGTTTCCCCTCAGGCACTCGCGGGCCGCCTGGCGGCGCCAGCGCTCGTCCTGGCCCCAGGTGAGGACGCGGTTGACGAGGTCGTAGTGCGGAGGTACTGCCATGAACATTGCCTGCAGGGGGCGGCTCTTACCGGAGCGTGTCTGTGTACTCACGCCTGGAGCACCCTCGCCAGCACGTAGCCGATTCCCATGAGCAACTGGGTGAAGAGTACCACCATGACATTGCTGGCCATGCCCGGCACCAGCTTGCCCATGTCCTCGTAGCTCATGGCCCCGCGGATGGCCCTGGCGGCCAGGGGGATGGTGAGCAACCCGAGCAGGGAAAGGGGCGGCATGACCCCGGCAATGACCCCGCCGATAATCCAGAGATAGACCAGCACCGTCATGGCCGAGTAGAAGAGGGCGGCCCGGCGCTTGCCGGCGATGATGGGCAGCGTGCGGCGGCCCACCGATGCATCTGCCTCGGCGTCCGGGAACTCGTTGAGGAGCAGCAGGTTATGCACCAGGATGCCGGAGGGGATTGAGGCGATGATGGCGGGGACGGTGTAGGCCCCGCTCTGGACGAAGAAGGCCCCCAGCACCGGCAGCGAGCCGAGGCCGACTCCCGGCGCCCACTCCGGCCAGCCCATCTTGAGGATGAGTGGCGTGTAGAGGACGATGCACAGGGCCGCCACCAGCAGCAGTGGCAGGAGTGACCAGCCGACCGCCAGGGTGAAATAAACGCCGAGCGGCATGATGACGATGAGGCTCCCCAGCGCTACCCAGAACGCCTGCCGGGGGGTGATTAACCCGGTGGGCAGCGCCCCGCTGCCACCACTGAAGGGGGTCCGTGGCGTGCGGAAGTCCACCCCGCTGCGGTAGTCGAACCACTCGTTGAAGGCGTTAACGCTGATGTGCGCCAGCAGCAGCCCGAAGCCGGCCAGGAAGGCGTAGCCCAGGTGGAAGCTGCCGCCGGTGCGCCCGGCCTCGTACCAGGCAATTGCCCCTCCCAGGAAGCCCAGTACCACCGCCAGCAGCAGGAAGGGGGCGCGTATCACCATGAGCCACCGGTTCATCTTGCCTTTGCTTGCCTCCTCTTGTTTTGTGTTACCACCACCTCTGCTCCCGTTCCCAGGCCCAGCACTGCCCGGGCACTGGCCCCGTTTACGGCTATCTCAAGCCGGCCGCTGCTGCCGATGAGGGCCACCGGCCCCCGGGTGCCGGCGTAGGTGCGGCTCAGGCCCCGGATGGTATGCTCGCCGGCTACTATCGTCAGGTCACCCCGGCCGGGCAGGTCCTGCCGGGTGATGTTTGTTATGAGGTTGCCGAAACCGTCCACGTGCACAATCTGCCCGCAGACACGCCCCGCTTCCTGGCGCGGGCACGGCCGCGGCCGCCCGACCAGCGAACTGAGGGCACGGCCGAACGCCTGCGGCGGCTCACCGCGCGAGAGGTAGGCTGCCACCGGGGCAAAGATGTCGCGCCCGTGGAAGGTGGCGCTCACCGGCTGCCGCCAGCGGGCGGGGTTGGTGAGTTCAAAGGCCCTGGTACCGGGCGGGAGGGGCCGCTGGCCGCCGGCGCCGGCCGGTCCGGCGCCCAGGTCATCCAGCACGTAGTCAAGCAGGCCGTTGTCCGGGGCCACAAACTGCGCCTGCGGCGTGCTCAGGATAACCCCCCGCCGCTCTGTGCCCACGCCCGGGTCCACCACCGCCAGGTGCACTGTCCCCGCCGGGAAATAGGGGTAGGCCGTGCCGAGCACGAAGGCCCCTCCGGCCACGTCCTGAGCGCGGACGCTGTGGCTGATATCCACCAGCTGTACCTGCGGGTTGATGGAGAGGATGACACCCTTCATGGCGGCCACGTAGCCGTCTGCCTGGCCGAAATCGGTGGTGAGGGTGATGATGCCCATGCTGTTCCGTTACGGGGCGGCCATCATGCTGATGATGGACATTATCACGAAGATACCCACCAGGACGATGGTAAGCTGAAAGAGCCTCTTTTCCAGGCCGCGCTTGGTGCGGTAAACGGTATCAGCCTGCCCGAATATGCCCCCCAGCCCCCCGCCCTTGACCTGAAGCGTAATCACCACTATCAGGGCAACCGAGATGACTATCTGGGCAACGTTAAGAAAGGTCTGCATGCTACTCCTTTAGCCTCTGGAGCAGTAGCTCTGTGGCCTGTTGCGGGTTTGCCCGGCCACGGGTCAGGCGCATGACCTGCCCCACCAGGAACTTGATGGCGGTCTCCTTGCCGCCCCTGTAATCAGCCACCGCCCGGGGGTTGGCGGCGATTGCCTGGGCCACTGCCTCTTCAAGCTCGGATGAATCGGATATCTGGCCCAGGCCCTGCTGCCTTACTATTTCCCCGGCGGGGTGGCCGCTCTCGAACATCTGCTCCAGGACAGCCTTGGCGGTGGTGTTGTTGATGGTGCCTTTTCGCTCCAGCACCAGCAGCTCTACCAGCCGCCGGGGCGGTACTTTCTGGCGGAAGTCCGGCATTTCAATGTTGCGGGCGTTGAGGACTCGGCTCACCTCGCCCAGGAGCCAGTTGCTGCCCAGCTTGGCGATGGTAACCGCATCAAGCCCCAGGTCGGGCGGGAAGGAGCCTACCAGCTCCTCTTCGTAGTCGGCCATCTCGCGGGTGGCCGTTAGCAGGGTGGCATCGTAGCGCGGCAGGCCGTACTGGCTCATGAAGCGGTCGCGCCGGGCCTCGGGCAGTTCCGGTAGCCTGGCCCTCAACTGCTCCACCCACCGGTGGTCCAGCACCAGGGGGGGCAGGTCCGGCTCGGGGAAGTAGCGGTAGTCATGGGCAAACTCTTTGCTACGCTGTGGCACCGTCTTGCCTTCAGCCTCCACCCAGCCGCGGGTCTCCTGCACCAGGGGCTCTCCCCGCTCGTAGGCACGGCGCTGGCGCTTTTCCTCGTACTCAAGGGCGCGGTAGACGGCCCGGAAGCTGTTCATGTTCTTGATTTCTACCTTGGCCGTGGGCTGGTCACGGTCGGACGGGAGGAGGCTGATGTTGGCATCGCACCGAAAACTGCCCTCCTCCATGTTGGCGGTGGAAACGCCCAGGTAGCGCAGGATTGACCGCAGCTTCCTGAGGTAGGCGTCAGCCTCCTGCGGTGAGCGCAGGTCAGGCTCACCGACAATCTCCATCAGGGGCACGCCGGCCCGGTTGACATCCACCAGGCTGTAGTGCTCGGCGAAATCGGCGCGGTGGGTCAGGCGGGCGGTATCTTCCTCCAGGTGCACCCGCGTGATGCCGATACGTTTTTCCCGGCCGTCCACCTCGATGCCGAGCCAGCCGTGGTGCCCGATGGGAGCATCGTACTGGGATATCTGGTAGCCTTTCATGAGGTCCGGGTAGGGGTAGTTCTTGCGGTCGAACTTGGTGTATTCCGCCACGGTGCAGTTGAGGGCCAGGGCGGTCATGGCGGTGTATTCTACCGCCCGCTGGTTGATGACCGGCAGTACCCCCGGCATGCCGAGGCAGACCGGGCAGACGTGGGTGTTGGGAGGGGCGTTGGCATAGTCGGCACTGCAGCTGCAGAACATCTTGCTGCGGGTCTGCAACTGGGCGTGCACTTCCAGGCCGATGATTGTCTCGAAGTCCATGATGCTGGTGCGGGGCTACGTTCAAGTATAGCAACAGGTAACGGTGACTTACAAGCAGGCCCGTGCTATACTTGAGGCAGGTGGGGATATAGCTCAATCGGGAGAGCGCTGCGTTCGCAATGCAGAGGTTGGGGGTTCGATTCCCCCTATCTCCACCACCGCGTTCAGGCAGAACCACGCCGGGTTACTGGAAGTACTGGAAGCCTCCTCACAATCTTGCCCGCCTTTGTGGTGATGCTGATTCTTGTCTCGGTTGTCCTGTCCCTGGTCCCGGAGGAACTCATTCTCAGGTACCTGGGCGGTGGCACCATCTATCTGGCCGTGCTCTCGGCTTCTGCCCTTCGCTCGGTGATGCTGATGCCGCGTTTCATCGCCTTCCCGCTGGTATACTTCTGACCAAGGGTGTGCCCTACATGGTGCTCTCGGCCTTTACCACCACGCTGATGATGGTAGGTGCCCTTACCTATCCCGTGGAAAGGCAGTACTTCGGGGCGAAGTAGCCATCATCAGAAACCTGCTCAGCTTCGTCATTGCCCTGGTGGTAGCGGGGGCGAGAGGACTCTTTTTCGGGGAGGTTTTTTGGATGAAGCGCCGGGCCGCCCGTAGGGTACCTTCTTGCTTTTTCATGATTGCGGGGGTAGGCTGGTAGGGGTACAATTGTGCCACCGGGGCCGCCGAAGCGGCACTGATACCCGGCAGGGCCGGGAAACGGGCGCTTACCGGGAGGGAGTGGGGACAGCTTGGCAGCACACGCGCTCGACGGCATAACCGTGCTTGAGCTGGCGGAGGGCGTCTCCGGGCCGTACTGCGGCCGGATGCTGGCCTCTTACGGGGCGGAGGTCATAAAGGTTGAACCGCCCGGCCGGGGTGATTGCTCCCGCCAGATGGGCCCATTCCCCGGGGACGTTCCCCACCCGGAAAAGAGTGGTCTCTTCCTCTACCTGAATGCTGGCAAGCACTCCGCGACGCTAGATATTACCACTGCCAGCGGCCGGCATATCCTGCAGGAGCTGGTACGCCGTGCCGACGTACTGGTGGAGAGCTACCCTCCCGGCTACCTGGCGGGGCTGGGGCTCAGCCACGCCGGCCTGCTTGAGCTCAACCCGCGCCTTGTAGTGGTTGCCATCACCGGCTACGGCCAGAGCGGTCCTTACCGTGACTACCGGGCGGCATCCATTACCGGCTATGCCCTCGGCGGGCACCAGTACATCAACGGGGAGCCTGACCGCGAGCCGCTGCAGGGGCCCGGTCCCCAGCCGGAATACCAGGGTGGCCTCCATGCCTTCTTCGGGACTATGGCGGCCCTCTACGACCGGCCGGTCACGGGGCGGGGGCAGGTGGTGGATGTCTCCATCATGGAGTGTATGGCGGGCCTGCACCAGTTCACGGTTATTCGCTACACCTATGGTGGCCTCGTCAAGCGGCGCAGCGGTAACCGTTACGAGAGCACCTACCCGGTGACCATCTACCCGTGCCGGGACGGTCACGTGGCGCTGAGTGCCTCGAGCCCGCTGCAGCAGGAGCTTCTCTATGCCCTGGTGGGCAAGCCGGAGCTCAAGGATGACCCCCGCTTCATTGACCCGCTGGACCGCCTTGATAATGCCGATGCCCTGGACGCCGAGCTGATGCCGTGGTTTGCCGAACGTACCCGCCAGGAGATTTTCCATACCTGCAGCCAGTGGCGTATCCCCTGTGCCCCGGTCACTGCCCCCCACGAGCTCCTGGACGACCCGCACTTCGCCGCCCGGGATTTCTGGGTGGAGGTTGAAAACCCGCTGGCCGGGCGCTACCGCTTCCCGGGGCCGCCCTTCCGCATGTCGGCCGTGCCGTGGCGTACCGGGCCGGCCCCTCTGCTGGGCCAGCACAACGAGGAGGTGTACTGCCGCCGCCTGGGTTACAGCCAGGACGACCTCATGCGGCTGCGCCAGGCGGGGGTTATCTAATGGAGCAGCACCGCATTCTGGAAGGAATACGGGTCCTTGACCTGAGCCGGGTCTGGGCCGGGCCGATGGCAACGCGCATGCTGGCCGACCTGGGGGCCGAGGTAGTCCTCATCGAGGCCCCCTTTGCCCGCGGGGGCGACCCGGCGGTGTTTGAGCGGATGCGCCAGATGTACCGGGCCGGCCGCCACTTCCCCTACTACCCGGGGGGTGACCCCGGTGAGGACCCCTGGAACCGCATGGGCATGGTTAACGACTTCAACCGTAACAAGCTGGGGATTACCCTGGACCTGCGGAAGGAGGCGGGCCGGGAGGTCTTCCGCCGGCTGGTCCGGGTTAGTGACATTGTCCTGGAGAACTATTCGCCCCGTGTCATGGCCAACTTCGGGCTGGACTACCCGGCCCTCAGGGATGTAAACCCGGCGATTATCATGGTCTCCCTCCCCGGTTACGGCATGTCCGGTCCTTACCGTGACTATCCCGCCTACGGGACGACCATTGAGCAGCACGCCGGGTTCTCGGCGGTGATGGGCTATCCTGATGCTGGCCCCTACCGTACCCAGTCCACCTATCCGGACCCGGTTACCTCGGTCAGCGCCGCCGGGGCGGTGCTGCTGGCCCTGCTCCAGCGCCGCCTCACCGGCGAGGGCCAGTACATTGAGTTTGCCCAGATTGAGGCGGCGGTGTGCCTGCTGCCGGAGCCACTGCTGGACTACCAGATGAACGGACGCCCCCCGGTGCGACCGGGCAACCGCCACCCCTGGATGGCCCCCCACGGGTGCTACCGCTGCCGCGGTGAGGACGCCTGGCTCTCCATCGCCATCGGCTCGGACGAAGAATGGCAGGCCTTCGGCCGGGCCATCGGCTCCCCGGACTGGGCGCAGGACGAGCGCTTCGCCACCCAGCCCGGGCGCTACCATCACCAGGACGAGCTGGACCGGCTTATCACCGCCTGGACGGCGGGGCAGGACCACTACCAGGCAATGCATCTTCTGCAGCGGGCGGGGGTCACCGCTGCGGCCGTGCTGGATGCACGCCAGCTGCTGAGCGACCCTCACCTCCGGGCCAGGGGCTACTTCCTGGAGGTGACACACCCCAGTGCTGGCACCCACCTCTATCCCGGTCTGCCGGTGAGGTTCTCGGCGGCCGCCACCGGTTCGGGGCGTCCGGCTCCCCGCCTGGGGCAGGACAACTACCACGTGTTGCATGACCTGCTGGGCCTGAGCGACCGGGAGATAGAGGGGTTGCGGGCGGAGGGGGTTATCAGTGAGAGCCCGCGGCTGCCCTGAGGCGGCCTGGAGTAAGGAGGCAGGCTGGAGGGGGGCACTGCACCGGGTCCTGCCAGTCCGGCCGGCTGGCGGGCACTGCCTGAACAGGCCCGGTCTGCATTGCCCGGGGAGGACGGCGGAACGAAAAACGGCCGTACCTGCTGCCGGGAGCAATCAGGTGCGGCCGGAATCGCCGCCGGGCCTATCACGCTGGTTAGAAGTAGTATGTCGCCAGGTAGGGATAGGCCTCCAGGGTTCGTAGCCGTGGGTCTTTGAAACCTTCTCCTATGAGAATGCTGGCCACCTGGCCGAGTAGTCTTACCGACTCTGTAAGGTAGTTCATCCTCTCCACACCTCCTGTCATCATTCACCTTCAGTTTAGCCGGCGGTAGTAAAGGGCATGTTACATTGCAGCGGCTGGGGTTAGTGGCAGGTTACGGTGTGGTGTCAGACCGGTTGCAGAGCCGCTGCGGCTTAATACCGCTGGCCGCCGCCGGCTAGAATACGGGTGCGCGAGCGGTTGGAGGAGGATGAGAGGTGCCGGCGGACAGGTCCGGGGTAGCACCGGAGCGCCTCTATTTTTCACGCCGTCAGTTTGTCGCCGGGGCTACCGGCTGGTCTTTTCCTGCCGGGGGCCCGGCTGTACCGGAGAGGCGTGGGCCACTCCTGAAAACCCTTTGACACGCCCGGGAAGGTGTGGTAAACTAGCGCATCCTGGATTGAGAGCGAGCTGAACTTGAGACCTTTCACCGGCAGACCAGGCGTATTCAAGTTCGTCTTTACGGGGCGCACCTCGGTGCGCGTGGGAGGGATGGACGGTACGTAACCGGTGGGCGGCCGCGCCGGCCGCATGGCGACAGAGAAGGTGATATTACCGAGCACCTCCCGCCCGGGAGGTGCTCAAGGTTTTATGGAGGTCCCGATTGGTCACCGACGCCCTGTCCCGGAAGGGAACGGCGCTGCAGGCGGAACGGGATACCATTCCCAAGCTCATCATGCACAACTACGAGCGCTGGCCGGACCGACCGGCGATGTGCATGAAGAAGTTCGGTATCTGGGAGCGCTACACCTGGCGGCAGTACTACCAGAATGTCAAGGACTTTTCGCTGGGGCTCATCAGCCTGGGCCTGCAGCGTGGTGACGTCGTCTGTATCATCGGGGACAACGAGCCGGAGTGGTTCTGGGGCGAGTTCGCCGTGCAGGCAGCCGGCGGCATTGCCACCGGGGCCTTCGTGGACTCAATCCCGTCGGAGGTGAGGCATATCGCCAGCCATTCCGGGGCGAAGTTTGCCATCGCCAATGACCAGGAGCAGACGGACAAGTTTCTGGAGATAAAGCAGGACCTGCCGGAGCTGAAGAAAATCATCTACTGGGACCCCAAGGGCCTCAAGAACTACGATGACCCGCTTCTAATCAGCTTCACCGAGGTTATGCGGCTGGGCCGTGAGTACGAGAAGGAGCACCCCGGCCTCTTCGAGGAGAATGTGAAGCGTGGCCGCGGCGAGGATACCGCCTTTATCTACTACACGTCCGGCACCACCGGACTCCCGAAGGGGGCGCGGCTCTCTCACCGGGCGCTCATCAGTACCGCCAGCGGCTTCATCAGCCGCTATCCCCTGTACGAGGATGATGACCTTATCTCCAACTTCCCGGCCGCCTGGGTTGGCGATAGCTACTTTGCCACCATTCCCCACCTCCTGACCGGGGCCCGCATCAACTTCCCGGAAGAACCGGAGACCATCGTCGAGGACACCCGTGAGACAGGCCCCAACTTCGTTATCTACGGGCCGCGCCAGTGGGAGGGCATTGTCAGCGAAATCCAGGTCAAGATGATGGATGCCCACCCGCTGAAGCGGTTCGTTTACCGCCTGCTGCTGCCGGTGGGCCACAAGATGGCCGACTTCTTCTTCCAGGGCAAAAAGCCGAACCTCTTCTGGTGGTTGCTGGACATCGTGGCCTACTGGCTGCTGTTCCGGCCCCTGCGTGACCGCCTGGGTCTTTCCCGGGTGCGGTTTGCCGTGACCGGCAGCTCGGTCCTGAGCCTGGATACCTTCCGCCTCATTCATGCCATCGGCATTGAGCTGCGCCAGAACTATGCCAGCACGGAAGCCGGCCTCATCTCGTCGCATGGCCGGGGAGAGATTGACTTTGAGAGCGTGGGGCGCCCGGCCATCAACACCGAGGTCAGGGTCACGGACGAGGGCGAGCTGCTGGTGCGGAGCGAGTCCATGTTTGACGGCTACCACCGCGACCCGGAGAAAACGAAAGAGGTGCTGGTGGACGGCTGGTGCCACACCGGCGACGCCGTCAACATCAACGAGAAGGGGCACCTCATCTTCCTGGACCGGCTGGAGCACATGGGCGAGCTGAGGTCGGGTGTCAGGTATGCTCCCCAGTACATTGAAGGCCGGCTGCGCTTCAGCCCCTACATCAAGGATGCGATGGTCATCGGCGGCAGGGACAGGGACTATGTCTCGGCCATCATCAACATGGACTTTGCCATGGTGGGCAAGTGGGCGGAGCGCCGCCACCTGGCCTATACCACCTTTGTTGACCTCTCGCAGCGCCCGGAGGTGGCCGACCTCATCCGGCGTGACCTGGTGCGTGTTAACAGTTACCTGCCGGAGGGTGCCAGGGTGCGGCGCTTTGTGCTCATGCACAAGGAGTTTGACCCGGACGAGGCCGAGCTGACGCGCACCCGCAAGCTGCGGCGGGAGTTCATGGAAGGCCGCTACCGGGAGCTCATCGAGAGCATCTACGGGGGCCGCGACGAGATAGTGGTGGAGGCCCCGGTGACCTACCGGGACGGGCGGCAGGGCACGGTGGCTACCACCATCCGCGTCTGGAACGTGGCCGTCGAGGGTGGTGAGAATGGCTGAGCTGCTGCAGTTTGTCATCACCGGGCTTACGGTTGGCATGGTCTATGCCCTGATTGCCCTGGGCTTCGTCTTCGTGTGGAAGTCCAGCGGGGTGGCCAACCTGGCGCTGGGCCAGCTTGTGTTGCTGTCATCGTGGTTCACCTATGCCATGCTGGTACAGGCCGGGCTGCCCGTCTGGCTGGGCTTTATTCTGGTTATCGCCTTCGGGCTGTTCCTGGGCTGGGTGATAGAGCGCTTTGTCCTGCGCCCCCTTATTGCCCAGCCCATACTTTCCCTGATTACGGTCACGCTGGGGGTGGCCTACTTTATCCAGGGGCTGGTGGTCTTCATCTGGCCGTCCAGTGTGGCGGCCCTGCCCCGGCTCTTCCCGGTGGAGCCCATCCGCATCGGCACGGCGGTGGTCTCGCCGCAGTACCTCTGGGCAGCCGGCATCTCGCTGCTGCTCTTCGGGCTGCTGACACTCTTTTTCCGCTACAACAAGATGGGGGTGGCCATGCGGGCCACGGCCGATGACCAGCTCGCCGTGCAGGCGTGCGGTATCCCGGTGACGCGTATCTTCTCCCGCTCCTGGATGTTTGCCTGCGTGCTGGCGGCGGTGGGTGGCGTGCTGATGTCCAGCATCGGCGGCATAACCTTTGGCCTGGTGGAGACCGGCCTGAAGGCCTTCTCCGTGGTCATCCTGGGCGGGCTGGACTCCTTCCTGGGGGCAATGCTGGCCGGGCCTATCATCGGCCTGGCGGAGAACCTGGGTGGCGGCTACCTGACGGCGCTGACCTGGCCGGGCGTGCGCGAGGTCATCCCCTTCCTGGTCATAATCATTGTGATGTTTGTCAGGCCCTACGGCCTGTTCGGTGAGGAGCGGATAGAGAGGATTTAGCCGTTGGAGCTGCCAGCCGGTACCAGGAACTACACCTACGCCCAGGACATGGCCATCTTCCGCACCCGCGCCCAGCGCCTGATGCTGGTGGCACTGCTGGGGCTGCTCTTCAGCGCCCCGGCCTGGATGAGCAATTACTGGTTGGGCGTGTTCAATCTGATTGGCATCACCATCATCGCGGCTACCGGCCTCAATATCCTGACCGGTTACTGCGGGCAGCTCTCCATTGGCCATGCCGGCTTTATCGCCGTCGGTGCCTATACCTCGGCCGTGCTGACCAACCGCCTGGGGCTTCCCTTCCCGGTTGCCTTTCTCAGCGCCGGGTTGCTGGCGGGGCTGGTGGGAATGCTGTTCGGTATGCCGTCCCTGCGGGTGAAAGGCTTCTACCTGGCGATAGCCACCATCGCCGCCCAGTTCATCATCATCTGGGTCATCAACCACTGGACGGACGTCACCGGCGGTTTCATGGGTATCAGCGTGCCCTACGCCTCAATCGGGGGGCTGGTCTTCAAGGGCGAGGGCAGCCAGTTCTTCCTCATCATGCTGATTACGGTGGCCGTTATCTACTTTGCCAAGAACCTGGCGAGGACGCGGACCGGCCGGGCGTTTGTGGCCATCCGTGATAATGACCTGGCAGCCGAGGTGATGGGTATCAGCCTCTTCCGCTACAAGCTGCTGGCCTTTTTCATTGGCTGTTTTATGGCCGGCATTGCCGGCTCGTTGCTGGCCCACTGGACCGGCTTCATAAGCACCGAGTTCTTCAGCCTGACCGATTCCATTCTCTACATCGGCATGATAATCATCGGCGGGCTGGGGACCGCCGTCGGCCCCATCTTCGGGGTGGTATTCATCCGCCTGCTGGACCAGCTCCTGACGATGCGGCTGGTGCCGTTCCTGGAGGGCACCGGCGTGATGCCGGCCGGGTTCGCCTCCGGCATCGGGCCGATGGTATTCGGGCTGGTCATTATCCTCTTCCTGATACTGGAACCCAGGGGGCTGGCCCACCGCTGGCAGCTCTTCAAGGCGGCCTACCGCCTCTGGCCTTTTTCATACTGAACCACGGAGACCGGCAGGGCGCACGGCCCTGCCTGAGAATACGGCGCAAAATAGAAAAAGAAACAGGAGGAAGGAGATGAAAGGCGAGAGACTGCTTCTGGCCAGCCTGGCGCTTTCGGTGGTGCTGGTTGGTACGCTCGTGGGGGCGTGTACTTCGGCCCCGGCAGCCGGGGTAGAAAAGCCGCCGCTGAAGATAGGCATGTCGACGCCGTCAACCGGTGTGGCGGCCGAGAAGGGCGCGCCGATGGGCCACGCCAACCTGGATGCCATCAGGTACATTAACGAGGAGCTCGGCGGGATTGACGGTCACAAGATCGAGGTCCTCTGGCTGGACAACAGCTACGACGCCGCCAAGGCAGCCACCATCATCAAGCGCTTCATCGACGAAGGCTGCCTCTTCTTCACCACCGCCTCGTCCGGCATGATGACAGCCATGATGGAGCTGGCCAACCGCGAGGCCTTCCCCGGTTTTGCCGCTTTCAGCTCGCCCAACCTTACCCAGCCGCCGCAGCACATCTACGGGCAGACCCCGGACTACGGTGATGACTGGGCGGCCTTCGCCAAGTACTACCTGGAGAACATCTGGAAGGGGCCGGGCAAGCCGAGGATGGCGCTGCACCTGCTCAACAACTCCGTCGGGGCCGGGGCCAGGAAGGCAGCCGAGGCGCTGGCGGACGAGCTTGGCATAGAGATTGTGGCGATTGAGGAGCACACCCCCACTACCACCTCGGAGAACGAGTCCCTCACCCGGATAAAGGCGCTGGAGCCGGACGTGCTCTATATTTCCAGCACGCCGGCCCCCACCGCCGTCATCATCAAGAATGCGGTTGAGCTCGGCATGTACCCCGGCACTACCATTGCCCTGGGCCATGCCGGCATGACCAAGGCGCTGGTTGACCTGGCGGGTGCCGACGTGGTCGAGGGTGTTTACGGCGTGTACCCCACTGTCAACTGGGGTGAAGACGTACCCGGCATGGCCAAGATGACGGAGTACGTGCGCAAGTACCACCCTGACGACGAGGGTAACGCTGACTACATTATTTCCTGGGCCCAGAGCCTGATTGCCGCCGAGATTCTGCGGCTGGCCGTCCAGAACGCTGGTGGGGCGGAGAGGCTGACGCCGCAGATGGTGGAGGAGCTGGGCTTCAAGAAGCTGAAGGACTACGATGTTGAGGGGCTGCACGGGCCGGTGAGCTACACGCCGGGTGATAACCGCCTTGCCAAATCAGTCCGTGTCCTTCAGGTCCAGAACGGCCAGCTTGTCCCCATCACCGGCTGGATCGAGGCGCCGTTCATCGACTACAGCCAGTAAGCCAGGCACACGGGGAGACCGCCGGTTGTGCCTCCCCGGCGGTCTCCCCGACTCTGGAAACTGAAAGGCAGAGATGCTTCAACTGAACAACGTTGAGGTGGCGTATCTTAACGTCATCCGTGTCCTGCACGGGGTGTCGCTCCGGGTGGACGACGGGGCAATTGTGGCCCTGCTCGGTGCCAACGGTGCCGGGAAGAGTACCACCCTCAAGGCTATCTCCGGGCTGCTCCGCGTGGAGGAGGGCGAGGTTACCGACGGCTCTATCACCTGGGACGGCCAGCGGATTGACCGCAAGGCGGCCGAGGAGATTGGCAAGCTGGGCATCATCCAGGCGCTGGAGGGCCGCCGTGTCTTCGGCCACCTCACCACCGAGGAGAACCTGAAGGTGGGGGCCTACCACCGCACCGACCGCGCCGCCGTGCGCCGGGACCTGGAGATGGTCTATGACTACTTCCCCCGCCTCAAGGACCTGCGGCGTAACATTGCCGGTTACCTCTCCGGCGGTGAGCAGCAGATGCTGGTCATCGGGCGGGCGATGATGGCGGCCCCGAGGTTGATGATGCTTGACGAGCCCTCGCTCGGCCTGGCACCGCTGCTGGTGGAAGAGATTTACAATATCATCAACCGCTTCAACACCGAGTCAAAGACCTCGGTGCTGCTGGTGGAGCAGAACGTGCGCATTGCCCTCAGCATTGCCCACTACGGCTACGTGATGGAGAACGGCCGCATCGTGCTGGACGGCACGGCCGAGTTTCTGCGCAACAATGAGGATGTCAAGGAGTTCTACATGGGGCTCTCGGCGGTGGGCGCGAAGAAGAGCTACCGGGAAGTAAAGCACTACAAGAGGCGCAAGCGATGGCTCTAGAGCCGGACTTCTTTGACGAGATGGATACCATGCCGCCGCGCCGGCGGCACGCCTGGCTGGAGGAGCGCCTGCGCGAGACCGTCCGCCACGCCTATGAGAATGCCCCGGCCACCCGGGCGATGCTGGACCGGGCCGGTGTCAGGCCGGGGGACATCCAGCGGTTTGAGGACCTGGAGAAGCTGCCCATCACCCGCAAGACGGATGTCATCGAGCTCCAGAAAGCGGACCCACCCTACGGTGGCCTGCTGACAATCCCGCCGGAAGAAGTGGAGCGGGTCTTCATCTCCCCCGGCCCTATCTACGAGCCGCTGCACTCGAGCCGCATCAAGTGGTTTGCCCGGGCCTTCCATGCCGCCGGCTTCCGCCGTGGCGACGTGGTGGTAAACACCTTCACCTACCACCTGTCTCCGGCCGGCCTGCTCTTCCACGAGGCGCTGCGGGACTGCGGGGCCACGGTGGTCGTTACCGGGGTGGGCAATACCGATATCCAGCTCCAGGCCATGCTGGCGCTGGGGGTGAACGGGTTTGTGGGTACACCGTCCTTCCTGATGACGCTCATCCGGCGGGCCGAGGAGATGGGGTATGACTTCAGGCGTGACTTCCGCCTGGAGAAGGCCTGGTTTACCGGTGAGCCGCTCTCCCCTTCGGTGAGGCAGACGCTGGAGGACACCTACCACGTCAGCACGTCGCAGGCGTATGCCGTGACCGAGCCGGGCGGGGCCATTGCCTACGAGTGCCGCCAGAAGTCCGGCATGCACATGATGGACGACTACCTGCTGGAAATAGTGGACCCGGAGACGGGCCGGCAGCTCGGGCCGGGCGAGGTGGGCGAGGTGGTGGTGACACCGGTGCACAACCCCGCCTGGGGGCTGCTGCGCTTCGGCACGGGTGACCTTGCCTCTTATACCACCGAGCCGTGCCCGTGCGGGCGTACCGCCCACCGGCTGACGGCTATCCTGGGCCGCACCGGCGACGCCGTCAAGGTGCGGGGGATGTTCGTGGTCGCCCGGCAGGCGGCGGCGGTGGTGGCGGAATTCGACCAGGTGGAGCGCTTCCAGTTCGTGGTGGCGCGCCAGAAGGAGCGTGATAGCCTGGTGCTCAACCTGGTGCTGCGGGGCAGGGTGGTGGAGCGGGAGGCGCTGGCACGAGCACTGGCCGAGCGTTTCCAGCAGGTATGCCGCCTGCGCCTGGATGGTGTCAACTTTGTGCCGGCTGGCAGTATCCCGGAGGATGGCCCCACCATCCGCGACGAGCGGCGCTGGGAGTAGGGACTGCTTCCAGGCATGCCTCCTGGCAGGGGTCGGTGCGGGGGGCGCTTGCTAGGTGGGGCCTACACCTCGCGGCCCAGGTAGGCCGATATCACCTGCGGGTCTTTCCTGATTTCGTCCGGCTTACCTTCGGCTATCTTGCGCCCGAAGTCCAGCACGGCAATGCGGTCGGCCAGGTCCATGACCACGCCCATGTCATGCTCGATGAGGACAATGCAGTTAACACCGTCGCGCAGCACCGGGGTGTTCGGGTAGGTGTCCCCCTGGCCCTCGAAGATGTCGATGATAAAGCGGGCGATGTCCTCCTTCTCTTCCAGGTTCATGCCGGCCATCGGCTCGTCCAGCAGGAGCACCTTCGGCTCCATCGCCAGGGCGCGGCCCAGCTCCACCCGCTTGCGCATGCCGTAGGGGAGCGTGCCCACTACCTTCTTGCGGACAGGCTCAATCTCCAGGAAGTCGATGATATCCTCAACCGTGCGGCGGTGCCTGATTTCTTCGGCGTGGGCCGGCCCGAAGTAGATGCCGCCGGCCAGGGCGGTCTGTTTCATGAGGATGTGCCGGGCCGCCATGATGTTGTCCAGGGTGGACAGGCCGCTGAAGAGCTCGATGTTCTGGAAGGTGCGTGCCAGGCCCAGCCGGGCGGCACGGTCGGGCCGGATGCGGGTAATGCGCTGGCCCTCGAAGTAGATTTCACCCTGCTGTGGTTTGTAGAAGCCGTTGATGCAGTTGAGCAGGCAGGTCTTGCCGGCCCCGTTGGGGCCGATGATAGCCAGTATTTCCTTCTCACGTATGTCCAGGCTGACGTCTTTCAGGGCCTGGACACCGCCGAAGGAAAGGGAAACGTTCTCAATGCGGATTTTTGCCGGGCGGGCGCTGTTGTTCACGGCAGGCTTACTCCTTGGCCGCCTCTTCCACTATCAGCTTGCGCTTGTACTCGCTGATGCGGTCGCAACCGAGCCCCTGGCACTCCAGGCTACGCCGCTGCTGCAGGCTCTTCTTCACCAGCTCCAGCTGCATATCACGGGAGGTGGTGTATTTGTCCCGCCCGGTACACCGCACCGACCAGTCCTTGTAGACGAGGATGGTGACCTCGTCATCAACGGCGTCGCAGTAGATGGTGGTGGCCGTAACTTGCCAGTCAACCATGGTCAGAAGGCCCGCACGGGGGCAGGCCAGCCACCATATTACCATCGGGCGGGCGGCGAGTTCAATCGGGCGCATCTCCGGCTGACCGGAGTGTTATTACCGCCGCGGGGTGCGGCGGCCGGGCCGCCGCTGCCTTGACAGCCTGCCGGGGGCATCGCTACCATTGTTTCGGGTCTAGAACAGTGCCGGGGGTATCAAGAGATGGTCAGGGACATTACCGACGAGACCTTTGAACAGGAGGTCATCCGGTCTGACAGGCTGGTAATGCTTGACCTGTGGGCGCCGTGGTGCGGGCCCTGCCGCATGATTGCCCCGGTGGTCGAGAAGCTGTCTGCCAAGTATGACGGCCGGCTGAAGACACTGCGCCTGAACATCGATGAAAACCCCATCACTCCTGCCAGGTACGGGGTGATGTCAATCCCTACCCTGCTCTTCTTCAAGAACGGGGAGGTGGCCGACACCGTGGTCGGGGCCGTACCCGAGAGGGCCATCACCCCCAAGATAGAGGCGCTGCTTTAGCCCCATGCCCCTCCCGCCATCTTTGACCGGGGGGTGGGGTGATGCTAGAATCGGGTCAGCAGCGCTGGACCGGAGGTTGCCCGGGTATGTCCGGACACTCCAAGTGGCATTCCATCAAGCACCAGAAGGCCGTTACCGACGCCAGGCGGGGCCAGCTTTTTACCAAGCTAACGCGCGAGATTATGGTGGCGGTGAGGAAGGGCGGTGCCAACCCCGAGGCAAACTTCAGCCTGCGGCTGGCCATCCAGCGTGCCCGCGATGCTTCGATGCCGCTGGAGAATATCGAGCGGGCCATCAAGCGGGCCAGCGGCACCCAGGAAGGCGAGGCCCTCATCGAGATGGTCCTGGAGGGGTACGGGCCGGGGGGTAGTGCCATACTGGTCGAGGCGCTGACCGATAACCGCAACCGCACCATCCAGAGTGTCCGCCATGCCTTCACCCGCGCCGGTGGTAGCCTCGGCGAGGCCGGCTGCGTTGCCTGGCAGTTCGAGCAGCGTGGTATTCTTTCGGTCAAGACCGACGGTGTGGACACCGAGGAGCTGGCGCTGCGGGCGATTGATGCCGGGGCGGTGGATGTTGAGGTTGAGCCGGGGGTGGTGCAGGTGTACACCGAGCCGTCCGACCTGGAGCGGGTACGGCAGGCCCTGGAAAGCGACGGGGTAGTGGTCAGCTCCGCCGAGGTGACCAGGGTGCCGAAGGCCACCGTGGAGCTGGACGAAAAGGCGGCCGCCCAGACACTCCGCTTGCTGGAAGCGCTTGATGCGCTGGACGAGGTGCAGCGGGTGGCCAGCAACGTGGACTTCTCGGACGAAGTCCTGGCCGGCTCCGAGGGGTAGTGCCCGGTGCGCTGGCATGACGGGGCAGGCCGGCGATGAGGGTGCTCGGCATAGACCCGGGGACGGTGGTTATCGGCTACGGCGTTATCGACGGTGATGCCGACCAGGCTGAGCTGGTGACCTGTGGTGCCTTCAGCTGCCCGGCGCGCCTCGGCCTGGGCGAGAGGCTGGGCCGCCTCTACGAGCAGGTGTGCCGGGTGGTGGCGGAGTACCAGCCGGACACGGTGGCGGTGGAGCGCCCCTTCGTGGGGCGGAACGTGAGCTCGGCCCTGGCCATCGGCAAGGCACAGGCGGTGGCCATCCTGGCGGCGGTCAGGCATGGCATCCCGGTCTATGAGTATACCCCGGCCCGGATAAAGCAGCGCGTTACCAGCTACGGTGGTAGCTCCAAGGAGCAGGTACAGCAGATGGTGGGCCTGCAGCTTGGCCTGACGGAGGTCCCCGAACCGGCCGACGCCGCCGATGCCCTGGCGGTTGCCCTCTGCCACCTGGGCGAGGTCCATCTGGGCCGGCTGCTGGCTGAAGAGGAGCCGGGCAAGCACCGATGATATCCAGCCTGAAGGGGACGGTTGAAGCGCTGGGGTCGGACTGGGTGGTGGTGAATGTCAGCGGGGTGGGCTTCCGTGTCTATGTGCCCACCTCGCTGCTGGGCCGGCTGGGTAAGGTCGGGTCCGAGGTGGCGCTGCACACCCACCTCCATGTCACGGATGACAGCCTGGCCCTCTACGGTTTTGCCTCGCCGGAAGATGTCCGCCTGTTTGAGAGCCTGCTGGGGGTCTCTGGTCTGGGGCCACGGCTGGCCCTGGCGATTCTTTCCGCCCTTACGGCGGAGCAGGTGACGATGGCAATTGCCACCGGTAGCGCCGACCTGCTGATGAGCGTGCCGGGCGTGGGCAAGAAGACGGCCAGCCGCGTTGTGCTGGAGCTGAGGGACAGGATTGGGGCCGGGCTTGCCATCGCTCCGGCGGAGCATATCTCCGGCGAGAACGCCGAGGTGCTGGCGGCCCTCACCTCGCTGGGGTACTCGGTGGCGGAGGCAAGCCGGGCGGTGGCCAGCCTGCCGTCCGGGGCCAGCCTGGCCGTGGAGGAGCGTGTTCGCCTGGCGTTGCAGTACCTGGGGACATCGCCGTGACACGGCGAGGGGGGCGGGAGCCGGGGCCCCGCCCCCCTTTCGTCTTCGCCCGGCGTTTCCTACCGGATGGCGTAGCCGACCTGTACGCTGGCGTAGACCTCAAGCTCGCCGGCACTGATGGGAGTTTCGACCCCGGCGGCCAGTGACTCGGCCTTGCCTATCATCGGGGTGGGTGCTCTCGGAGTGTAGCCGCTCTCCGAGATATAGGTGGGGCTGCCCAGGGTGACGCCGGCCAGCCGGGCCAGTTGCTCGGCCTTGGCCCTGGCGTCGGCCATGGCCTTCTCGCGCGCCTGCTCCAGCAGGGCGGTGGTGTCTTCAATTGAGAAGCTGATGCCGTTGATGCGGGTGTAGTCGCCCCCGGCAGCTGCCACGGCGTCGATGATTTTGCCAACATTGTCCAGGTTGCGTATCCGGGCGGTAACGGTGTTGGTCACGCGGTAGCCGGTTACCTTTGACTCCTGCCGCTCCGGGTCCCAGCGGGTCACCTGGCTGATGTTGAAGTAGCGCGTCTGGATGTCCTTGGCGGCGATGCCACTGTCGCGCAGGACCGCCTGGATGCTGGTCATGGCGTCGGCGGCTTTTGCCTGTGCCTGGGCTACGCTGGTGTCCTGGACCTCCACCCCCAGTGTCAGGATGGCGATGTCCGGTGCGGCCGAGACCTTACCCTGGCCGGAGACCCAGATGCCTTCCTGCTGGCTTGAGACAATAACCGACGGTGCCGCCGTGGTAGCCTTGCTGGCCGTGGTGGCAGCGGCATTGCCAGCGCTGCTACCGTTGCAGCCGGTCAGTACCAGGCCTGCTGCCAGTACCAGCAGGCTCAGGGCAAAGATGCGATTTTTCATTTCTCCCTCCCTTTCTTGCCTTGGTTACGGTTCGCTATCTAACTCCAGTATACGCCGGGCGGCCCACAGTATCACACCATGGTCTGCCTTGACAAAGCGGGGGCTCTCTAATAGAGTTTTCGCACCCGGTAGAATAACGGCGGAATGGAGACATAATGTTATGGGCATGGCGCTGGAAGGGATTAAGGTGATTGACTGCTCGCAGGTGGCGGCGGTGCCGGTAGCGGCGCGCCACCTGGGTGACTTCGGGGCGGACGTGGTGCATATCGAGAACCCTGTCACGGGCGATTACTGGCGCTTTTTTCAGGATGCCCAGGCGGCCCAGGGCGGGGCGGCACCGTCAGACTTTAACTACAACTGGGAAAACTTTAACCGCAACAAGCGTAGTGCCACGGTGGACCTCTACCGGGAGAGCGGGCGGCGGATTATCTACCGCATGGTGGAGCAGGCGGACGTCTTTCTCAGCAATTTCCGCTCCTTTGAGCTGGAGCGGTTCGGCCTCACCTATGAGAAGCTCAGCCAGATTAACCCGCGTATCATCTTCGGCAATGTTACCGGGTATGGCAAGGGTGGCCCGGACCGGGACCTGCCCGCCTACGATACCACCGCCTACTGGGCCCGTGCCGGGATACCCTACATGCTGTCCTATCCGGGGGTGCCCTGCCTCGGCTACCGGCCGGCCATCGGTGATACGGTGGTGGGCCTGGCGCTTGCCTACGGCGTGATGATGGCCCTCTACACCCGGGAGAAGACGGGTGTGGGCCAGGAGGTGAATGTCTCGCTCTTCCATACCGGGCTGTACCAGATTTCGTTCGATGTCTCCGGGGCACTTATTACCGGCATGGACATGGCCGACTGGTTGCCGCAGCCCCCGGCCGAGCTGCAGCAGCAGGCTATGGCGGCCGTGGCCCAGGTGATGGCCTTTTTCGGGGCCCGTGCCACCAGCCCGCTGACGGGGATGTACCTGACGAAAGACATGCGCGCGCTGATTTTCGTGATCCTCCAGCCGGACCGCTACTGGGAGAAGTTCTGCCGGGCGGTGGGCCGGGAGGACCTGCTGGCCGACGAGCGTTACCGCACGATGGAGGGCCGGGCCGAGCACGTGGCCGAGCTGCGACAAATCTTCGCGGAGGAGTTTGCCAAGAAGACGCTGGAAGAGTGGCGTCCGTTGCTGGAGGGTATCCCCTATGCGCCGAACCAGAGCCTCAAGGAGGCCATCAACGACCCGCAGGCACGGGCGGCGGGCTGCATCGTGTCCTACGAGCACCCCACCCGGGGGCGCATCGAGCAGCTGGCCAGCCCGGTGATGCTGAGCAAGACCCCGGCCACGGTGCGGCGGCCGGCCCCGGAGTTCGGCCAGCACACCGAGGAGGTACTGCTTGAGTACGGCTTTAGCTGGGAAGACATCGCCGGCTTCAAGGAAGAAGGTGCGATTGCGTGATTCGGACGGGACTCCATGAGGTGGCAGGTACCAGGTACCCCTTCACCTGGGCCGGGGTGGGGCGGCGCATTGCCGGAGAAGCCGGGGATATAATCCGCGCCATGCCGGAGCGGTTCCTGGCCCCGGCGTGAGCCGTCCGGTGGTTTGCGCGGCACCGCTCCTGCCGCTTACAATCGTCACAGGGAGTGGTGCGTGATAGAAAGTCTTGTTGCCGGGCTGGGCCAGTGGCTGCCCTTCGGCTATGCCTTTGCCGCCGGGATGGTCACCACCGTCAGCCCCTGTGGCATCGCCATGCTGCCGGCCTATGTCTCACTGCACCTTGACACCCGGGCGGAGGACTACCGGCGCCGGTCTGCCCTGAGGAGGGCCGGCCGCGCCCTGCTGATGAGCGGGGTTGTTACGGCCGGCTTTGCCATTTTCTTCGGTGCCATGGGGGTGGTGCTCTCGGCGGGCGGGCAGTACCTGAGCTCGGTGATACCCCGGCTGGCCGTCTTCATCGGCGTTGTCCTCATTGTGCTGGGTATCTACGTGCTGGCGGGAGGTCACCTCTACCTCAGCCTGCCGGCGAGGCTGGCAGGCCGTGTTGGCGGGGGAGGCGCGGTGGGGGTGCGGGGTTTTCTGGTCTTCGGGATTGCCTATGGGATAGCCTCGCTCAGTTGTACCCTGCCGGTGTTCCTGGCGGTGGTGGGTAGCGCCATCGCCGAGGGCGGGTTCGGCCGGGGCCTGCTGCAGTACCTGAGCTACTCGCTCGGCATGGGCTTTGTCATCGTCATCGTGACCCTGGCCACGGCCCTGCTGCAGGAGGGCGTGATGCGCTGGATACGGCGGCTGGTACCGCTGGTGGCCCGCCTGAGCGGCCTGTTGCTCATCTTTGCCGGGGCTTACATAATATACTTCTGGTTGGCCGTCGGCCGGCTGGCCGGCTAGGGAAGGGGGCGTCCGGGGATGAGGCACGGGATGAGGTGGTGGCCCGGTCTGGTGGTTCTCCTGGGGGTGCTTGTGGCAGCGGCGGGCTGTGAGCCGGCCGGGGCCGGGGTGGCCCCGGGCACGGCGGCGGCTGCGGCAGCACCGGTGATAGGGCAGCCGGCCCCGGACTTTGCCCTGCCGGACCTGGAAGGGAACACCGTGCGCCTCAGCGATTTCCGGGGAAAGACGGTCTTCGTCAACTTCTGGGCAACCTGGTGCCCGCCGTGCCGGGCAGAGCTGCCGGAGATGGAGCGCCTCTACCGGAAGTACCGGGACCGTGGCGTGGTCATCCTGGGGGTGGACATTCGCGAGGCCTCGTTGGTGGTGCAGGCCTTCGTGCAGGAGGGTGGCTTCAGCTGGACGTTCCTGCTGGATGGCACCGGGATGGTGGCCAGCCGCTACCGCGTTGCCGGTATCCCGGCCAGCTTCTTCGTGGACGCTCAAGGCATCATCCGGGCCACCCACACCGGGGCGATGAACTTCCAGACTATGGAGTCGAAGCTACTGGTGGCGATGGGCGGCTTGGCCGATTGAAGCGCCGGCTGCCGCCGGTTATACTTGAACTGTAACCGTTTCCCTTCCGTGGTGTCCTATGCCCCGCTTTGAGGTTGTCTCCGATTTCGGCATGACGGGCGACCAGCCCGGGGCGGTCGAAAAGCTCGTCCGCGGGGTGGAGCGCGGCCTGCGCAAGCAGACACTGCTGGGGGTGACCGGCTCGGGCAAGACCTTCACCATGGCCAACATCGTGGCCCGCCTGCAGCGCCCCACCCTGGTAATCTGCCACAACAAGACGCTGGCCGCCCAGCTTTACTCCGAGTTCAGGGAGTTCCTGCCCCATAACGCCGTGGAATACTTCGTCAGCTATTACGACTACTACCAGCCGGAGGCCTACCTGCCGCACACCGATACCTACATAGAAAAGGAAGCCGACATCAACGAGGAGATAGACAAGCTGCGCCACGCCGCTACCCGTGCCCTCTTTGAGCGGCGCGATGTGCTGATTGTGGCCTCGGTCTCCTGCATCTACGGCCTGGGCGAGCCGGAGGAGTACCACAGCTTCGTCCTCTCCTTCCGGAAGGGTGAGACGCATAACCGGCAGAGGGTACTGCACCGCCTGGTGGACATGCAGTACTCCCGTAACGACTACGATTTCACCCGCGGGCGCTTCCGTGTGCGCGGCGATACCCTGGAAATCCAGCCCGCCTACGAGGAGCTGGCGGTGCGGGTGGAGTTCTTCGGCGACGAGGTGGAGCGCATTGTCCGCATCGACCCCCTGACCGGTGAGGTGCTGGCCGAGCTGGACTCGGTGGACATCTACCCGGCCAAGCACTTCGTCACCTCGCGGGAGAAGCTTGAGCTTGCCATCCGGGGTATAGAGGAGGAGCTGGCGCAGCGACTGCGGGAGTTGCGGGAGCAGGGCAAGCTGCTGGAAGCTGCCCGCCTGGAGACGCGCACCAGCTATGACCTGGAGATGCTGCGCGAGGCCGGCTACTGCGCCGGCGTGGAGAACTACTCCCGCCACCTGGCCCAGCGTCCTCCCGGCAGCACCCCGTGGACGCTGCTGGACTACTTCCCGGATGACTACCTGATGTTCATTGACGAGTCCCACATGAGCCTGCCGCAGATACGGGGCATGTACCACGGCGACCGCTCGCGCAAGGAGACGCTGGTGGAGCACGGTTTCCGGTTGCCCTCGGCGCTGGACAACCGCCCCCTGAACTGGGCGGAGTTTGAGCAGCGTATCAACCAGGTCATCTTTGTTTCGGCCACACCCGGCCCCTACGAGCGCGAGCACAGCCAGCAGATAGTGGAACAGCTTGTCCGCCCCACCGGCCTGCTGGAGCCGACGGTTGAGGTGAAGCCGACCCGTGGCCAGATAGATGACCTGCTGGAGCAGATAAAGGTACGCGTTGGGCGCGGCGAGCGGGTGCTGGTGACGACCCTTACCAAGAAGATGGCCGAGGAGCTGGCCGATTACCTGATTGAGCTCGGTATCAAGACGCACTACCTCCACTCCGAGATAGAGACGCTGGAGCGGGTTGAAATCCTGCGTGACCTGCGCCTCGGCGTCTACGACGTGGTGGTGGGTATCAACCTGCTGCGCGAGGGCCTGGACCTGCCGGAGGTAAGCCTGGTGGCGATACTGGATGCCGACAAGGAGGGCTACCTTCGCTCCGAGGGGGCCCTCATCCAGACGATGGGACGGGCGGCGCGCCACATTGACGGTCATGTCATCATGTACGCCGATACCATCACCAGCTCCATGCAGCGTGCCATCGAAGAGACACGCCGCCGCCGCCGTATCCAGGAAGAGTACAACCGCCGGCACGGTATTACCCCGCAGGGTATCCGCAAGGCCATCCGTGATATAACAGAGCGGGTAGCGGCCACCGTGCACGAGACACGTCAGCCTTATACTCCCGGTGAAGCCATACCACCTGAGGAAGTTGCCCGCCTCATCCGGGACCTGGAGGCCCAGATGAAGGCGGCGGCACGGGACCTCGAGTTTGAGCGGGCGGCCTTGCTGCGCGACCGTATCTTCGAGTTGCGGCGGCGGATATAGGCCACCCCCAACAATTGACAGTGCCGGCGCGGGGTTGCGACCGTTAAATGGGCGGGCC